>JAEWYP010000053.1 GCA_023395615.1 Bacillota bacterium
ATTTCATGGCCTATTGCCAGATGTTTATGCGGGATGTGAAACGCTTCCGCCTGGCTTACGACGAAGCCGACGTGATGCCGCTGGGCAGCGGGGCGCTCGCGGGCACCACCTATCCCCTCAACCGCGAGCGGGTGGCGGAGCTTTTACACTTCAGCAATGTTACCGACAACGCTATGGATGGGGTCAGCGATCGGGATTTTGCCCTGTCGTTCCTCTCCGCCGCATCCATCTGCATGATGCACCTGAGCCGCTTCTGTGAAGAACTGATCCTTTGGTCCACCAACGAGTTCGGCACCGCCGTAATGGACGACGCGTTTGCCACCGGTTCCAGCATTATGCCGCAGAAGAAAAATCCGGACGCGTGCGAGCTGACCCGTGGAAAAACCGGCCGCGTATATGGCGACCTGATGGCGCTGCTGACCGTGATGAAGGGGCTTCCCCTCGCGTATAACAAAGATATGCAGGAGGACAAGGAAGCCTTCTTTGACGCGTACGATACCCTGTGCAAATGCCTGCCCACCTTTACGGCAATGCTCGCAAGCACGGTCTTCAACGCCGACGCGATGGCTAGAAGCGCCGCGCTGGGCTTTACCAACGCGACCGATCTAGCCGATTATCTGGTAGGCAAGGGGATGCCCTTCCGCGATGCGCACCACGTAAGCGGCATACTGGTCGGTAAATGTGTTAAGGAACACCGGGAGCTTGGCAATCTGACCCTGACGGAACTGCGCGAAGCGTCCCCCGTGTTTGAAAACGACGTATACGACGCCATATCGCTCAAAGCCTGTGTGGAACGCCGCAAACTGCGGGGCGGCCCCGCGCCGGAAACGGTGCTGGCGTCCATCCGCAGTGCGGAAGCGTGGATGGAAACCATGCGCGACGAGGCCAAACGGTAAACCAGCCTCGGATTAAACCGCAGGGAGGAACCGCCATGATGGTCTGGGAAAGACGATTGCAGCGCCATCTCCGGGAGCACATCCTGGGGTATGCTTTTGCCGCCGTGTTGCTGCTGGGTGCGTTCATTCGCTACTCCAGCCTGCCGCAGATGGCCGCCGATTTAAAGTATATGAATATGAGCTGGTATGCCGCGATCAAACAGGGTGGCATGGCGGCTGTGCTGGCTCCCGATTTGCAATGGACCTACAGCCCGCTGCATCTGTACCTGTGGGCGCTGGCCGCTCTGTGTTTTCCAGCCGCGGACAGCGCGCTTGTGCTTAAGGCCGTCTCCCTCGTGATGGAGGCCGGACTGGTTGTTTTCACCTGCCTGCTGGCGAGCTGGGTACTTCCGCGGCCACGCAGGAAGATTGGTCTTTTTGCGGTGTTCACGCTGCTTTGGCTCAATCCTATATTGATCCTGAACGCATCCGCCTGGGGGCAGACCGACGCATCCTACGCGGCGCTGTCTGTACTTTCGCTGTGGCTGCTTTTACAAAACAGGCCGGGATGGGCGATGGTAAGCTTTGGGCTTGCGATGGCGTTTAAATTACAGGCTGTCTTTCTGCTGCCCGTGTTGCTGATCGCCTGGTTCTGCCGGGAAAAAAAGTTCAGCCTCCTGTGGTTTCTCCTCGTTCCCACGGTGTGGGTCGCCACGGGTATTCCCATGGTGTTTCTGGGGGAAAGTCCGTTTTATGCCGTGACCGTATACCTCGGGCAAACCGCCATGTACACAAAGCCTACTTTTAACTGCCCCAATCTGTTCGCCCTGCTTGGCGACGCACTGACGGGCAAGCAGCTGGTACAGGGGCTTTGGCAGCGCATGGGGCTGGTGCTGGCGCTTGGATCGCTAGGCAGCATGGCGGCCTGGCTGATCTACCGGCGGCGTGCGCTGGGCACGCAAACCATGCTTTTACTGGGCGCATGGTGCGTGCTGACTTGCGTATTCTTTCTGCCGCGCATGCATGAACGGTACGGGATGGTCGGCGATGTGCTGCTGATGGTATGGGCGGTCGCGCTGGCCAAACCGCGCGGTTTTGGGTGGGTGTTGCTGGGGTTGTTACCAACGTTAAGCGCGTATTGCGAGTATCTGTTTAATGCACCGATCTTCAGCCTGCAATTTGGCGCGGTGTTAAACCTGCTATTGCTGGGCGCGCTCACCTGGGAGCTGGCCCGCGAAGCGGCGGCCAGCCCGGTTCTGCCGCAGGATCAGGGCGACACCATTACCGCGGTTGCCTGATAACAATATCTCTTCGGCCCTTCCCGATGTCCCGGGAGGGGCTTCGCTTGTGATGGAAATCGCTCTGTGGTATCATCATTGTATCAAGGTATGAGAACAGAAAGCAGGGATCGCGAATGCCAAAGAAAGCAGGGCGCTTTTCCACATGGTTTGTCGCGTTGTTCTTTCTGGCGCTGACTGCCGTGGGGTTGCTGACGGCCGGAGACTATGGCCAGCCCTGGGATGAGCCCTGGGAACAGGATATTCTGCGTATGAACGGCAACCAGTACGCGCAGACGCTGGGTCTGGACACCCGCTTTGCGTTCATGTCTTCCATAACCACCCCCGCAAGCGGGCTGATCGCCGACAGTGAGGAGAGAGACCACGGCGAATGCGCCTATTATCCCCTGCTTGGAATCATGGCCGACAGCACGCTTTCCGCGGATTCGCTGATGCAGCTCTGGCACGCCTATACCTGGCTGTGGTTCGTCGCAGGCGCGGCGGCGCTGTGGCTGATCTGCCGCCGCCTCGGGCTATCCCGCGCCATGAGCACGGTCGCGGTCCTGTTTTGGGTGCTGACCCCCCGCATGTTCGCCGAAGGGCATTATAACAATAAAGATATGGTGCTCCTGTCGCTGACGCTGATCACGCTTTGGCTTTCGTTGCGGTTAATGGAGCGCCCCAGCGTTCTCCGGGCGTTGCTGTTCTCGCTGGCCGGTGCCGCTACGACGAACACCAAAATTATCGGCCTTTTCATCTGGGCGCTTTGTGCGCTGTTTGTGCTGATCCGTCTGTGCGTCGGACACCGGATGAAGGGGCGTGTGTGGCTCGCGGCGCTCGTTGCGCTGGTTTCTTTCGCGGGATTTTATGCCCTGCTTACGCCAGCGCTGTGGCCGGATCCAAAAGCATATCTCGTCTATACCTACAACAATGCCGTCCATTTCAGCCGCTGGCAAAACCTGATTTTGTTCCGCGGCACGGTGTTTAACCTGCGCACCGATACGCTGCCCTGGTATTATCTGCCGTATATGATCGCGGTTACGACGCCGATCTGGTTGCTGGCGCTTTTTGCCATCGGGCAGATTCTGGCGTTAGGACGCATCCTGCGCCCCAGATCAGGCGCATTTTCCAGCAACATAACCACGGGCCTGTTGCTGTGTACCCTGCTTTGGCTGCTTCCCTTTCTGTACGCGGTTTTCGGACACCCGAATCTTTACAACGGCTGGCGGCATTTTTACTTCCTGTACGGTCCGATGCTTATTTTAGCCGGATACGGCGCCGGGCGGATTTTTAACCTCCTGTCCGCGCCGCGGTATCCGGTGATGCGCCGCGTATGCGCCGCGCTGCTGGGCCTGTGCATGGCGCTGACCGGAACGCAGATTGCGCTGTCGCACCCTACGGAATACACCTACTACAATCCGCTTGTCGCAGGCAAAAATGTCCCCGATTATCTGGAGCTGGATTACTGGAATGTGTCTGTATTGCAGACGGTTCGTAAACTGTTAAACCGGCATGCCGACAGTTCCACACTGACCATTCAGGGGGCGGAATTATGGTCGCAGACCGGGCTGGAGGCCGCCTGGCAACTGCTGACCCCGGCAGAACAGGCGCGGCTTACGGTGCTGCCTGTTGACGACGCATCCGCCGAATACGTGCTGTCCAACCGCACCTACGCGGTACTTGGTAACTGGCAACCGGACGCAACCCAGCAGGCGGTCGTGCAGACCGACAGCTTCCGTATGCCTGTCTGTACCATCTATACCGCCGCGCATCCGCACGGCGGCCTGCCAGCGCCTGTCGCATCCGCCACCGGGGAGGTGCTGCCCGCATGACCCAATGGTTCCGCAAACACGCGTCTCTCGTAACGGTTCTGTTTTTTGTACTGCTCACGCTCGCGGGGTTGCTTACCAGCGCTGATTACGGTCTGCCCTGCGACGAACCCGCCGAACAGGATATTCTGCGGGAAAACCTGTACGAATACGCAACGCGCCTGCTTGGGCCGCAAAGCGAGGCTGCCCGGTATTATCAGGCAAACGGCGTGCAGCTGATTTCACAAAGCATCGAACGCGATCACGGAGAATCGGCTTACTATCTGGCCGCACCCATCCTGCAACTGCAGGCCGACGCGCCCGATACCATGACCGTCCTCTGGCATGCTTATACATGGCTATGGTTTATGGCCGGGGTCATCGCACTGTACCGGCTGATGCGGCAATTGGGGCTTAACCGTTTCCTCGCCTGTGCTACAGCGTTGTTTTTGTACCTTTCGCCTCGCTTTTTCGCGGAAGGGCATTACAACAATAAAGACGTCGTTCTGCTGTCGCTCACGCTTTGCACGCTGGCAAGCGGTCTTCGTTTTCAGAAGAAGCCGTCGTTTCCGGCAGCGCTTCTGTTTTCCCTGTTCGGGGCGCTGGCGGCCAACACGAAAATCATCGGGGCGCTCCCCTGGGGACTGATGGGGCTGGCAGCGCTATGGGGCCTTGCGGCGCGCAGGGAGTTAACAAGGAAAAACATCATTGCCGGGATCACCGCCATCCTTGCCTTCGGGGTTTTCTACCTGCTGCTCACCCCGGCGGCATGGGTTGCGCCGCGCGCGTTTGCGCGGTATCTGCTGGGCAACGCTGCCAATTTCACCCGTTGGTCGGGTTTGGTACTGTTTAACGGCGTGTATTACAACCCCGCGCGTACGCTGCCATTACCGCGCACCTATCTGCCCGTGATGATCGCGCTCACCACACCGATCCCCTATCTGCTGTTTGCGGTCATCGGACAGGTTCGCGCGCTGCTCCTACTAGCCCGTAAGGACAGCCAGGGGCCTACATTCGCCGCGCTCACGCTGCTCTGGTTGATTCCCCTTGCCTATGTGGTGCTTGCGCGGCCGGTGCTGTATAACAGCTGGCGGCATTTCTACTTTCTGTACGCGCCAATCGCGGCAATGGCCGGACTTGGGCTACAGGCTGCGTGGCAGGCGTTGGGCCACAGCCGGGTCAGGCGTTCGTTCGGGGCTGTCGCACTGGCCGCGATATTCGGGTGGCAGGCGGTCGGCATCAGCCTGAACCACCCCTATCAGTATGCGTATTACAATGTGCTGGCTCGGGATGTACCCGAGCGGTACGAGTTGGATTACTGGGATGTAAGTACCCTGGACGCCATGCGCCGGCTTAGTTCGGAGTCGCAGCGCGATCAAACGCTTCCGCTTGTGTTAGGCGCAAGGGATTATATGAGCCATTTCGGAATTGAGCACGGAGTTGCCGTCCTGCCTGCAGCACTGCGTGAAACGCTGTCCATAACAGATGACCCGGACGCTCCCTATCTGTTCTATAACGCTACTTATGAAAAGATATACGGGATCGACCCGCCCGAAGGGTATCGTCCGCTCTTTTCCATCAGTGGCTACGGGAATGTGCTCTGTACGGTCTATGAACGAACCACCGAAGCCCCGACAACCTGATGAAAAAGGGCTGATTCATTTTTACATATTCCAATAAGAAAGCTGGCTTTGTTTCCGGTAGCGGAAGCAAAGCCAGCATGTTTTTCCGTTGGTGTATGGCATTATCTTTTTTCCGGGCAGCGCCCCGGTTGGAAATCACATAACCATGAACCGGTTGAGCTGTCGAGCTACAGGCTGTTACGGCACAACGTCTGCATTTGTTCGTTTACTTCCCGATACGCTCCTTCGGAAGAAAGCACCACAAGATAATCTCCCGGGATGATTTTCGTTTGCCCGTTCGGCACCAGATCCGCTTCTCCCCGGTGAATTCCCGCGATCAGTAACCCATGCGGCAGTTCCACCTCACAAAGGCGTTTACCGCAAATAAAGCTGCCATACTCCACCGGCACTTCCAGCAAGCTTCCCGGCGCCCGTTTTTGCGCATTCTTACCGTCGTTTTCCATAATACGTTCCAGAAGAGCTTCATAAATCGGCGAAGTCTTCAGTAGGTCGGAAACCAGCAGCGCCGTAAAAGAACATACCGCAACCGGAAACAGATGTACAAGCGTTCCTGTCATTTCGGCGGTCAGCAAAATACTGGTCACGGGCGCTTTCACCGAACCGGATAGAGCCCCTGCCATTCCGCACACCGCAAAATCCACGATATACTCCGAAGGCATGCCAAAATGCGCCGCAACCATGCCAAACAAACTGCCGGCCATCGCACCTACCGCCAGAATGGGCAGGAAGATGCCACCCGGCGCACCGCTGCCAAAGCTGGTGCTGGTAAACAGAAACTTAGCCGCCAGGTAGAGAAGCATCAGGCCAATCCCGCTTTGAGCCACTTCCGCAAAGTGAATCAGGTTGGCGCCACCACCCAGCGTTTGCGGCAGGAAAAGGCCAAAAGGCAACGCCAGCGCCAATGCGATCACCGGCCTTAACACCAGTGGCAGTTTTTTATAAAGCGTCTGGAACGCAAGAAGCGACTTGTTCAGCAACGCGCCCACCAACCCAGAAAATATCCCCAGTGGCAGCAGCCAGATAAACAGGCTGGCCGGCAGTTGCGGCGTAAGTGTAAAGCTCATCAGCGGTTTCAGCCCAAAAAAAAGCGTCGCTACCACGTCCGTCGTCAGGGCGGCGGTCGTCGCGGTAATCAGGATAATTGGCGAAAAACTGCGGTGCACTTCTTCCAGCGCGAATACAATGCCCGACAGCGGCGCGTTAAACGCCGCCGCCATCCCGGCTGCCGCGCCTGCGGTAATCAGGTAGTTCTCTTCGATTTTGTTCTTGCTGGTCTTTTCAGCAACCACCTGCCCCCCGGCAGCGCCGATCTGGATGGACGGGCCCTCGTGCCCAAAGGAGAGTCCGAAAAAAGCTGCCAGCAACCCCGCCACATATCGCACCAGTAACACCGGGCCAGCCTTGATTCTCAGGCCGTGTATCAGCATGCCTTCCACCTGCGGCACACCGCCGCCGCATGCCAGCGGCTCGTATTTCATCAACCGGGCAATCACCCAGCCGACTGTCAGAACGAGTGCCAGCCAGGGAAGCAGCGCCCACGGATTCATCCGAATGAAAGCGTATCCCTGCTGCGCTTTTTCCAGAGCAAACTCCATACCGTATCGATAAACAACAACCATCAAGCCCGCGACCAAACCTACAAAAATCCCTTTCAGGGCAATGCGCCACTTCATCTGGTTTAGGCTGGTCAGCACTTCGTACATCTTCGATTGACTTCTGCTTTTCAAGAGATCCTCCCCCAAAAAATATACCTTCAAATTATACCATATTCGTCAACCCAAACTGCCGGTTTTCCTGTTCTGTAACGTTTTAAACACATATAAATAACATCGCTTGCAACCGCGCGTACCGCTGATTTTACTTAAACAGGGTTATCCATAGTCCCTCTTCCCCGCCTCGGCTTGCCGGTCGCTTTCTTTCGGGTGGACGGTTCAACGCAGAAAGCGTTGTTTTTTTTCAAAAACACCGAGAATGATTTGCATTATTTTTCAAAATGATTATACTGAATACCAGAGCAATAGCTCTTCGGATGCAGAATAAATGAAGAACGACAGGTAATAAATCCTGATCAGCTGTAGAAAAGCGAATGTTTTTCGCGAGAAAAATTACGATACGTTGTTTCCATGTTGGGTTGCCGTGTTCATTCGTTCTTCATTTCACAACATTCGCAAAGCTAAAACCACAGGACTTCCGTGTCGCTGTGAATAGGAAGAACGAGGGATAAAAATGAACTACTATCTGGTGTTGTTACCAATTGCGCTGGTACTGATCATTTCCAAGTCGCTGATGAAACTCTGCGAACGCATTAAGCTCCCTTCCGTGCTGGGGATGCTGCTGGCCGGTATGCTGGTGGGATTAATCCGGCTGATCCCGGGGCAGGACGTATTAAATGAAACCAGCGGAGCCGGTTTTGGCTTCTTGGCCCAAATCGGGGTCATCCTGATCCTGTTCTCTGCCGGTCTGGAAACCGATCTGCGTCAGATTAAGAAAATCGGCTTGCCCGCCGTCATCATCACACTCGCGGGCGTTATCGTCCCAATGGGACTCGGTTTTCTGGTCGCTACGCTTTTCAACGGCGGTTTCTCGGCGTTGGATTCCGATCATATCCTGACCAATGTATTCTACGGCACCATCCTGTCCGCCACCTCGGTCAGCGTAAGCGTTGCGACGCTGAAAGAATTGAAACATTTAAACAGCCGGGTTGGCAACACCATTGTCGCCGCGGCGATTATGGACGATATTGTGGGCATCATTGTGCTTTCCATCGTACTCGCCATGAAAAATCCGGACGCGGCAAACGTGGTCAGCCCCTGGCTGATTATCCTGAAAATGCTGATCTTCTTCGCGGTCATCGCTTTGCTGGCATCCGGCATCGCAAAGCTGTTTAAAAAACTGGATCATAAATACCCTCGCCACCGGCTGGTGCCAATCTTCAGCATTTCGTTGTGCTTCCTGATCGCCTATGTAAGCGAACGGTATTTCGATATCGCCGATATTACCGGCGCCTATATCGTCGGCCTGATCCTGTCGACCAACCCGGACCGCCCTTATATCAACAGCAAGGCGGAAATGCTGGGATACATGATTTTTGTTCCCATCTTTTTTGCCAACATCGGGCTGACCACATCCCTGAGCCATATCAATATGGATTTTCTGCTCTTCGGTCTGGTGTTTATCGCTGTCGGGATGCTTGGTAAGGTGGTGGGCTGCGGCGGAGCCGCACTGCTGTGCCATTACACGCCGGGAGATTCTTTCCGCGTCGGCGTTGGGATGATGGCCCGCGCGGAAGTGGCGCTGGTAACCGCCCAGAAAGGGGTGGAGAGCGGCATCATCGACACATCCGTCATGCCGTTCATCGTGCTGTTGATTATCATCACCAGCTTTGTCACGCCGATTGCCCTTGGGTATGCCTATCGGAAACAACCCCGTCATCTTCCCGCCCGCAAGCATGCCTGAAGCGTCTCTTTTCTCCGAATCATAACCGGTAATCGGATATGGCCGGAAAGAAATTTATCATTTGTGCAACGCCGCGCTTCTCCGCGGCGTTTCTTTTGCGGGCGGGTTGTCGGTCAGCCGGTACCATGGTATAATTTGTCTGCCTTCTGCGCGGCACATGCCGCTTGCCGGTATCCGTCCGTTCCCTATCATCCTGTCGAAAGGAAGCCCTATGAAAACCGTCATTTTGATTGCGGCGCATAAGCCGTATCCCATGCCTGATGATCCGGTCTATCTGCCCATCCATGTCGGTTGCACTGGAAAACAGAAGCTCTTCGAGCAGGGAGACGATACCGGCGATAATATTTCTGCCAAAAACCCATATTACTGCGAATTAACCGCTCTTTACTGGGCATGGAAAAACCTCGATTTCGACGTCCTCGGGCTGGTACATTACCGTCGCTACTTTGTCCGCAGGGCTTTGTTTGCGAAAAAGACGGATCGCATCCTGCGCGGAGCTGATTTTCAAGCTCAACTTCAGCATGCGGATATTCTGCTGCCCAAGTCCCGGCATTACTGGGTAGAAACCAGCTGGTCACAGTACGCGCACGCACACCATGAGCAGGATTTGCAAATGACCCGCCAGATCATTGCGGAGCTGCATCCGGATGAGCTTTCCGCCTTTGATCAGGTTATGCGAAAACGTACCGCCCACAGGTTCAACATGTTCGTGATGAAGAGGGAGCCTCTGAACGCCTATTGCGCATGGTTGTTCTCCATCCTGTTCACGCTGGAATCCCGGTTGGATATCAGTGGTTACACACCCAACGACATGCGCGTGTTCGGCTTTGTGGCGGAACGTCTGCTGGACGTATGGCTGGAAAGCACCCATGCCGTTTACAGGGAATTGCCCGTCGCTTTTATGGAAAAGCAGAACTGGTTCAAAAAAGGAACCGCATTTCTGATACGAAAAATCCGCCGCCGATCCGGGCGCTAAACACACGGCCGCACGGCCGGAGGAGAATGGATAACGATATGAACGGCGAATACGCGACGCTTTCACAGGTACATACCCTGGCCGATCAGGCGGATCTGCTTACCTTTGACATTTTCGATACGCTGTTTACCCGCCGCACGCTGCATCCCACCGATCTGTTCGCGCTGGTGGAGGCACGTGCGCAAAAGGAGATGGGGCTTTCCATCGCCTTCCGGCAGCTGCGCGTAAACGCGGAACACAACGCGTACCGCGTCGTGGGCGGAGGGCTGGCCACGCTGGACGATATTTATCTGGAGTTGGAAAAAACTGCGCGTCTTACTCGTGCCCAGGCCGATCGCCTGAAAGCGATAGAGCTGGAGGAAGAGGCGGAAAACGCGTATCCCCGACTGGATATGCGTGCGTTGCTTCAGGCATATCTCGCCGCCGGTAAAAAGATCGCTTTGGTCAGCGACATGTACCTGCCTTCGGACGAAATCCGCAAATTGCTTTCTATCTGCGGATATCCCGACAATCTGGAACTCTGGGTTTCCTGTGAGAGAAACGGCATCAAAGCCGACGGATCTCTGTGGCGGGCGTTTTTTGCGGCGCACCCCGACGAAAATACGCTTCATATTGGTGATAATGCCCATTCTGATTGTCATGTGCTTACGGAGATGGGTCGCAAGGCTCTGTT
Organism: Bacillota bacterium; assembly: GCA_023395615.1. Taxonomy (GTDB): domain Bacteria; phylum Bacillota; class Clostridia; order Christensenellales; family Aristaeellaceae; genus CAXXOK01. The sequence continues at coordinate 10,709 of JAEWYP010000053.1, forward strand.
GATACCGAATCCGGCGGAGATGCTGCAAGCCTCCCCTCTGTACCCCAATCTGCGTCCGTTTGATAACGGTACGCCCGGCAACAGTCTGGTGTTGGGCACGCTTGTGAACTGCCTTTACCTGAACGCCGCTTTCGGGGGGAATTTGCCGCTGAAAGACGCAGCCAGCGCATGGCTGGGGCCGGTGCTGGGCTGTTTCTTTCACTGGTTGGTGGATCAGGCGGACGATTCTTTACTGCTGTTCGTCACAAGAGAGGGTTATCTTTTTCAGCCGATTTATCAGCGCTACTGTGAAGCGCGAAAAGTGCCGGAACAACCCAGTTGCCTGTATTTTGCATCCAGGCAGGCGGTCGCGTCCGCAAGCCTGCGTTCCGAGTCCGACCTGAACGCGCTGGTACAGCAGCCCTTTACCGGTACACTGGGCGCTTTCGCCCGAAGCCGGCTCAATTATGACGAGCTTTCCGAACAGGATGCAGCAGTTCAGGTTGATTTGCCCCGGATGAAGAGTCGCGTACTGGAAATCCTTGCGCCTTATCAGGCGGATATCCTGTCGCGTTCCGCCGCGGCCGCCGAGATTTACCGCGAATACACCGCTGAGATCCGCTCCGTTGCCCCGGGCAAACCTCTGACGATCGTTGATATCGGGTATCAGGGAACCGCGCAGTTTTATCTCAGCCGGTTGCTTAACGAAAAGGTTGCGGGCCGTTATATTTTCCTGAACGAATATGTGCTGCCCCGCCAACTGGATTGCCCCTGCGACAGTCTGGCGCTTACGGTGGATGGAATGCACCCCGTATACGAGAACCTGTTGTTTCTGGAAGCGGCGATTCAGGTACCTTACGGACAGCTGCTGTACCTCGCGCGCGACGGAAAGGGCGGTTTTTTGCCGGTTTGCAACCATGCCGCGCAGACCGCGCCGGAAGTGTCCACCGCACAGGAAGGCTTCTCTGATTTTGTCACGCTGGAAGGTCGATGGGCCGAGCGGTATGGCGCTGCCTTCCGACCCTCTCTTGCCCTGGCGGAAGAAATCTATATCTCTCTGATCCGTTTCGACCGTCTGCCGCCCGACCTGCTCAGGGCGTTTCGGATTGATGACGCATACTCCGGCAACGGCATGTGGGTATACGAGCCTTCTACTCACACCTGGCGCTCCAACGACGTGAAAGTTCCGTTGTCTTTTCTGGAAGGCGGTCGGCTCAACCGGCTGAAATTCCAAATGAAGAATTATGTAAAGAAACACGCGCCTTCCGCATTATATGAACCCCTTCGTGTGTTTTGGACGAAATTCATCAAATAAATGGTTCTTTTCATTCCTTTCTCGCTTGGGATAACAATTTTCTTTCAAACTTATTACATAGAAAAAATGCGCGCCTTGCTGGAAGAATGCCGGATTCAAAAGCATTCAGATTCATCACGCTCATTTTTTTAATGAGTTATTTCATAAAATAAGTCAAAACTACGACAAACTATTGCAAATTTCGCACAAAAAGCTTATGATATTTAAGCATAGTATGGAAGGGTTGGGTTCCTTGACTCGTTAAATGCAAGAGGGCTCATCCAAATCGGCATTCACCGTATTTGAATCCCTTCAAGGAAACCTCGTTCGTTCATCGCTGCCCAGGCGCGGTACCGTCATCTCTGGATGGTGCACGTGTCAAACCGCATGCCGGAGCGAAGATCGCAGACTAAGGAGGATCTGGAAATGCAAAATCTCCAAAAGAAGAACCTATGGAAACAGTGCCTCAGTATCGCACTGTGCTTCACGCTGGTGTTCAGCAGCTTCCTGCTGACCGGCGGGGCGCTCGCCGAAGAAGGCGACCCCACCCTGGCGCCGGCCGAAACCGCGCTGAGCACCCCCACTACGGAACCTACGGTGGAACCCACCGCGACGGAAGCTCCTACAGCCGAACCCACGGCGACCGCGACTGAAGCTCCCACGGCCGAACCCACGGCGACCGCAACTGAAGCTCCCACGGCCGAACCCACCGCAACCGCAACGGATGCGCCCACCGCGACGGATGCTCCCACAGCCGAACCCACGGCGGCTGCGACTGATGCGCCTACCGCGGAACCCACCGCAACCGCAACGGAAGTTCCTACCGTTGAACCCACCGCAACGGCAACCGTGCTCCCCAAACTGGCGCTGCAGGTACCCGTCATGGGGCTGGCTACCGTAATCAGCAGCGCTCAGCTGAAAATCACATGGAACCGGATTACGAATGCGCAGTGGTATGAAATCAGCCGCTCCGCCAGCGCTTCCGGCCCCTATACGACCATCGGCCAGAGCACTTCGACGGAGTTTACGGATAATTCCTGTATCTTCGGCGTTGTCAACTATTACAAAGTCCGCGCATGCGCAACCGTAGATATGGTGAATGTGTACAGCGACTGGTCCGTCTATCGCTCCTGCTTTGGCCTCTCCACGCCCGGCTTCACCAATATGGAGTCCGTTGACGTAACGGGCGTGCGTTTCTCCTGGCGTGGCGTTGCCAACGCAACAGGATATTACCTCAGCTATTCCACCTCTCCCAACGGCCCCTTCACCCGCTTCCTGAATGTGACCGGCGGGGCGACAACCGCCGTGCAATACCGGATCACAACAGGCCAGAAATATTATTACCGCGTACAGGCGTACAGCATGCCGGGCGCCGTAACCTATGTCGGTCCCCTCAGCATGGCGATGCCGTTTACCCGCACGCCCATCAAAGCAACGCTGACCGGCGTAACGCCGCTGAGCAATACCAGCTCCAGCCTGACCTGGAACCAGGTGCCCGGCGCGGTCGGATACGCTGTTTTCCGCTCCAATGCGCTGAACGGCTCTTATTACCGCGTTGCCACCATCGCGGGGGGCAACACGCTGTCGGCTACCATCGGTGCCATCAACGGCGCGATGAACTATTACAAGGTATGCGGTTACGTATACTATGGAAACACGCAGGTACTGGGCACGCTTTCCGATGCGCTGGGCGCTTTCCCGATGGCAGCGCCTACGATCACCAAAGCGATTTACTCCAGCACGGTCAGCGCTTACCTTCTGTGGAACGGCGTCAGCGGCGCGACCGGCTACAACATCTACCGCTCTACCGCCGCGGCCGGCCCCTATGTGAAGGTTGCGGATTCCGCGCTGACCTGGTATACGGACATGACGCTTACAAACAATGTTTGTTATTATTACCGCGTTACCGCCCTGCGCCTACAGGATGGCACAACGTATGAAAGCCCCATGAGCGCCATCGTACCGGTCACTGTAGTGAACGCGACGCTGCAAAGCTACACCAACAACGCCGACCAGAGCGTAACCCTGTACTGGGTGAAAAACGCGGGCGGGCTTGGTGGGTTTGAAGTCTCCCGTTCTCTGTATGCCAATTACGGTTACACCGTCATCAAGAACGATTACATCGGCAACTTCACATATAATGGCACCCAGTACTCCTACACGGATCCTTCCCCGTACGTCGGCATGGTGAACTATTACCGTGTTCGTTGCTTCCGTTACAACGGATCGGCTAAGGTATACAGCGATTACTCCAATACGCTCTCCACCTTGTCGATTTCCACCTCCAGGGTGAGCGCCTTCACCACGGGTAGCGATGGGTACGTTACTCTGACCTATCAGGCCGTCAGCCTGGCCACGCAGTACCGTATCTACCGCAGCACCATTTCCGGCGGTACCTACTCGCTGGTTGGAACCAGCACCGGCCTGACGTTCCGGGATACAGGCATCACACCGGGCACGGTTTATTACTACCGCATCGCGGCTTACGTAGGCGGCCTGCTCGGCCCCTTAAGCAATCCGCAACCCTACGTGTCGCTCGCGCAGCCCACGGTAGACGCCATCTCCGATACCACAGTATCCCACCCTGTGATCAATTGGGATGTGATACCTGGCGCGACCAACTACCGCATCTTCCGCAGTGCTTCCCTTACCGGCACATACAGCTATATCAGCTGGATCTCCAACGGATCGACCACCACGTTCACGGATTCTTCCGTGGATGTCTCCACGCCGTATTACTACAAGGTTCAGCCGGTATACTTTGTGACGGGCGGCCCCAACAGCGACGGTCTCATTTCCGCCGCCAAGCTGTTCATCAGTCTCGGCAAGCCCACCCTGACATCCTGCAAGCCGTACAGCGCTGATACCAACTATCTGGTCTGGACGGCGGTGAACGGCGTGGATGGATATGAAATCTCCCGTTCCACGTCCGCAAGCGGCATCTTCGCCAGCATCGCCAACGTGGAAAACGCCACTGTGTACATCAACAGCGGTCTGCCGGCCGGTACCTACTACTACAAAGTGCGTGCATATAAGACGATTAGCGGGTACAAGCAGTACGGTCACTATTCCGATACCGGCATGGCCCGCGTACTGGGCACCACAAGCATCACCGGCTATTATGCGTATGCCAGCCAGAACGACGTACGGCTGGGCTGGTCGGTCGTCGGCAATGCGGACGGATATGTTGTATACTACGCCAAGAGCACGGATACCAACTATGCGCAGGCTTATGTGTCCGATGGCAGCGTGAATGCCTACACCATTTCCGGTCTTCAGGCCAACACGACGTATTACTTCAAAGTTGCCCCTTACCAGTTTACGGACGGTGGCGCGACCCGCATCATCGGCACCGCATCGTCGAGTGTTTCCTGCACAACCAACGCGCGCGCCTCGCTAAGCAATCTGCGCACACCGAACCCGTACTCTTACGCGCAAAACGGGGCAACCTGGACCTATAGCATCCCCGGTGCCTACCGCCTGCTGATTACCTTCTCGGACGACACTAACTTTGCGGATCCCAATGATTACATTGAGATTTTCAACAAGAACAGCAGCAAGGTCGGCCACTACACCAGCAATGCACTGGGCGGCGCGACCGTCGAAGTCATCGGTGATTCCTTCACTATCACGATGGCGTGCGATCAGACGCAGTTCGCCCGCGGTTTCCAGGTAACCTCTGTCGTGGCTTACGTCAACTAACATACCCTGTATAGCACTGAAAGCCCTCCGTTCGTCGCCCCGCGGCGGCGGGCGGGGGGCTTCTTCAAACAAAATCCACATGCGAGGGTTGTTTCATGCTGCGAAAGATCAAGTACTTTCTGCTCAACAAGAACCAGAATATCCAGATCGAGTTTGAAAACTATCTGAAGCTGGCCTACCCCGCGAGACCGGATGTATTTCACCGCGCTCAAAAGCTTTTGAAGCTGAATGCGCGGTATCGCTTTTTTTACCCCCTGTTGAAACTGAATCTCCCTGCACAGCCGCTGGATTTATCCATCCCTTCCGCCCTTACCTCGCCGGAGTCCTCCGTGTCCCCCGTTACGTATCTTTCCCCCCTTTCGCTTGCTTTAGCCTTATCCGAGTACGACGCTGTCTCGTTAGATATATTTGATACGCTGCTTTTTCGTCCGTTCGCAAAACCCGCGCATCTTTTTTACTGCGTGGAGGAAAAACTGGGTCATGCCTTTATCAAGCAACGTCAGGAAGCCGAATCCGAAGCCCGCAGGCTTGCCGCGCTTGCAACCGGCAGCCGTGAGGTAACGCTGGACGATATCTACGCCGTTTACGCCAAAATGACCGGGTTTGACCCGGAACCCGTCAAGCAAATGGAACTGCAGGCGGAAATGGACCTCTGTTTTGCGAATCCGTTTATGAAGATTGTTTACCGTTCCCTGAAAGATCATGGCACGCGCCTGTTCATCACTTCGGATATGTACCTGCCGCACGACACAATGGCGGCACTGCTGGAAAAGAACGGTTATACCGGTTACGAAGCTTTGTTGGTCTCCTGCGATTACCGCGCCAGCAAGCATGATCGCGGCCTCTATTCGCTTTTATTGGAGAAAGCGGGGCAGGGTTCGCGTGTCGCACATGTTGGAGACAATACCGTAACCGATCTGGAGAACGCAGCCGCCTGCGGCATTACCGCTTTCCCCTACCTGAATGTGAATAAACTCGGGGAACCCTTCCGGGCTACCGCTATGTCCGATATTGTGGGCAGCGCGTACGCAGGCATCGTAAATTCGTCATTACATAACGGGTTGGAAGTATACGACCCTTATTACGAATATGGGTTCGTCGCAGGTGGTTTATATGTGCTGGGTTATTGCGAATGGATCCATCAGCGCGCGCAGGCGACGGGGCTGGAACGGATTCTGTTTCTGGCCCGGGACGGCGCAATCTATAAACGGGTTTATGATTCGCTGTTTCAGGACATTCCTTCCGAATATGTATACTGGTCCCGTGTGGCGGGGCTGCGTTATTGCGCGGATGTCAGCCGGAACGAGTTTATCCGTCGGGTGCTGATTTACAAAGCCTATAGCCCACAGAAAGTGACCGTACTCGGCATGCTCCGCTCGTTAAAACTGGATGGATTAATGCCTCAGCTGGCCGCCGCCGGCTTTCAGTCCAACGAGTTGATCGATAAGCCCAACCTGCCCGGTTTGAAAGCCTTCTTTACGGAGCACTGGCCGGAAGTTGTTCAGCTATGCGAACCGGAAGCTTTACGTTACGGAGAAGTGCTCAAATCCCAGATTGCCGGAGCGAAAAAGGTTGCCGTGGTAGACGTTGGTTGGGCGGGTACCGGCCCCTTGGGGGTAAAAGATTTTGTGGAGCGTAAACTGGCGTTGGATTGCGAAGTGACCGGGTTTATGGCGGGCGCCAGCATTACGGATTATTCGGCCACCAACGTCGCGCTGTTAAAGGGTGATCTGGAGACTTACCTTTTCTCCCAGCGGCAGAACTATGCGAATTTTACCGAACAGATGCGCCGCCACAACTCCACCATGTGCGTTTTCTTTGAGATGCTTACGCAGGATACCACGCCCTCATTTAAAGGGATCGCGGAGGACGGCACGCTGGAATTCGGCGTTCCCGAAGTGGAAAACTACGCGATGATACGCCGTATCCATCAGGGAATATATGATTTCGCCATGGCGTATGCCCATGCGTTTCAGAATTATCCGATGTTCCTGAATATCAGCGGTCACGACGCCTATCAACCCTTCAACCATTATCTGGCTGATCTTTCTCACATTCGGAAAGATTTTCTGGACTTCACCTTCACGCGCGGCATCGGCAGCGACGAAAACACCCAGGTTTGCGAAACGCTCGGAGATCTGCTGACCAAGCTGGGTTTGGGAAAGGGGGCGTAACGGATGGTTCTGTACAGTGTCGTAAGCACATATCAGCTGCTCAGCGCCATGATCCACAGGGAAAACCATTATCCGCGCGAAGAAGCGGTGCTCATGATCGCCTCCACCCTGTGCGAAAAGTTTCCCGAATATCAGAGTCTGAAGAACTTCTTTGCGGATATCACCGTTTTCCCCCTGATGCCCGTTCCGGAGGATTTGCTCACCCGACACGCGAACGACGAGTTCTTTCGTCGTTTCTTCAAAGAATGGAACCGCGATATTCGCAGTTTCGAGAAAATTTTCGTCGGGGCAGCTCACTACCATTTCGGGGTCTATCTTTGCAGCCAGAAGATCCCTTTCTGTATGTTCGAAGACGCCGCGGGGGTGTTCAGCGCCCCGGATGTATTGATGAATACAGACAGGCGGCTGGCTCCGACACGCTCCCGGATGGCGCGCGACTATCGCCTCTATACCGGTGAAAACCCCGTGATCGTTACCCGGGTCGGCAACCGTTTCGCACAGGTTGAGGGCTATCAGGCGACGAATTTTGAGCATCAGGATGTGATCGAAAGTTTCGAATCTCTTCCGCCGGAACGGCAGACGGCCGTGCGACGCTTTTTTGTAAAACAGGACCTCTTCCATGTGCCGGAGCACTCTACCGTTGTGCTTACCCAGCATTTCGCCAACCTGAAAATGCTCACCTTCGAGGGGCAGGTGACGATTTACCAGTATCTGGCGGATTACTTTCTGCCGGGCCGCACGCTGGTGATAAAGCCCCACCCGGATGATTTGCTGTACTACAGCAGTCTGTTCCCGGACGCGACGGTGATCAACGTCAAATTCCCTTCGGAATTGTTGCCTGTGCTGTTTGACAACCGCCCCGCTGAAATTGCCACCGTAAGCTCCACAGCGGTTGGCAGCCTGAAGCGTTATTTTACACGTTGTCTGGATATGACGCCTGCCTTCGAGCGTGACTTCCGGATGACGCCGCGTTACGACGCAGCGCTGCGCTTTCTTGCCTCTTTGGGTGCTTCCGTTCCCTGCGGCCTCGGCGTCAATCAGGAGATTGTAAACGGGCTCTGGAGCGTAATCATCGGTGCAGAAGCTGAACGCCCGGTTTATACTTTATCCGATCGTACACGTTGGATGGTCGTGAACGAAACGGAGGACGACGGTTATGCCGCGTTATCCGCCCTGCCGGAGGACGGCTGCGCCGTCTTCATCAACCAGTTCGGGGAGAATGGATTTCTGAAAACCGCGTCGGCGGCAGGCTGCGCGCTTACGCCGATGCGCCTGACAAAGACTTTCCTTCGGCAGAACGATGTCTATACCGATCCCTCGCCGGATATTCTTTGGGTAGCCGCTAAAACTGCCGGGCCGCTCCGTGCGGCAGAGCAGTTTTCCTGGCAGCGTACCCTTCCTTACAGCGGCCTGAAAACGGAGGTGAGCCCCATGTCGGAACAGGAGCGGGAGATACTGGCGCTGCGCGGCAACGTAAAGGCGCTGGAAACACGGCTGGAAGCGATGATCCAGCGAAATAAGCAGTTGGAAAAACAATTGGCGGAACAGCCGCAGCACAAGGAGGGCCATCAGAAATGAAAACGGTCGCCTTTGTACCCATCAAGCTTAACAGTGAGCGTACGCCCGGCAAGAATATCAAGCCGTTTTTCGATGGGAATACGCTGATCCAGATGATCGAGCGCACTTTGGCGCAGGTGCCGGAGTTGGATGAACGCTATGTTTTTTGCAGCGATGATCGGATCACTGACTATCTGGTGCCCGGTTTCCGCTTTCTGCGCCGCCCGGCGTTTCTTGATACGGCGCAGGCTACCCCGCAGGACATCATCCGGGAGTTCTCCAAACTGGTTCCCGCTGAGATTTACATGGTATCCCACGCCACGTCCCCGTTTGTGAAACCGCAGCGTTTCAGCGATTGTCTGCGCGCCGTGCAGAGCGGGGAACACGATTCCGCATTTACCTGCGAAAAAATCCAGCGCCTGTTATGGCAAAACGGACGACCGATGAATTTTCAGGCGGAGAGCGTGCCGCGCACGCAGGATTTGGTGCCGATGTTTGCCGAAGTATCCGCTGCCTATGTTTTCAGGCGGGATATGTTTGAAAGGCTCAACCGCCGTATCGGAGACACCCCCTATCTCTGCGAGGTCTCGGGGATTGAGTGCGTGGATATCGACTATCCGGAAGACTTCGCAATTGCCGACGCCCTGTACAGGGAACTGATTGCTCACGGAGGAAAAGCGCATGAGTAATATCAAAATTCTGGACTGCACGCTTCGTGACGGAGGTTATGTAGTAGACACGCTCTTTGGGGAGCGCGTAATCAAGGGGATGATCGCCAAGCTGGCGCGCAGCCGCGTGGACCTGATTGAGTGCGGATTTCTGAAAGACCATCCCCATGACAAGGACAGCTCTACATTTGAATATCCCGACGAGCTGATCCCTTACCTTCCCCGGCAGAAGGACCCGCAAACCAGCATTGTCGCCATGATTGACCATAACCGGTATGATCTTACCAAGTTAAAACCGTACGACGGACGCAGCGTTGACATGCTACGGGAATGCTTTTTTCACCAGGACTGGCAGGCTGCCATAGAGGAAGCCCGGAAAATACAGGCCCTGGGGTATCAGGTTTTTGTGCAGCCGGTGGATGTGCTGGGGTATACGGACCGGGAATTGCTGGACCTGATTGATGAGGTTAATCTTCTGCAACCCTTCGCTTTCTCCATCGTAGATACGTTCGGCTCCATGTTTTTAGAGGATCTCACCCATATCTTCAGCCTGATCGACCATAACCTGGACCCGCGCATCTCGATCGGGTTCCATTCCCACAACAATATGCAGCTCTCGTTTGCGCTTTCCCAGAAATTTATCGAGCTGTGCGGCACACACCGCAAGGGGATTGTGGACAGCTCCGTATACGGTCTGGGTCGTGGCGCGGGTAATACCAACACCGAACTGGTAATGCATTACCTGAACGCCTATCACGGTGCGGATTACGACATCAACGAGCTGATGGATCTGATTGATTCCTATATGAACGCCATCCGCCAGGATCACGAATGGGGCTACTCCATCCCCAATCTGATCGCGGGGATGTACAGCTCTCATGTGCACAATATCACCTATCTGCAAAACCATCACAGCATCAATGCCAAAGACCTGCGCCAGATTGTGGAACAGATTGAACCGCAGGCCCGTAAGCGGTACGATTACGACGCACTGGAAGAACTGTATAACCACTTTATGGATCGGAAAATCGACGATCACGCTGCTTTGGATACGCTGGAAAGAGCATTCGCCGGAAAGGAAATTCTGCTGATTGCTCCGGGCAAGAGTATCGATGCTTATCGAAGCGAAATTCAGGCCCTTTCCTCCCGGGAGAACGTTATCACCGTCAGCGTTAACTTCCTGCCGCAGGAGTTCGCGGTGGATTATGTGTTTTATAACAATCTCCGCCGGTATGAGCACAGTGTGGATTTGGATCAGGAACGCCTTGCGGACAGCCCGCAGATTGTCACCTCCAACCTCCCGGGGAATATTCTGGTCGGAAAACCCCTTCAACTGAATTTTGACACGCTCGCAAAACGGGGCTGGAAGAACTACGACAATTCCATGATCTTCGCCATCCGGCTTGCGTTGCGCCTGGGTGCGCAAACCATCCGGCTAGCCGGTCTGGACGGATTCAACGAGGACAGTGCGCCGAACTTCTCCAGCGAGAACGCGGAACTGGAAACCGTAGAAGAACAGGAAGATTACCGCCAGAAGAATGAGGATATCGCAGGGATGCTGGAGGAGATTGTAAGGCATGCCCCCCGCCGCCTCAGCTTTGTCACCCCTAGCCGCTTCAGCGCGATCCTGGAGGCCTGACTGCCATGCGCGAGCAGGAGCGGTTAAGCCGCCTGAAATGGATCGTGCTGGACGTAGACGGCACTCTGACCGATGGCAGAATCATCTACGGAAGCGACGGCATGGAGATGAAGCAGTTCCATGTTCGTGACGGTGCGGGCATTCTGCTTGCGCAGAACGTCGGGTTGCAGCTGATGATCCTGACGGCACGGGAAAGTGAATGCGTAAGCCGCCGCGCTGAGGAACTTCACATCGCGGTTCTGTTGCAGGGCATCTCCGATAAAAAGTCGGAGTTAGCCAGCCAGATGCAAAAGCGGAATCTACTGCGGGAAGAAGTTGCCTACATGGGGGACGATCTGGTGGACCTTTCTTCCATGTCCCTTTGCGGATACTGCGCCTGCCCGGCCGACGCGGCGGAAGAAGTGAAGGCAAACTGCGAGTACATTGCCCCTTCCAGGGGCGGACACGGTGCCGTGCGCGATTTTCTGGAATTTTGCTTAAAAGCACGCGGGCAATGGGTAGAAGCCGTTCGCACGACTTACGACCGTTGATATTTCGATGTGATCAAAGGAAAAAGCGTTTATGGCGTCGAAGAATATATCTTACTCGTTCGTATCGTCTTATCCATACCCATGCAAGAGGCTGCGAGCGCATGGGTTTTTGTTTTTTGTCGACCATCCGAAGAAATCGCGCTTGCTTTACCAGTATAATCTTACCGTATATCACAGTGATGTGTTATAATGGTAAAAAGAGATTCTGCATTCATATTATTCCTATTGAGGAGGATTCTTAAATGAAAACCGGAATGGGTCGAACCGCGAAAAACCTGCTCAGTTGGCTGCTCACACTGGCTCTTGTTTGCAGCGCCGGGTGGCCGGTAACCGCGCTAAGCGAAGCTGCAACCGATTCCTCCGCGCCAACAGAAACCATACAGGAAGTTACGCCGGAACCCGCCACGCCAACCCCCGTGCCGGAGACGCCCACTCCTGCCCCGGAGACGCCTTCTCCCGTGCCGGAAACCGCAACGCCGGAACCGGTTACGGAAGCCCCCTCAACGGATACGCCGACCCCGGAGCCTGCCGCAACGCCGACCCCCGAAGCTACGGCGACTTCAGAAATAACGGCGACTCCGGAAGCTACGGCGACCCATACGGTAACCCCAACCCCGGAAGTTACGCCGACGGCTACTCCCTTGCCGACGATCGCGCCTTACACCGGATACGCGCGCCTGAATGCAAGAACGAATATCTACCAAAACACCACCTCCTCCGGCTACCTGTTCCGTCTTGCAAAAGATTCCTGTGTTTATGTAAGCGACGCGCGCCTTGACAGCGCCGATCGTATTTACCTCAACTTTGCGGTGGATGGGGAAGCGGTCGGCGGTTATGCCGATCCCACACTTCTCGACACTCTGACTGCTGATCAGCAGAGTGATCTGGTAACCGATTTGCTCCGGGCGGATCATCCGGTCTATTACCAGAATGATCAACATCTTCCGCTTGCCGAGCTTACCCCGGAATACCCGGTTGCATCTTCTTCCGCCACGCCCGAAGGAACAGCGACTGCGGAACCGACGGCAACGCCGGCTCCTACTGAAACCCCGGTCGCCAAGGGCGCCGCGCTCAGCCGGGATCAGGCGCTGGACCATATGAAGGCCGCCATCAAGAGCGCCAAGACCGTTCAAATCAACTGCCCGTCCTATCTGAATATGCAATCCAGCCATCCGTACGCAAACAATACGGATACGGTCTATGTCTATCGCGTCAGTAATGCCGCGCGGATCGCGCTGACCTTCAGTGCGGACACCTATGTGGAAGATGGCTACGATTACATCGGCATTTTCAACGACAAGGATGTTCTGATCGACGTTTATACCGGAAGCGAGCTTGCCGGGAAAACCATCGTGCTGCGCGGCAATGTATACAAAGTTTATCTGTACTCCGACTATTCCTATACAGGGTATGGGTTCCGCGCAACTGCGGTAAACAACTATATCGCGCCGCCTGCGCCCACCTCCGCCTACGCTGCGAACAGCACACAGGTAACCGTCTCCTGGAATGCCTCCGGGATGATTCACGGCTATTACCTCTATCGGGCAACCAATCCCAACGGCCCCTATACCTATGTAGGCGCAACCACCGGCACCTCCCTGCCCTCCGCCGTGCCTTACGGGGTAATGAGTTACTTTAAACTGCGCGCCTATAACGACCTCAGCAGCGCCGCAACCGGCACAACCCGCTACCTGAGCGGGTATTCCGCCCCGTTCGCTTTCTTTGCGCTCTCCGCGCCCTCTATCACATCCATTGTGTCGGCAGGCAGCGCCTCCGCAACCATCAGCTGGTGCTCGGTCGGGAACGCGCAGGAGTATCGCCTTTACCGCAGCGATTCGGAAAACGGTACGTACAGTTATGTGACCACGGTCTACGGCACTTCCGCAACTGTAGCCATTAATGCATCCATCGCGAATTACTACAAAGTATGCGCCGCCTGCACGCGCGGAGGCGTTACCTACGTCGGCCCCCGCGGCGCGGCACGGTATGCGGATATCGGCGTGGCGCAGGTGGTGATGGGGCTTGCCGAAGTAATCAGCAGCAGCCAGTTGAAACTGAACTGGAACGCAGTACCCGGCGCAGCCGGATACCAGATTTTCCGCAGCGCAAGCCCGGATGGCGAATATTCGTACCGTGGCGTTACCGGCATCACATCCTACACGGATAACTGCATGTTCGGAGTCATCAATTATTATAAAGTACGGGCGTACAAGATCATCAACGGTCAAACCGTTTTCGGTGC
>JAEWYP010000037.1 GCA_023395615.1 Bacillota bacterium
CGCCGCGGGCTGGATGTGCTGGCCCGGCTGCAGACGGAACTGAAGAACAGCGTGGTTGTCAGTGACGCCGATTATCCGGATGTGGCCGAGGTGGACGTCAAGCTGTTACGCCTCTGCAAGGATTTAAACGGAGTCGTCGTCACGAACGATTACAACCTCAATAAAGTGGCAGGCGTCAGCGGTATACGGGTGCTGAATATCAATGATCTCGCAAATGCCGTAAAACCCATGCTGACGGCTGGCGAGGAGCTGACTGTGCAGATTACCCGCGAAGGAAAGGAACCCGGTCAGGGCGTAGCCTATCTGGATGACGGCACCATGATCGTGGTGGATAACGGCCGCAAACATGTGGGTGAAAGCGTAACCGCCGTGGTAACGACCGTACTTCAGACCAGCGCAGGACGAATGATATTCACCAAGCTTAAAACAGACGACACAGCCCGCGACGAAAACTGAACTTTCGCTGATCTCCGGGTAAGCGCTGAATCTATCCCTTACCGGATGTAACGTTTATACACTCCCGGTTTACTTTTCGACAGATTCTGTTGTATAATAAAGACAAGAAAACGGAGCGGACAACGGAATAGAGCGGGGGAGTGACTTTATGGACGCAGAGAAGGCAATTATTACCATCGGTCGCGAGTACGGTAGCGGTGGTCGCGAGGTTGGCAAGATACTGGCCCAAAAACTGAACGTGCCTTTCTACGACAAGGAACTCCTTACCCTGGCCGCTAAAAACAGCGGCATCTGCAAAGAACTGTTTGAAAACAACGACGAAAAGGCCGTGCCCAGCTATCTGTTTTCTCTGTTTTCCGGCGTGAATGCGCTGGGCGGCGAAGCTGAACTGCCGCTGAACCATCGCATTTTTCTGGCACAGTTTGAGGCAATCGCCCGTGTAGCGCTGCAAGGGCCGTGCGTGCTGGTAGGCCGCTGCGCCAATTATGTGCTTCGTGCGCAGCCCAACCTGATCAGCGTGTTTCTGTACGGGGAGGTTTCCGCACGAATTCAGCGGATCATGCAGGTGGAAAACCTGACGTTTGAGCAGGCGAAAGATCACGTTCGCAAGGTAGATAAACAACGCCAGAGCTACTATAATTTCTTCGCGGACGGCAACTGGGGCCACCGCAGTAATTACCATCTCATGCTCAATACCACGGGTGTGGCGCTGGATGCCGCCGCAGACAGTATTATCGCCTATATCCGCGGCAAGGCAGTAAACCCCTGACAGGCGCATTCCGCGCGGCGCACAGTTACGCTTTCAGCAGCCACCGGCGAAAGGGCTTAAACAGGTAAAGCAGGCCGCTTACCCCGTAGCTGATGGCAAGGGTTACCACCAGCAGTAGAGGGAGCGCCAGTTCGCGGCTCATACTGTTCCAATCGGCCAGCGGTAACAATTTGATCAGCACCGGATTATGGACAAAGAACACCCCTAAACTGAGCCTTGAAAGCATTTCAAGGCTCTTTGCGTATTTAGGTGACGACGTCCCAGCATCCCGACGGAACAGCTCAAATACAAAGATGGACAGCGCAAGAACCAGCGGATGCGTATAGGTAATCCGATACGGCAACAGGCCGTATGGGTAGGAAACAGCCTGCACCACATCGGCAAGCAGCAGACAGCCCAGCGCCGCCCACCACAGCGCACGTTTGGATACTTTCCCCAGTATGTTTCTTCTGCCCAGATAGTACCCTAAAACCAGATACAGTCCGTATGTCCCCCCGTTCCAATCCGTTACACCCTGGAACGATCCCGGGAAGCTGGTGCCAAAGCATTGCAGCGTATCATTCAACGTTGGCAGGATAAAACCGGTAAACAGAGCAAACAGCAGTACCGGCGCAACGTAACGCGCACGGCAGCGTTGCAGCGCAATAGCCACGAGCGGCAACGACAGGTACAGGCTCAGGATCAGCGGCATATACCACATATGGGAAAGCGGCACTTTTTCCAGAAAGAGCAGATATCGGATGGAAGCGTTCCATGAAAATTGTTTCCAGTCGATCGCGAAATAACCGATATAAAGAACAGTCCAGATTTCTGTAGTAATCAGCAGATGCAGAAAATTATGGCGGTAAAAATGGCTGATCGCGCCGGGCGTTTCATAATTCCGGGGC
This sequence comes from Bacillota bacterium, assembly GCA_023395615.1. Lineage (GTDB taxonomy): Bacteria > Bacillota > Clostridia > Christensenellales > Aristaeellaceae > CAXXOK01. Next base: position 2,113 of record JAEWYP010000037.1, read on the forward strand.
AAAAGCAGATACCCGGTCAGCATCAGGAAAAGGGGCACACCTACTCGCCCGATTGTGAAGAGGGTTACCCGGTTTAGCAGGGACGCGGCGCTCGCAAAATCCCCTGCCGATAAAGCCAGGTCGGGCTTGTAAACGCTCTCCACGCAATGCACCAGCACAACCATTACGATGGCCGTTACCCTGGCCGCATCGCACCAGACTATTCGCTTTTCCATGACAAACACTCCCGCAGACGGATCGAACGATGTCCCATCCATTTTCTCACATGTAAAAGCCCCATCCATAACACGCAAGCATTCCTGTTCAAACGGTGGCGGGGTTTTTTTCATGTGGAACGGCCGGTATGGTATCCCGGCGCAATAATAACGAATATTACTGTAACACATTTTAATATTTTTGTCCAATTTAAGAGTCAAATATTCATTATTTGATATGCCCGCTCCTGCCAATACCGTCCGCAAGACCGCCTGATCGCAGAAAAACAGCCTGCCGGCTCGCATACGCGTTATCCGGCAGGCTGTTTGGATCACAGTTGGATGGGATCCCTCTGAAAGGGGAAGCGTCCGACTAGTTCGGGTAAAGCTCCCCCAGCGCGATCTGAATCGCTTCAGCATTGAGATATTGAAGCGCAACTCCGTCCACAGCCAGAATATCGTTGAACGTATCCATCGGATACGCCGCCAGCGTCCGGCTCTGGCCGCCGGTGGTCGTCAGGGTCATCTGCCAGCGGGGCGTACCGGCAGGCACTTGTGGCTCCCCAAGGCTGCCGGAAACGGTCATTTCCTTTAAACGTTCCACAAGGGAGGTAAACGCGTCGGCGGTAATGGGCTGACCGTTGCAGGTTGCCGCAATGTCGTAAACAACGTTTCCTTTCTCGTCCTTTTCCACCTCGTTATTCTCTGTTACCTTCTGGGTGTAAACCGCCTTTATATCCAGCGTGCCTCCGCCGAGCTGCACCGCGACCGACGAAAGGCTGTCGGTTCCCATATCCGCAGGGGCATGGGAAAGCATATCGTTCGCTTTGGCTTCCAGCAGGGCAGTCATCAGAAAACTACTGACGCGGTAGCATTTCCCCGCATATTCGCAAAAATTGAAGTAATCGCCGTCCGCAGCCCCAAAGGTGAGGTGGATGCTCTGCTCCTCGCTCTGCACGGACTGTACGATGCCGTTGGCATCGGTTTGGGTGGTCATTCCCTGCTGCTGATGCACCTCCACCACCGCAGTGGGATCGTCAAACCCATAGTCCGCCCGGTTGGTGGGGGTGACCGTATCCATCAGCGTTCCCAGCCGGAAATTCTTCAGCGCGTTCATCAGACTGGTCACCGCTTCACTGTCCATCGGGTAAACATAAGGCTGTTTCAGCGTTCCCAGATAGGTTCCCGTTCCGTCGGATACGAACGCACACTCCATCAGCCCCGCGGCCTTTGTGTCGATGGACAACCGATCAATCAGCGCCGGCACCAGCGCGGGCTGCTCGACCGGCAAAAGGTTTTGCGCCGTGTACGCGAAAGCATCATGGATGCCCGCGTCACACATATACACCCCATTGCTTCCGGACCAGCGGTAGTAATAATATCCAGTCTCCGGTACCTTGCCGCCGATTTGCAACTCCACCTCACGGCCCGTGGTATAAACGACCTTTACCGTGATCTCCGGAGGCTTTAGCCCCATGTCCGCCAGATTTTCGTCTACCTGGCTTTCATCGTCGGTTACGGTATCCTCAATGGAGATTTCCGTTGCGGATGAAACGATGTCGTCGGTATAGCTTTCGTTCACCAGATCGTTCGTCCCGTCCGCCCGCTGCAGATACAGTTTCTCGTTCCGGTACTGAAGCGTGTAGGTTTCTCCGTCGCTGTGGCTGACGGTGATCGTATCCAGCACATTCTTATCCCCGGTATCCAGCATTTGATAGCTCAGGTTCGCTTTCAGATCGGCGGATACCGGGATGGGAAAGCGCGACCGAATCGTCGGCAGCAGCAGCACCAGGGCAGCCGCAGCCGCCACAGCCACCCCGAGAAAGATCATGATGCGCGTGCGCCGTGTTAATCGGTGTCGCGATTCCTTTTTCTCAACTTTTTTCTGGGGATGCTCCAAAGATTGCTCCTCTCTTCGCGGCCAGCCGCGGTGAAAATCAGCGGTTACGGCGCGGCAGCAGCACCAGGATCGCAGCCAGCAGCAGCAGCAGCGGCAGCGATACCAGCAGCGCGATACCCGCAGTCTGGCTGCCCGTTTTCAGCCCCGGGTGGAAAGCCGATTTCGCCATGATATCCAGCGAAACAGTCTTCTGCGGCAGCAGCTGACCCATCAGCTGCACGATAAACTCCTCGTTAAAGGTCCGCTGGTACATATATTCGTCGGTAAACACAGTGCTGTTGCCGATGGCGAACATCCGGCTTACATTGCCGTTGGCATGCATTCGTCCGGACAGGATCGCCAGCGTCATCTCCCCTTTACGATCCCCTTCCTGGTAATCAATAGAGGTGTCATCGCTGGACGACGGGTTGCGGATATAGGCATGCGCACCGGATTTCAGCACCGTAGCCGCAGACAGGGCGCTGTCCGTCTGCGACGGCGTTTCAAACGCGCAGGCTCCCGCCAGCAACAGCACATCCATACTGCCGCTGATCAGCGGCTGGGTCAGTTCCATCTGGTTGAAATACGGCAACAGGTAAATCCTTTCGCCATAATAACTGCCCGTATCTTCTGTGCCTGCCACCACCACGCCCGGAATAGGTACAACCCCGTAATAAGCAAGAAGGCTGAAATAGTTGGGCAGATTCGCGGGGTCCGTATAATCCCGCATCACAAACAGGCTGCCGCCACCCTCCGCAAACGCCTTAATCGCAGTCAGTTCATCGGTGGTAAAGTCCTTCTGCGGATCAGCGATCAGTAAAAGATCAATACCGGTAAGCTGATCCCCGGCCAGCATGTCCACGGTCCGATGGTCGTAGTTATTACTGGTTAAAAAGTCTGTCAGGTTCGTAAGCGTATCCGGCGTAAGCTCCCCATGTCCCTGCAGAATACCCACCACCGGCACGTTCGTCTGGGTTACATACACCAACGCTTCGGTCAGCTTTTTCTCATATGCCAGCCCGGCGATTTCAAAGGTACCCTTTTCCACATTGTATCCCTGGGTAACAAAATCGTCGTAGGTCAGCACTTTATAGCGGTCGGTGGCTTCGCAGCTGACTACCACGGAATTGGACTGGGACGATTGCGTGATCCCCTTCTCAAACCGGGTCAGAATACCCGGGTTTTGGGCAATATCGGTGGGGAGCACCGTGATCAGATCGGTCAGGCGATGGTAGCGTTCCAGCACCTCGTTCAGCTGGCTGTCCATATCGCCGCTGCTATAGAGCAGATACAGTTTGATAGGGTCTTTTAAAGTATTGATCACCTTTTGGGTTTCCGCTCCGGTCGAGGTATAGCCGTTAAAGCTGAAATCGAGTTTCCAGCCATAGGAATCCTCCAGGCTTTTCACCGCGACGTTTAAAAGCACGCATACCGCAATAAAACCGCATACAAGCGCCGTTCCGAAACCGCCGTGCCGCCATTTGGGCTTGCGCAGGGTCTGCGCAAGCGCCTTGCCACAACTTTGGAAAAAACGTCCGATCCCCGCGAAGAACCGTCCGATCGTCCTCAACAGTTTTTTCATGCTTCGCCTCCCTGCGAAAAACGCCTCGCATCCATCACCCGTACCGTCGCCACAAGGCATACGGCCGTGAAGGATATGAAATACAGAAGGCTGGCAAAACTCAGCTGGCCAATCGCAAACGGTTCATATCGACTGTACAGGCTCAAAAAGTTCAGGGTGTCCGCCATCCAGCCGGAAGGTACCTTATCGGCAAGCAGATCGATCATCCACAGCAGAAAGTTCGCGGCAAACGCCACCACTGCGGCGGACACCTGATTTTTCGTAAATCCGGTCACAAACAAGTCCAGCGCCAGAAAACTGAGGCTTTGCAGCGCAAACCCCAGGTAACCTACAAACCACTCGCCGGGATAGACCGTGCCATAAATCCCGATCACCAGCGTGCACACGTTGGTAAGCGTTATGCTGATCCCCATCACCGCCGCCGCCGCCAGAAACTTGCCCATCACAATCCGACCCACGGAAAGCGGACTGGTCAGCAGCAGCTGGTCGGTGCGGCGCTGACGATCCTCACACAGCAGGCGCATGGTAAGCACCGGGGTCAACAGCATCGTAAGCAACGTCAATTGTGACAGAAAGGGCAACAGTTCCCCCGTCAGCGTCGAAAGATTGTTCAGGTAAAAAATCACGCCCGTCAGCGCTGTAAACACGCCGATGAACACGTAGCCGATTGGCGTACGGAAATAGGCCAGAAACTCACGTTTAAAAACCGTAAGCAAGCAGTTTCCCCCTTTGCGCTTCGTCGGTCGGGTTCATTGCGTCGGCAAACCGATCAGTACCCCGTGGAGGTCAGTCGGAAATTGCTTTTAAAAAGACCTGCTCCAGGTCGTCCTCACAGCGGGCCAGGCGCAGAATGGGCGCGCTCATGGCGCTGCACAGGGTAAACACCTGCTTTTCCGGCATGGCGGTTTTATCAAACAGCAGGGACAGAGAAACCTCATCCTCACCGGAACCGGGCTGCACGTTTACGGCGCGCACCCCGTCCAGATGGCTCATACTTGCCACCAGCCGCTTTTCGCTGCCCTGCACGGTGCAAAGGAGCGTAACCGTATCGTTCTCGCCCACATCGCCAATCGCCGCGTCCAGCTTCACCTCGCCGTGGTGCAGGATCACCACGCGGTCGCACAGTTGCCGGACCTCCGCCAGATTATGCGAGGAAAACACAATTGTCCGTCCCGCGCTCAACCGCCGGATCAGCGCGCGGATCTCGGTTATCTGCTTGGGGTCCAACCCCACGGTCGGCTCATCCAATACCAGCACGTCCGGGTCGCCGCACAGCGCCTGTGCCAGCCCCACGCGCTGACGGTACCCTTTGCTCAGGTGTCCCAGCAATCGTTCCCGCATTTCCATCAGACCGGTTTTCTGCATAATCTCCCGCACATGTGCGGGAATGCCCCGGCCTTTCACCTGCTTCAGCGCTGCGACGAACCCCAGATATTCCTCTACCGTCATTTCGTCGTACAGCGGAGGATGCTCCGGCAGATAGCCCAAATCCCGCTTCGCCTTTTCCGGTTCCAGCAACGGATCATTTCCGTCAATCAGCGCCCGGCCGGAGGTGGGCGCCAGATAACCGGTAATAATATTCAAAAGCGTCGTCTTACCCGCGCCATTTTGCCCCAGCAACCCCAGCACCCCGTTTTGAGGAGCCTTCAGGGTAACGTTGCGCAGCGCTTCCACGCTTCCGTACCGTTTGCTTACGTTCTGCACTTCGATCAAGCGCAAGCCCCCTTTCTCGTTTCCGCTCCCCATTATAACAAAGCATGAGCAGACAGGTTGTAAATGTTTTGTGAACAAGCTTCCGAAGCCTTGAAACACAAGGTTTTCGGCGTGTTCGAATCCTGATGCGGGTAGTTTCTATCAAAATTCCCGTTTAACCCCTGCCTGCTTGGGACACCTTACTATCAGGAGGGAAAATCCCCCCAACGAGTGATCAAAAGGAGAGGTTCCTATGAAAATAATGTATCAGGCAAAAGCGGTTTCAGTCGGCGGGCGCGATGGTCAGGTATCGGTCGAAAACAGCCCCATTCACTTTGAGATGGCGCTTCCCGCGGAGCTTGGCGGTAAAAAGGCCGTTGGCTTCAACCCCGAGCAGCTCTTTGCGGCAGGGTACTCCGCCTGCTTTGGCAGCGCTTTGCAGCATGTGCTGAAGCTGAAACGCATGAACATTGACGCGCCCGAAGTGCACGTGGATGTGGGCATTGGTCGCAACGAATCCGGCGGCTTTGCCCTTGCGGCGGATATTACGGTGTTTTTCAAAGGGGTCGATCAGGCAACCGCAGACGAGCTGGTAGCGGAAGCGCATCAGGTGTGCCCGTACTCCAACGCGACCCGCGGCAATATCGAGGTCAACGTGAAGGCCGTCGTAGCCTAATCCCGTTGGCAGGGGCAACAACGCCTTACCCCTTTTATGGTTTCCCTTCCTCCACCCCCCGGATCGCAATAAGCGATCCGGGGGATTCTTTTCTGTTAGCGCGCTTGCGCTTCCACGTCCGCCTCGCAGGCGCGCATGGCAAGGATGGTTTTCTCAAACAGATCGTTCAGGTCCCAGCCCAGCATTTCCGCGCCCTGCCGGATCACATCGCGCGAACAGCCAGCCGCAAATGCCTTGTCTTTGAATTTTTTCTTCACACTGGACGTTTCCATATCCATTACGCTTTTAGAGGGGCGCATCAACGCCGCCGCGCCGATCAGCCCGGTCAGTTCGTCTGTGGCGAAAAGCACCTTTTCCATCATATGCTCCGGCTTCACATCGGCGCACAGCCCATAACCGTGGGAAACAATCGCGTGGATCATTCTCTCCCCCACGCCCGCTTCAGCCAGCAGTTCCGGGGCTTTCACACAATGCTGTTCGGGATACATTTCAAAATCAATATCATGCAGGAGGCCCGCCGTTGCCCAGAAATCGGCTTCTTCGCCAAATCCCAGTTCCACGGCGTACCAGCGCATCACCCCTTCGACCGTAAGCGCGTGTTTGAGATGGAAAGGTTCATGATTGTATTTTTTTAGTAACGTAAGCGCCTGTTCCCGATTCAGTTCCGGCTGCATGGCATAGCCCCTCCCTATTCGTTGTAAATACCACTCTATCATAGCACAGCGGTGGTTCCAAGGCAAAGCCGCGTCTTGCGCACAGCTCCCTGCAATGCTACAATAGGTTTTGTGCGTAGCGGGCAAAAAACAAATGTTTTTTTACCGACGATGCAAGAAAACGGATCGTTTCCGCGTTATGAATATTGGAGCGATGAACGACCGCCGCGCGAGGCCGCAGCGGCTATGGAGGCTCTGGAATGCCTGATTTCGAGGGGCTGTACGAGAAGTACGCCACCGACGTGCTGCGTGTATGCTACTTCTATCTGGGGGATCGCCAAAAAGCCGAGGACGTCTGTCAGGACGTGTTTATCCGCCTGATGACGAACGCGCCGGATCTGGAGGAAGGCCATGAAAAGGCCTGGTTGCTGAAAGTGGCGCTGAACCGTTGCCGCGACCTGTGGCGCGGTTCCTGGGCCCGACGGGTCGTGCTGGGCAGCCCGGTTTTCGAACTAATCCCCGCGCCGGACGACAGCGAGCGTCGTGACGAAGAAGACGCTCTGATGAAAGCAATTCATCAGTTACCTGCATCGTTTCGTGAAGTCATATTACTGCACTATTATCAAAACTACGGCATCACTGAAATTTCTACGATTACCGGGTTGCCGGAAGGTACGATTTCCAGCCGTCTTTCAAGAGGCCGAAAAAAGCTGGAAAACATTTTACAGGGAGGGAACGCGTTATGAATCGGCTGGAACATTTGCCCGAGATCGCAAAACGTGAGTTGGGCGGGCTGAATGCCGATGAAAGGCTGCATGCCAAAATCCTGAACGCCGCTACGGAACCCGTACGCGTACAGCGGATTCGCTGGCGGCCGGTTTTGGCTTCCTGCATGGCGATTGTGTTGTGCCTGTCGCTGGGCCTGTGGGGCGTACCCCATCTGTTACCCGCAAGCGTAACCGGCGTACCGGTGATGAGCAGCCGAACCGCCGGAGGCGATGCGGCTTCCCTGTCCGGCGGAAGCCTCCGGGCGATGGACGTGCCCGCAGGCAGTGTAAGTGTTGGCGGCACAACCCAGGCAGGAAGCATGTACCGCAATCTGTTTGCCCAGGAACGCAACGGGAATTATCCGCTGATTATCGCGGACGGCGCGATATACCGTATGCTCATCAGCCCCACCGATATGGACACCTCTCTGTTGGGCGAAAGCCTTGGCGAGGTAACGGAGTATACGCTGGAACCCGCGTTAAGCAACGGCGGCGTTGTAAGCAACGTGGTTTTCGCGGGCGATACCGTATATGCGGTGCAGGGCATGAAAGGCGCCATGGCGGCAGCCTATGTGAACGGTGGCCTTCGGGTTTTCCAGCGGGTCAGCTTCGCGGGTTCCGCGACGCTGGACAGCGAAACGTTTGCCGATACACTGATCGGCAACCATACCGTGACGGCGATGGAACTGACCGACGGCGGCATCGTGGATGACCCTGCGACAGCCCAAAGCCTGATGCAAACGCTGCTGGATAACGCCGAGTACGACAGCGCCGCCTCCGGAACAGATGGTACCCGCAGCCTTTTAATCAGCCTTGACAACGGATTGCTGATCCAGCTGATGGTAGGTCAGGACACCCTGAGCGCCTGTGGGACATGGAGCTGCCCGGAATTCTTCGACGCATACACCGCGGCAGTATCGCCATCCTGATCCATCCATATTGTTCTCTACGGCCGCCGAACCCGGGTCCGGCGGCCGTTTTCATTGCCGCCCCTTGTTGTGTCGGGCGGCTTTTCTTCCCGGAGGAAACGTGCTATTATGGTAAAAGTTGCAAACGAAACGGAGGCCTTCGATGAAACGCATCAGTATCATCGTTCCCTGTTATAACGAGGAAGAGTCTATTCCCCTGTTCTATCAAGCATGTCGGGAAGCGTTCGCCAGCCTTCCCGCCGAGCCGGAATGGTGGTTTGTGGACGATGGCAGCCACGACGCGACGCTTTCGCGCCTCAAGGCGCTTCGGCAGGAGGATCCTCGCGCGCACTATATCAGTTTCAGCCGCAATTTCGGCAAGGAATCGGCCATGTACGCGGGACTGGAAGCCGCCACGGGCGATTATATCGCCGTGATGGACGCGGACCTGCAGGACCCGCCTTCTCTGCTGGGGCAGATGCTGGAAGGCCTGGAAAGCGGCGAATACGACTGCGTAGCCACTCGCCGCGTCACCCGCAAAGGCGAGCCGAAAATTCGTTCATTCTTCGCACGAAAATTTTACCGGCTGATCAATCGTATCAGCAAAACCGAAGTCGTGGACGGCGCCCGGGATTTTCGCCTGATGAGCCGTCGCATGGTGGACGCCATCCTGTCCCTGAAAGAAGTCAGCCGTTTCAGCAAGGGCATTTTCAGCTGGGTTGGCTTTAAAACCAAGTGGCTGGAATTCGAGAATGTGCAGCGTGTGGCCGGGGAAACCAAGTGGTCGTTCTGGAAACTGCTGGTATACTCGCTGGATGGGATTATCGGCTTCTCCACCGCGCCGCTGGCGATTGCCAGTATTATGGGAATGCTGTTCTGCCTGCTCGCATTTGTGATGATCCTGTATTTCTTCATTAAAACCATCCTCTGGGGCGATCCGGTAGCAGGCTTCCCCGCGATGATCTGCATTATTCTGTTGCTGGGTGGCATCCAGCTCTTCTGCATCGGCATCCTCGGCCAGTACTTAAGCAAAACCTATCTGGAAACCAAACGCCGCCCCATCTACATTGCCAGCGAGAAGGAGTGATCCCATGTCCCTTACCCGCGCCATGAAGATTGGCCGCGTTCCCCTCGGCGGCGGCGCGCCCGTTACGGTGCAAAGCATGACCAACACCGATACGCGCGACGCGCAGGCCACACTTGCGCAGGTGCGCGCGTTAGCCTCCGCCGGGGCGGACATCGTGCGCGTAAGCGTATATGATGATGCGTGCCTGCCCGCCTTTCGACAGATCACAGACAGTTCTCCCGTACCGATTGTGGCGGATATTCATTACCGCGCCGACCTTGCGGTAGGTGCGCTGGAAAACGGCGCTGCGAAGGTGCGCATCAATCCCGGCAACATCGGTTCCGCCGAGAAGGTCCGGCTGGTTGCGGACTGTGCCAAAGCGCATCATGCCCCGATCCGCATCGGCGTCAACAGCGGCTCCATTGAGAAAGACATTCTCCGCCGCGACGGCGGCGTGACCGCACAGGGGATGCTGGACAGCGCCCTGGCCCACGCCCGGCTGCTGGAAGCCGCGGGATTTTCCGATATTGTGCTAAGCCTCAAGGCGACCGACGTGCCGCTGACCGTGGCGGCGTACGAACTGGCCGCCAAGCAAACCGACTATCCCCTGCACGTAGGCGTAACCGAAGCAGGGCTGCCCGGCGAGGGCAATATCAAGAGCGCCGTAGGCATCGGGAGCCTGCTTTTACACGGCATCGGGGATACCATCCGCGTATCGCTGACCGGCGATCCCGTACCCGAAGTGGCGGCCGCGCTGGAAATATTAAGAGCCTGCGGACTGCGCAAAGACTACGTGAACGTTATCTCCTGCCCCACCTGCGGCCGTACCAGCATTGACGTGCCCGGCATTGCGGCGCAGGTAAAGCAGGCGTTCGCGGACGTGCGGGTACCGCTGACCGTAGCGGTCATGGGCTGTGTAGTCAACGGACCCGGCGAAGCTCGGGAGGCCGATATCGGCCTTGCGGGCGGCGGACTGGCCGAGGGAGATGCCGGCTACGCGATCGGCGCGATATTTGAAAAGGGCAAACCACCGGAACGGGTAGAAGGCGACCTGTCCGCCCTGCTGATCGAGCGGGTCTGGCGTCTGATCCGGGAAAAAGCCTGACCATAGTTACCCGCTACCGAAACGCGCAAAGAGGGATGCGATTTTGAACAAGACCGAGCTTCTCCATATTTTGGAAGAAACCGTTCCTCCTCTGAAAGAAAAACTGCATGTGGAACGCGTGCTGTACCGCAAGGCCGATAACAAGGCCTATTTCAGTTTGTTAAGCGACGTGTTGGTGCCGGAGGTGGATTTTCTGGCGCTGGAACGCCGCCTGCGCGGGCTGTTTCCCAAGATGCAAATCGCGCTGCGCGTAGCTTCGCCCGGTCTTGCAGAAGCGTTTATCGCGGATATCGGCCAATATACGCAGGTACTCAAGGATTTTTTACGCCGTCAAAGCCCGGCGCTTCGCACCTGGCTGGACGACGTGGGCTGGAGTGTGGACGAAGGCCGCATTCTGTTGACCTGCCCGGACGATTTCGCCATATCGTTTTTCCGCCGCAACGGGCTGGATGAGAAGCTTTCCCGCGCCGTGTGGGATATTTTTCGTCTAAAAATGCCTGTGGCACTGGTCAAATGCGGCGAGCGTGAAGCCTGGGTGGAAAAGATGCGGGCCGAGACCGCGCGCCGCAGGGAGCAGGAGCAGGCTGAGAGCCGTGCGGGCAACCCCCATACCGCCGCGCTGACCGACAGTCAGTCTCAACACGGCGGCCCTGCCCCGGACAACGACCCGGCTCCATGGGAGGACGCACCAGCATCCGCGGTTGCCATCACAGCCGACGCGCCCCATAAAACAATACAGGAGCGCCCCCGGCGAGCCGACGAGCCTGCCGCACCCCGCAAGTCCACCTCTAAAGGCCCGGTGCTGAAGGGCCGCGCCATCGCCGATCCGCCCGTACCGATTGTGGAACTGGCCGAGGACAGCGGCGTGGTCGTGGTGGAAGGCGATATCATCGGCGTGAACGAGCCCAAGGAATTAAAGGGCGGCGAAACGGTGCTGGTCACCTTCTCGGTAGGTGACGACACCTCCACCATCTACTGCAAAGCATTTTATAATTACCGCATGAAGCGGGCGGGTTTTGGCGAAACGCCCGCCCCGCCCACCGAAGAAGAGCGCGACCGTGTCGCCAAGCAGGTGCAGGCCATTCAGAATGGCCTGCGCGTGCGCGTGCGCGGCGATTGCCGGCAGGATACGTTCGTGGGCGACCTGTCGCTGGCGGTACGCGACATGCAGCAAATACCCAAACGCGAGCGGCTGGATTTGGCTCCGGAAAACGACAAACGCATTGAGCTGCACATGCACAGCACCATGAGCGCTATGGACGCGACCGCCGACGCGGGTGAACTGGTGGCGCAGGCCGCCAAATGGGGCCACACCGCCGTGGCGATTACCGATCACGGTGTTACGCAGGCGTTTCCCGCGGCATTCGGCGCAGCAAAAAAGAATAACATCAAATTTATCCCCGGCGTAGAGGGCTACCTGTGCGACCTGATCCCGCTGGTAGAGGAAGCGGATGATCGCTCCTTCGGCAGCCCCATAGTGGTGTTCGATTTTGAAACCACAGGCCTGTATGCCTCGGCGGATCGCATCATCGAGATCGGCGCGGTGCGGTTGGTGGACGGCAAGGTGACGGATGAATTAAGCCTGCTCTGCGACCCCGGCGTACCGCTGAAACCAAAAATCACGGAAATCACCGGCATCACGGATATTATGCTCAGCGGCAAGGAAAAACCCGCCGAGGCGGTGCAAAAGCTGCTGGACTTCATCGGTGATAACGCGGTCGCCGCACATAACGCGCCTTTCGACATGGGCTTTCTGCAGGCGGAATGCGGGCGGATGGGCGTTACCTTCCGCGCCCCCGTGATTGATACGCTGGTGCTTGCGCGCAGGCTGTACCCGGGTCAGCGCAGCTATAAGCTGGGCGCGCTGTGCCGTCAGCTGGGCGTATCGCTTAAAAACGCGCACCGTGCCGTGCATGACGCCGGGGCAACCGCCCTGTGCCTGGCCGCAATGTTTGGCGAGTTAACCAAGCGTGGCGCCCACACCCTGAGTGAGATCGACGGGGTGGTGCAGGGCGAAAGTATGAGCGACACCCATCACATCACCCTGCTGTGCACCAGCCAGAAGGGCATGGAAAACCTGAACCATCTCGTCAGTGAAGGGCATGTTAACTATTACTACCGCCACCCCAACATGCCCCGGCATCTGATAACCAGGTACCGCGAAGGGTTGCTGGTGGGCAGCGCGTGTGAAGCAGGCGAAGTATTCCGTGCCATCGTGGCCGGCAAACCGGACGACGAACTGGACCGCATCGCGGCTTTCTACGATTATCTGGAGATTATGCCGATCGCTAACAACCACTTCATGCTGAAAACCGGAGAAGCGAAGGATGAGGAACAGCTTCGTTCCTTCAACCGTCGGGTCGTCGCGCTGGGCGAGCGGTTGGGTAAACCCGTGGTCGCCACCGGCGACGCACACTTTAAAGACCCGCAGGACGCGGTCTACCGCGCCATCTTGCAAGCTGGTCTGGGTTATGAGGACTGTGATGAGCAACCGCCGCTGTATTTCCGCACCACCGATGAAATGCTTTCGGAGTTTGCTTATCTGGGTGAAAAGAAAGCGCACGAGGTCGTCGTGGAGGCCCCGCGTGCCATCGCCGATCGGGTAGGCGAGCTGCGCCTGTTCCCCAAGCATCCCAAAGGCGAGGATACCTTCCAGCCCTTCTGGCCGGACGCAGCCAATGATATTGAAACTATGACGTGGAACCGCGCGCACGAGCTGTATGGCGATCCCCTGCCGGAGTTGATTGAAGCGCGGATTAAAAAAGAACTGGGCAGTATTATCGGGTACGGCTTCGCCACGCTCTACTCCATTGCGCAGAAGCTGGTCGCCAAGTCCCTGTCGGACGGCTATCTGGTCGGCTCACGCGGTAGCGTGGGCAGTTCGCTGGTGGCTACCATGTGCGGCATCACGGAGGTCAATCCGCTGCCCGCGCATTACCGGTGCGATCACTGCCATAAAGCCTTTTTCACTCCGCCGGAGCTGGGCGCGGTCGGCGTAGACCTGCCGGATCAAAACTGCGAGTTCTGCGGCGAACCCCTTAAAAAAGATGGCTATTCCATTCCTTTTGAAGTGTTTCTGGGTTTCAAGGGCGACAAAGTACCGGATATCGACCTCAACTTTTCCGGCGAATACCAACCCCGCGCGCACGCCTATATCGAGGAACTGTTTGGTAAGGGCTACGTATACCGCGCGGGAACCATCAGCGGTCTGGCGGAAAAAACCGCCTACGGTTTTGCCGCCAAGTATCTGGAGGAGCGCGGCATTCGCGCCGGGCGCGCCCACAAGGAGCGGCTGGCGGCAGGCTGCATGGGCGTAAAACGCACCACAGGCCAGCATCCGGGCGGCATCGTGGTGCTGCCCAAGGAATTTGACATCTGCCAGTTCACCGCCATCCAGCATCCGGCGGACGATATTGAAGGCGATACGCTCACCACGCACTACGATTTCCGCTCCATGCACGATATTCTGGTTAAGCTGGACTGTCTGGGCCACGACGATCCCACCATGATGCATAGGCTGGAAGAGCTAACCCATGTCAACTTCAAGGAAATTCCGCTGGACGACCCCAAGGTGATGAGCCTGTTTACCAGCCCGGACGCGCTGGGCGTTACGCAGGAGCAGATCATGAGCCCCACGGGCACGCTGGGGATTCCGGAGTTTGGAACGCAGTTCGTACAGGGAATGTTGCTGGATACCCGCCCCGCCACCATGGAGGAACTTGTGCGCATTTCGGGGCTTAGCCACGGCACCGACGTATGGCTGGGTAACGCCAAAGACCTGATCGACAGCGGCACCGCCAAGCTGCCCCAATGCTTCTGCACCCGCGACGACATCATGAATTTCCTCATTTCCAAGGGCGTGCCCAATAAAATGAGTTTCGACATCATGGAAAGCGTTCGCAAGGGCAAGGGCCTCAAACCGGAAATGGAACAGGAAATGCTGGCGCACGACGTGCCGCAGTGGGCCATCGACAGCTGTAAGAAAATCAAGTACATGTTTCCGCGCGGGCACGCGGTCGCCTACGTAACGATGGGCCTTCGCGTAGCCTGGTACAAAGTATACCGGCCGCTGGCCTATTACGCCGCCTATTTCACCATCCGCGCCGACGGTTTCGACGCGGGCACCATGATCCTCTCCAACGCTTCGCTGCGCGACCGTTTAAAAGAGTACGACGCGAAGGACGAAAAACTGAATCCCAAAGAGAAGCTGGAGCAAAACGCCCTGCATATGATCCTGGAAATGCAGGAGCGTGGCATTCGCCTGCTGCCCGCGGACCTGTACCACAGCGACAAGAAAAAATTTTTGCCGGAGAACGGCAATCTGCGCTGCCCGTATCTGTCCATCAACGGCTTCCCAGAGGCGGCGGCGGACGGCCTGCTGGAAGCGCGAAACACGCCTTTTCTGTCGGTGGAGGATTTGCGTATGCGCGCGCATCTGGGTGCAAGCATTACGGATATGCTGCGGGCACAGGGCGCGCTGGAGGGGCTGCCGGAAACCAGTCAGGTGGATATGTTCTCCATTCTCCAATGAGCCACGCCTCCCGATTCAATACCCTACCATTTGGGTATGTTTTTAGTGGGAATCCGTTGACAAGGCCCATACCCGATGGTAAGATATTTGTGGAGCCAAGGCTCCGCACCTGAAAGTGAGGAAAAAACAATGGCAAACGTAAACAAGAATATGGCAATCAGCGAGGTGCTCAAACTGGACAGCACCACCGCAAGCGTGTTTATGCAGTTCGGCATGACCTGCTTAAGCTGCCCCTTCGCCACCTCCGAGTCACTGGAACAGGCCTCCGCCGCCCACGGCGTAGATGTTCACAACCTTGTGGAAAAACTGAACGATCATCTGGCCCAAAAAGCCTGAGTTTTCCACTGGATCAGTCCCTATCCCTTATGAGATAACGTTTCTCGTTTTCCACGTTCTTTCGACCAATTCTATGGAAAAGACGTGGAAAGCATATGGAAAGGATTGCGACATGAAGATCAATTCCGCCCAGGAAGCCCTTTTCGTCGCCTGTGAAATGGAGCGCGGCGCAATCCAGCTTTACGAACGGTCGCTAATGCTGCTGAGCAGCCTGGGACGGGAGAAGGAACCCCTTCGCGCCCACCTTGCTTCGATGCTGGCGGATGAAAAACAGCACCTGCTCCAGTTTCAGGAATTGTACACCGGTCTGGAAGCGTCGGTAGAAGAGCAGCTTGCGCTGTCCGCAGTCGCCTCGTCCGTGCTGTTCGACGGTGGTCTGATGGGCGCCGTTCGGCAGGGGCTGCTTCAGGATGAACGCAGCATGCTCTCCTTCGCGGCCAACGCGGAACAAACCGCAGCGGCAACGTATCGGGGGTTCTCTGAGCAAAGCGACGATCCGCACGCAAGCGAAATGCTGACCGGCATCGCGCTGGAAGAAGACAAACACCTGAAAACCCTTCGGGAACATCTGGCTTCGTTGGAGGCCTGATCCACCCTGATGTAAACGCCGCCCGCTGCAATGCGAAAGGGCGGCGTTTGCCTGTATCTTCAATTCTACAATCGAGGGGGCTTTTCCATGCCTACGGAAAACCGTGATCGTCGCACTGCCACGGCCACAACCCGCATTGCGCTAAGCGGGATGATGGCGGCGCTGATCTTCGTGGCGACCTACTTCGTTAAGCTTCCGATGGCGATGACCAACGGCTATGTCCATCTCGGCGATGGTTTTATTCTTCTGGCCGCGTCCATGCTGGGCTGGGCCGCAGTACCCGCAGCCGCGGTAGGCAGCATGCTGGCGGACCTGATGGGTGGTTACGCCATGTACCTGCTGCCCACCTTCCTCATCAAGGGCGCGGTAGCCGCCGTTGCGGTACTGGCCCTGAAAACAAAGCATGAATGGCTGAAGGTGCTGGGTCTGGTCGCCGCCGAAGCCGTAATGGTCGGCGGGTATTTTCTGGCGGAATGGCTCGTGCTTGGATATGGCCTTGCGGCCGCTACCGCAAGCGTACTGGGCAACACCATGCAGGGGCTCAGCGGCGTGGTGATCGGCCTGCTGCTGATCCCTATGACCCGGCGCATTCATCTGTAAATCGGTTTCTGCCATCCATTTTTTCGGAATGTATTGCTTTTTCGGGGGGTTGATGGTAAGATAATCCTACGAATCCTCAAGGAGGTTGTGTACGTATGTCCGTAGCCCAATGGATTGTTGGCATTCTACTGATGCTCTCGGCGATTGTGATGATCGTAACCGTTTTGATGCAGAGCAGCGAACGTACCGGCATCGGTGCGGTAAGCGGCGCTGCGGAGACCTTTTTCGGCAAGAACAAGGCACGCGGTATGGATGCTAAACTGGCGCTGGTTACCAAGATTTGCACCGGTTTGTTCGTAGGCCTCAGCATCGTGATGATGTTGCTGGACTGATGAGAGTGAATCCACAAAACGGCCGTTCTGAATGAGCGGTCGTTTTTTGTCCCCTTCCGGAAGGAGGTCCCCTTATGAATCTGGAAACCGTTACCCTCCGGCTTGAAGAGCCGTCCGACGAACGCGAGGTGGAAAGCGTCATCCGCGACGCATTCTGGAACCAGTACGAGCCGGGTTGCAGCGAGCACTATCTGGCCCATCTGCTGCGGCTTTCTCCCGACTTTGTACCCGAGCTGGACCTGCTGGCCGAAGCGGGCGGACGCATCGTCGGCAGCATTCTGTATACCCGCGCGCACATCCTACTGGATGCAGGCGGAAAAATCCCTGTTCTCTCCTTCGGCCCGCTTGCGGTACGCCCAGATGTGCAGCGGCTGGGCATCGGCGGACGGTTGATTCGTTCCACGCAACAACTGGCACGTGAATCCGGCGCCCGCGCGATCCTGATTTATGGCGATCCCGCTTACTACAGCCGATATGGTTTCGTCCCGGCGGAAACCTACCGCATCGGCACACCGCAAAACCAGTATCTGACACCTTTACAGGCCTACGAGCTTTGGGACGGCGCACTGGCCGACGCAGCCGGCCGCTTTGTGGAATCCTCCGTTTTCGACCAGTTGGATCCCGACAGGGTTGCGGAGTTCGACCGACAGTTTCCACCCAGGGAGAAGCTGGAGGGCACGCTCGGTCAGAAACGTTTTCAGGAAAACCTGAAAATGATCAAGCCCAGAGTGATCTGAATCCAAACAGGAATCAACCCGAAAAACGGACGAAGCCGATCGAGGCTTCGCCCGTTTGTTTTTATGCGGATACAAAGAAATGGAATTAAACAGCCGCTTTTACCGTTTCCGGCTGATGAACCCCTTCCGGCTTGGGAACATGGTATTCCGCACCCTCGTTGTAATACACCTTTTCCGGCGGCGTATCCAGCAACTCCGGATTCTTCAGGCAGCGTTTCATCTGGGTAAACAGTTTGGCGAACACAGCGCCGCCGCATACGCGCTCGTCCACCGTAATCCCGATGGGCAGCGTGCACCAGCGTTTGGGGTTTCCCTTCGCATCCACCGTATAACCGCGCTCCGGCGTACCCAACCCAAAAAACATGCTGGTGTTGCCAAAATTGTAGATATGATGGAACACGCTGTGCAAGCCGATGGATGCGTTGTTGGTGATAAACATCCCCGTATGGAAAGGCAGCTCGTCAATCAGCAACCCAGGGCAAAGGCCATACCGATCCAGCAGTTTTACGGTTCCGGCGAGCAGTGTCGCCAGTCCCGGTATTTTTAACGCAAAGGACGCAAGCTTAACGGAGAAACCCGGCGTTTCGGGCTTGCGATTGGCCTCGATCTTTTGCACCAGCCGCGCCGCCACATCGTATATCGTATCGCTCGGGTCATATTTCACCTTTATCACATTCTCCTGCAGGCTCCCGTCCGGGGTGTCCATCAGGATGGTCATGGAAACGGTCAGTTCCTTACGGTTGTAAAACTGTTTGTTCATAATAAAACGGTTCACTTCCGGCACCTGGGAAATTGCGCGTACATAGCTTGCGATAATCACTTCCAGAAAAGTGATTTTTACCCCCTCATCGCGCCACTTCGCGGCAATATAGCGCATCAGGGGTTCGTACTCCACATCGTGTTGCAAAAAAACCATCGCGTCTACGCGCGTGGGCATCAGGTACGGCGTCATCTGGATAATCGGGTCTAAGTGCTTCACGCGGCGGCCTTCATGGCGATGTCCAAACATGGAAATCCGTCCTTTCAATCCGGCACGCGAATTTCCACGGTATGGCAAAGCACGCCGCACACGAGAAAAACCGCGCCGAGAAATCGGCCTCGCGCACGAAGGAATAAGGGCGGTATAATCAAAGCAATCATACGCACGCAAAGTCAATTCATTGTATCGTTTCACGGAACGCGCGTCAAGTGCACGCTCCGCTATTCGATTTTCGCCGTATAACTGAGCAGTGTAACGCTCGGGGTGTTCAGCAGCCGGCCTGGCATCGGATAAATACTGCTGGCGGACAGTCCGCCGCCAATGTACTGGTTCAGGCTGTTGATGCGTTGCATCCCAAAAATGCCGTCGTCGCCAATCATCCACCCTTTATCCGGCACGTAAAGCGGGCCTAGCCCGCCCAACCGCCACTGGCCGCCGCAGTAATGTCCCGCCAGTACCAGCGACAGGCGGCGGAAGCTGAACACAGCCGTCTCGTCCGCCCATTCCACCATCTCGCGCACATAGTCAGCTTCCAGCGGCACGTGGGTCAAGCCGATCTGCAAATCATCCTTGCTCATGGTTTTCATCGCAGCGGCGCAGGCTGTCATCGCATCCAGCCGGTAGCAGAGCGCACGGTAGCTCGCGCCGCCCTCCGCCTCATACTGCTGTCCCTGGGTTTCCATATCCGTTTTTTGCCGCGTCAGGCTTTCCTGCATTCCCGCAATATCTACGCTGTACAGGTATTCCGGGGTGAACCAGACCGTTATCTTCCCCACCGCCTGGTTAACCGGGCGATCCAGATAGATGCCGCCTGCCTCCTGCGCCGCGCGCACCCAATCCGCCAATACCTCACGGTTGCCGTGCAGATCGCTTTGCACGGGCGCAGGGTCCTCGTCGCCCGCAATGAAATAAATCGGCACGTCCGCCTTAATCTGCCTCAGAATTTTGATAAGCGAGACCAACGGGGTATAATCGCCGTCTTTCCCTACCATATCACCCGTCATGGTGACGGCGGAAAAACTTTTTCCATACAGCAGGTTTTTCCACATCTCGGCGTCCAGCCCGCGCTCGTCACCGTGCAGGTCTGTCACTTCCAGAAGCGTGAAATTTTCCAGTTTCTTGTCCAGCGACATAATCCGAACTTTTTCGGTTAACAGATTCGTTTTACGGTTCATTGCCGCGTTGGTCAGCAAACAAAGCACAACCGCCGCAAAAAGGACGGAAAGCAGTAAAAACAGGCAGCCCGGCCCGCGGTGTTTCGTTTTCTCCGGGGCAAAAATGTAATAGCTCTGGTTTCGCCGCATATCCTAACCCCCAACAGATTGTACCTGTAGTATTATAGCCTCCCCGCAGGGTGTAGCCGTTACACGTTTCTAATCTTTGTGTTACAATTCCGTGCCGCCGCGCCCGCCTATGGACAGCGAAGCGGGGATATGATATAAAAGAAAAGCAACCGCAAAACAATACAGAAACGGGGCGTACCATGGCGCTGAAAAAATCCTACCGCTTCCTGCGCGGCGTAGTGCGCGTGTGTGCACACCGGATGAGCGTAGAGTGGGAAACGCCTTTCACCGGAGAACCTTCGGTTTTTATCTGCAACCACGCTGGCGCAATGGGACCCATTCATATCTGCGCTTCCTTCCCACTGGCGGATCAATTGCATCCATGGATGAACGCGCAGGTATTAAGCGCCCGTGAAGTGCCCGCCTATGTGCGGCAGGATTATTGGTGGAAACCGGAATCCCGGCTGGCGCCGCTTTTCAACCGCACGCTCCCCTATCTGGCGGCTGCCATCCTGCCGCCCATCCTGCGAACCACGCCCACCGTACCGGTTTATCACGATGCGAGGGTGATCCGCACCCTGCGTGAAAGCCTGAAAGTGCTCCAGTCCGGAGAACATCTGGTGATTTTTCCGGAGCAGCCCTCCGGGTTTGGCACGCATCAGATGGAACTGAACCGCGGCTTCATGCAGATTGCGCCTGCGTACGCGCGGGTTACCGGCAAGGGTCTCGCTTTCTGGCCGATACGGATCGACACCGCCGCTCATGTTTTCCACGTTGCCGCTCCCCTGCGGTTTGACGTAGACCGGGCGCTTGGCGAACAGATTGACGAGTTGCTGGCCGGTTTTCGTCAGGGGATTCGCCCGGAGGAATCGTAACCTCCCTGTCAACACTTCCCCGCCCCACCCGGGATTCCTCCCCGGCGGGGCGTTTTGTTACGTTTGCGCATTGCGGCGTAATCCGCCTCCTGTGGTTGCTTCCCCGCCCTGCTGTGTGGTAGAATGGTGCTTACGGTAAGCCAATCACAAGCGTCACAGCAGAAGGAGCGACCGGACTTTGCAACATGGAGACAACCGCAGAACCTGGGCAAGCTCACGGCGAGTGATGCTGGTCATGATGTCGCTGAGTACGTTGTATAATTATCTGTATTCCATGTCGGTCAGCAGCGCTTACGGACTGCTGCCTGTTTTAGGCGGCGCACTGTTCATGTCGGGAGCCGTCGCCACTACCTACACGCAAACATTTCTGGGCAGCAACCGGAAATATCTCCCGCGTCGCATGCGCGTCGTAGGCACCCTTCTGCTGGTGCTGATGCTGTTGTTTTCGCTTGCGATTTTCGCCATTTTCCCAATTTTCAGCGCTTCGCCCGCCGTATGGGCTTTGTTTGCAGTGGTCCTTTTTCTCACCATGCGCGCGATTCTCGGCCGCAGGCTCGTTGCTTCCCGGGTACGCAGGCGGATCGGCCGCACAGCATTTTTCCTGCTGTTTTCCGCACTTCAGATTGTGCCTGCGGGGATTGCGGCCCTGCTGTTTTTCTCCTCCCTGCCTGATCCGGCCACCTGGCAAACGCTTGGAGGGTATGGGCTGAGCGTTCTGTTGGAGTGTTATACGTTCTGGCGGGAACGCGACGTAATCGCAATGGAGCGCGATCCGGACGACGCAGACCCCGAAACCGTGGAGCATATGGCAATGGAGCTGCGTTCCCTGAACGCCTATAACGCCTACCAGCGAATCCATATGCTGATCCTGATGGCGCTGCAGGTAACGCTGGTGATGGTTTACACCTTCATCGGCATCACCTCGGAAGAAATCATCACCTGTCTGGCGCTCACCGTCGGCTGCACCATCATCCTGCGGGAAGCGACGGACTTTCTGCTTGCGCATCTCAAACGCCGCAAACCAGCGATCCTCCAATTGCTGCTATTCGGGTTGTTCCTATGGGTTTACGGTCTGGTGCTGTTTTACCGTCAGTTAAGCAGTATGCCCAACCTACTTCTCAGTTATCTCACCCTTGGGCTTTGCACCAGCGGCCTGTCTGTTTCCGTTACCTGTCTGGCGCAGATGGAGCGCGAGATGACCGAGGTGGCCGAATACGGGCTGCAGAACCATCTTCGGGGCTATGACCGGATCCGTTCCGTATTTACCGAACTGGCCATTCTGCTGGGGCAGCTTGTGGCGCTGGTGCTGCTGGCAATTCTTTGCCTTCCCGCTGCCGGTTACGCCTGGAACACGCTGGATTTTTCCATCCTGTTGCGCAGCTTCCGCCCGCTGATGGTCGTACCGCCGCTCCTGCTACTGGCAAGCGCTATCCTGAGCGTGCTCCACTTCCCGATGAACAACCGGCACTTCGAAAAACTCCGCCGTTTCTTAACCCTGCATGACGACGACCCCAACCCGGCGCTGAAAAAGCAGTTGGACGACGTGGTGGTGAAAAAGCATAAAAACCGCTTCGGCGTCAAACTGATTGTGCTGCTGCTGCGTCCCCTGTATTACCACCGGGTACGCGGGCTGGAAAACACGGCAGGGTACGAGGAAGGCCAACTGGTTCTGGTATGCAATCATGGCGAGCTGTATGGCCCGGTCGTTACCAACCTGTACGTGCCCATCAGCTTTCGCCCCTGGTGTATCTCCAGCATGATGGAAAAGGACGTGATCGTCCGTTATATCTACGAGAACACACTGATTCGGCAAAAATGGCTCCCAAATTTTCTGAAGATGCCACTCACGCGTCTGATCTGCCCGGTCTGCCTGTGGGTGTTCAACAGTCTGGAGGCCATCCCCGTTTACCGAGGCAATCCCCGGGAACTGCTGAAGACCTTTCGCCTGACCATTGAAGCCATGCAGGCCGGCGATAACATCCTTGTTTTTCCCGAGCGCGGCGAGGCCGAAGCCCCAGGGCAGAAAGGCTACGTAAGCGAGGGTGTCGGCGACCTGTATACCGGTTTTGCAATGATAGCCCCCGCATATTACCAGAAAACCCATAAGCGGGCGGTTTTTTTACCGATATACGCCAGCAAGCACCTGCGCACGCTCACCTTTGGCCGGGCCGTGGAGTACAACCCGGACACTCCCGCCACTGAGGAAAAACTGCGCATTGTAAGCGAACTGATGCAGCGCATGGACGGGCTGTACCAGGAAGAAAAGACGGAGCTTGCCCGCCGCAGGCAGCGCAGGCGGGATCATCTGCGCCGCCACCGTTCCGCACTGGGCCCGGAGGAGCGCCGGGAGCTGGAAACCCTGGAACGCGAAGAGGCGCAGGCCGCGCCGCAGGAAACGCACCTCTGACCGTGTCGTTTGCCCCGGTGCGCGTTTTATGGTATGATACCTTGATCCGTCTCATTATCCGTAAGGAGGCATTATCCTGCATGACGTTTGACGCCGTACAAATCGACCGCGACCTGCGCCGGCGCGGAGAGCCGCGTTCATTCGGCTGGTTCCGCTGGCTTGCGCTGGCCGTTCTGACCGCGTTTTCACTGTATGTGTACCTGTGGGAGTTCTCCAATGTGCAAAGCGATCTGTACAAACACGCCGTGATCGCCAGCCAGTTTAATTTCGGGGACCCGCACAGCATTACCAGCCGCCTGGCCTACCCGTTATGGCACATCTTCGTCGCCGCGCTGTTTCAGCTGGGCGTGCCCCTTTCCTGGGCCGCGGCCATCGTATGCGCGCTTTGCAAAGCGTTGCTTTTTGTGCTGGTATGCCGGTATCTTTGGGTGATGGGGGAAAATCGGCTGTCCCCGTCCGCTGTTACGGTCATCGGCTTGCTCCTGATGTTTGTTACCCCTATCCGCATTCCCGGCGTGAACCCGCAAGTGTACCACGGCATCGGTTCCCCCACCGTATGGCACAACCCCACGCAGTTAGCCGTTCTGGTCACCGCGATGCTCTGCGTACCTTATACCCTGCATTGCTGGTACGATTTTGAAAGCCGCCTGCCACAGGCCGGCGCGCAAACCACCCTGCCCTGGCGTAAGGTGGTAACGCTGGCAGCACTGCTGATGCTCAGCCTCGCGTGCAAACCCACCTTTATGCAGGCGCTGATCCCCGCGGCGGCAGCTTTCTTCCTTGTTCAATGGATCCGGCATCCCAAAAACAGCCGCTACTTTTTCCAGATCATTCTGGCGTTTGTTCCGGCTGTCGCCTACTTCATGCTCCAATACCTGTACTACACAGGGGTCGTAGTGCCCTATACCAGCGGAGTTGAGTTCGGCGCGACCTGGGGGGAAGCATGGAGCGCCCTTCGCAATATGCTGATGATGACGGCCTTTCCGCTTTTTGCCCTGCTCTGTTGCCGGAAGAAAGGCCTTTTCCGGGATGCCGGGCTGACACTGATACTTTGGATGGCTTTCTTCAGCGTTCTGGAGGCGACGTTCTTCCGCGAAACCGGCCTGCGCCTGAACCATGGCAATTTCAACTGGGCCAGTATGAGCACCGCCTTTATGTTATGGGTTATCGTAATGCCAAAGTTTATAACAGCGGTTACAGAATTCCGCGATGATCGGACCCGCCTCATGCGTATAGCGGGAGAAGGCACGGTTGCTTCCACGGATTTGAACAGAGAGCGGAAGGCACTGCGGCTCCGCTCTGCGCTCTTTCTGGCGGCGTTCATGCTGCTGGTGTGGCACCTGTACTCGGCCGGTTATTATCTGTATTATCTGTTTTCCACCGGCAGTACATTCTAATCATCGGATCAACATCCCCTTCCCGGCGGCGAAATGCCCGGAAGGGGATGTTTTTATCTCATATTTTCAGCGATTTTCTCGACGGTGTTCCAGTTGCGTACCGTGGCGTCAGGGAAGGCGGCGGTCAGCCTTGCCGCAGTTCTGGACAATCGGATGCTCTGTGCGCACAGCAGGTGAATTTCCCGCTCGCCGATAACGATTCGAT
Organism: Bacillota bacterium; assembly: GCA_023395615.1. GTDB lineage: Bacteria > Bacillota > Clostridia > Christensenellales > Aristaeellaceae > CAXXOK01. The sequence continues at coordinate 26,906 of JAEWYP010000037.1, forward strand.
CGCCATCCTCCGGCAGTGCGGCAGGCCTCGTTCTGTCCGGCATGCAGGGGAGAAAGTATATGTACCGGTGTTCCACGGCCGGGTCTGCCGTTTCCGCGCGCTCGATCTCTTCCATGGAAAAAGGCTTTTCCGCAAGCAGCGCGCTGATTTGAGCGCTATCCCGCAACAATATCCCGCAAGAGAAGCCGAAGCGTTCGGTAAAGGCTTTCCGCGCCACAGACAGTGTCTCTTCTTCTGAATCAGGGCTTTCCAGTACGACGTTGCCGCTTTGCAGCAACGTGCTTACCTCTGTAAAACCAGCGTCCGACAACACCTGTTTCAACGCTGCCATGGGGACTTTGTTCTTCCCCCCGACGTTGATCCCCCTCAAGAGTAATACACAGCGCATGGCTTTCCTCACCATTCTCCCCATTCAAATCAGACCGAAGAATATTCCTGATCAGGGAATCCCCTGTATGTCTCGCCGGTAGCCGCTTTCCCGCCTTCCAGCGCCGTACCGATCATTTCAGCCCGTCGCTTTCAGAAACCGGTTCAGGCGGTAAAGAACGACGCGTACTGCTCCCGGATCGCCTCTTCATCTACTTTATAACGGTTCAGATGCTTCACGACCAGCGCGGCGGCTTCCTCTTTCTCTCCGGCGCGCACCGCGCGCAGGATCGCCTCATGGTCGGCTACAATCTTGATATCCTTCACGGTCGCAAGGCTCAGGCTGCGCACCCGGTCAAAATGAAGCGCCATACTCTCCTGTAGGTGATAGGTCTGCAAACGGTTTGTCAGCCTGTAAAACTCCCGGTGAAAATCATCGTCCAGTTCCATCAGCTTTTCCGGCAATTGGTTCTCCAAATAGAACTGTTGCAGCTTCACATTCGCTTCCGCTACCGAAAAATCCAGAGTGGTCGCCTGTTCGCAGGCTAGCTCGATAATCGCTTTTTCCAGCACCTGCCTGAGAAAGCGGCTTTCCTCCACCATATTACAGTCAATCAGGGCAATTCGGCTGCCCCGTTGCGGCAATATTTCCACAATCCGCGTTTTGGCTAACTCAATCAGCGCTTCGCGGATCGGCGTGCGGCTTAGCCCCAGCGCGGCAGACAGTTCGTTTTCGCTCAGCATCGTACCCGGTGCAAGTTCCAGCGAGGCGATATTGCGTTTCAGCATTCTTAACGCGTAATCCCGTGCCGTTTCCCGCGTATAGCGTTCGGTGATGTTCATGGCCTCTCCTCTTTCCAACAGGAACGCCGAATTGTACGCACAAATCCTAATGTCTTATTGTATCATTGCCCGCCTCGACAGGTCAATCATCGAAACGCTTCCCGCAGTCAATTTTATACGATTCAAATCCAGTATTCGTTATAGATCACAGCGGTTCTGTTTAACAACAGGATCGCAGGCGAAGGCTCGGCGGATCTGCATCGAGCCGTTGTACCGATGTCGGCAGGCAAACCGCCATGGAATCAAAGCGTGAAGGTTTCATAATACGCTATGGGACAAATAGTCTATAGCAGCGGCAGTGAAGGCACGGCGTTCAGCGACAGATCAGCGCGGACGCCGTTACGGTAGCGGTAATAAGCGGCGCTGCCAATCATCACGGCATTATCGGTACACAGACCGATCTCCGGCATGCACAGGGTGAAGCCATGTTTTTGCGCAAGTTCCGCCATTTGCGACCGCAACAGACGGTTTGCGCTCACCCCGCCCGCAAGGCACAGGGTGGACAGGCCGCTGTCCGTAAGCGCCAGCACCGCCTTTTCACACAGGCTGTCCACAATCGCCTTCTGGTAAGATGCCGCCAGATCGGCCCGGCGCAGCGGCATACCGCTTTGCTCCATCCGGTGGCAGGCGTTAATGAATGCGGTCTTCAATCCGGAAAAGCTGAAGTCGTACTTGCCCTCCGGGTTCGGGCGGGGCAGTTTAAGGTACGTATCGTCTCCCGTTTCCGCCAACCGGCTCAGCTGCGGCCCGCCGGGATATGGCAGCCCCAGCACGCGCGCGCCCTTATCAAACGCCTCGCCCGCCGCATCATCCACCGTTTGCCCCAGCAAGGTATACTTTCCGTAATCCTCCACGCGGATCAGGTGGCTATGCCCCCCGCTGGCGACCAGACATACAAACGGCGGGGTCAGCGTTGGCGTGCTCACGAAATTGGCGCTCACGTGCCCCTCGATATGGTTGACCGGCACCAGTGGCAGGCCCGTAGCGTAGCTTAAGCCCTTCATACAGCTTACGCCGGTCAGCAGCGCGCCCACCAGCCCCGGCCCGTAGGTAACCGCCAGCGCGTCCACATCGGTAAGCGCCATGCCCGCCTCCGCCAGCGCGCGGTCGATTACCCGATCACAGGCATCCACATGCGCGCGGCTGGCGATCTCCGGCACCACACCCCCGTACAGAGCATGCACATCCACCTGTGAAAAGATCACGTTACTCAGCACCCGCCGGCCGTTTTCCACCACGGCGGCGGCAGTTTCATCACAGCTGGATTCCAGCGCCAGAATCCGCACCGTCTGATTGATCTCACTCATCTGTTTCCAGTCCCCATTCGTTTTTCCAAACGTCTTTTTCGCGTTCTATGTATGGTCAGCGCAACGACCGGCCATATCATCAGCACTGCCGTACAGAATGCCAGCGTGATCCCCACAGGCCGTGAATACCCCGCAAACAGCGGTTCGGGAAACAGCGCCATCACCGGTTCTTGAAAAGCAAAAATCCCATCCGGGATGAAGGTGTAATGCAGCCACGCCCAAAAGGCGTTAAAATCGAAGGATGCCCATAACCCTAACCCCAGCACAGCCAAGAGCGGCAATAAAGCTCCCGCGTAATACCCGCCTGAAGAAAGTCTGCGGTACGTTACATGGTTCCGATCAGGCAGGCCGCACAGCAACAGTAGCACCAGCGCCGCCGCCACCGCCATCACCAGGGCGCTCCGGGCGAAGCGGACACCTCCGCGCACCGTAGCCATATGCTCCGAAAAAGCCGCCGGTATTACCAACGGTTGCTCATTCACTTTCACATCCGGTTCCCATTCGTTCTGGTCCCCGGTCAGGTAGCCGATCGTTTCGACCGCCAGCCGTTCCGCGTCATTCCGGCTCAGCGTTCCGTTTGCGACCACGTAACGATCCAGCCCTTCTTCAAACAGATCCAGCCGGGTTGCGTTGTAAACGACCGATCCGGTCAGCGCCGCCAGTGACAGCAGCAGACCGGCGAAAAAGCACAGAAAAAAAGAAGCGCGGCGGCCGCCGCGCCCATAGGCTGCCGAGTGTCCGCCAGAGGCGGCCCCATTCTGCCGCGCTTTTCCGGCATCCGTCACTTCACGCACGCCCCTTTCCGATTACACTTCAGCCTTTTTAGCGACGATCAGCACCGTATGGTCATTCTGCCAAACCGCCTCCGCAGAGGAAAAACCCGCTTGCAGCAGCAGGGTGCAATCATGCGCGGCGGTCAGCGGTGTGTCGAAATGCACCAGCGCGCCTTTCTCCACCTTCTCCTCCTGACAAAGCAGATCAAACCGATGGCGGAACTCCGCCTCCTCCGCATCGTCAAGGGCGTTGTAATCACCCTGCAGGTATACGCCGCCCCTCTTCAGCGCTTCGCAGACACCGCGGTACAGCGTACGCTTTTCTGCCGGCGTCAGGTGGTGCAGCGTCTCGAACGAAACCGCCGCGTCAAACGCTTCCGTGCCCAGCTTCAGCCGGGTATAATCCCCGCAGATCAGGGTCATCCGTTTGCCGGGGTATTTTCGAGAACATTCGGCCAGCATCTCCTGGCACAGGTCTACGCCCGTTACCCGCACCTCCGGAAACCTGCGAAAAATATCAGCAAGTTCCAGCCCGGTTCCGATGCCGAGGTCCAGCAGTGTTTCCACCTTGCCGGGCAGGCGCGCGGCCAGTTCGGCATAGCCCGTTCGGCAACCCGGTACGTTTTCCAGCATATGCTCGTCGTATCCATCCACCCGCCGGGCGAAAAAATCCGCCATGGGTTCCAATTGATGATCCATCATTTTTCTCACTGCATTTTCAGGTACGCCGTGATAAAGCCGGACAGATTTCCGTCCATCACGTCGTCCACATTGCCGACTTCGTAGCCGGTCCGATGATCCTTCACCATCGTGTAGGGCTGAAAAACATAGCTTCGGATCTGGCTGCCCCACTCGATTTTCTTCATCTCGCCCTTGATATCCGCCATCTGCTCTTCCTTCTCGCGGATGTGCAGTTCCAGCAGGCGGCTGCGCAGGATTTGCAGGCAGACCTCGCGGTTTTGGATCTGGGAGCGCTCGTTCTGGCACTGCGCCACCGTGCCCGTGGGGATGTGCGTCATACGCACGGCGGAGTCGGTGCGGTTTACGTGCTGACCGCCCGCGCCGCCGGAACGGTAGGTGTCGATACGCACCTCTTCCATATTCACTTCAAACTTGCCCTCATCCGCAAGGATAGGGGCCACGTCCAGAGAGCTGAAGCTGGTATGCCGCCGGGCATTCGCGTCAAACGGGCTGATACGCACCAGCCGGTGCACGCCGCGCTCGCTGCGCAAGTAGCCGTACGCGTTATCGCCTTCCACCCGGAATGTGACGCTTTTCAGCCCTGCCTCGTCACCCTCCAGAATATCGTTTACCGTTACTTTAAAGCCCATCCGCTCGCAGTACCGCGTATACATGCGGTACAGCATCTGTGTCCAGTCCTGCGCCTCGGTACCGCCCGCGCCCGCGTGCAGGCTTAATACGCAGTCGCAGTCGTCGTATTCCCCGCGCATCAGGGATTCCAGTTCCAACGCGTCCGCATCCTCCCGCAGGGAGGTAAGTTCGGTTTCGCATTCCCGGCCGATTTCCTCGTCCGGTTCTTCCTTTAGCAGCGAAAGCATCGCTTCCACATCGTCACAGCGGTCGTGCAGGCGTTTCACATGGCCCAGGCGGCCTTCGATGTGGCTTACGCGGCGGTTTACCTCGGTGGAGCGCTCCAAATTGTTCCAAAACTCCGGGGAGTTCATCTCCTCCTTCAGTTCAGACAATTCTTCCTGAAGCTGCGGCAGGTGCAATGCGTCCGCCGCCTTGTTGATGGTGTCCCGCAGCGTTTCCAGCTCCAGTTGGTATTGTTCGGTATCGACCATATCATTTCTCCTTCAAAGGGGATACTCCCGATTTGCGCGTTGTCGCCGCAGGCAGTCAACTGCAGGGGGAAGGGGAGATACCCTTCCCGGAAACCAAAGAAGCGCTGCGCGGGAAGACGCGCGATTCTCCCGCCCGTATCAAACTTGGCCTCAATTCGCGTTTTTACCGCAGCAGTGTTTGTACTTTTTACCGCTGCCACAGGGGCAGGGCTGGTTACGGCCTACCGCGCCGGGCTGGTTCTTGTTGGTCGGCGCGCCGCTGGCCTTCACCTGTCCGTTGGTGTTAACGGGCTGCTTCTGGCCGCCGCCGGAGAACCCTTCCTGGGTCTTGGACACATCCACGGCCTTGTGCCGTTCCGGCAGGCGCTCTACGCGGCTCTGGAACAGGCGACGCACCGTGTCCTCCCGGATCATATGCACCATGTCGTTAAACATGTCGTAGCTTTCCGCGCGGTATTCCTGCACGGGGTCGCGCTGGCCGTACGCGCGCAGACCGATCCCATCGCGCAGATCGTCCATCGCGTCGATGTGATCCATCCAGTGGCGATCGATCGCGTTTAAGAGCACCACACGCTCAAACTCCCGCATATCGATGCCCAGCGCCGACAGCAGCTCTTCCCGCTCCGCATAAAACGCTTCCGCGTCCTGATAAAGCAGCTTGGTAAATTCGTCCGGCTCGTCCATGTCCTTGAGGCGATCGGCGTACTGGTCAAAGGTGCCGGGCTTGAGGCAGAGGCGCTCCAGATATTCCTTCGCCGCGTCCAGACTCCAGTCAAAGCTGCCGTCGCCGGTAAAGTTGCGTTCGGCGGTGGAATCGATCATCGCGTGCACCATGCCAACGATGGTTTCGCGCATGTTGTCGCCCTTTAAGATGTCCCTGCGCTGGCCGTAGATCAGTTCGCGCTGCTTGTTCATCACGTCGTCGTACTGCAGCACGTTTTTACGGATGTCGTAGTTGTGGCCTTCAATACGTTTCTGGGCCGTTTCAATCTGCTTGGTCAGCATCTTGGCTTCCAGCGGCTGATCCTCACCCATGCCCAGACGTTCCACCATCGGCGCGATGCGTTCGCTGCCGAACAGGCGCATCACATCGTCTTCCAGGCTGATGAAAAACTGCGAGCTGCCCGGGTCGCCCTGACGGCCGGAGCGGCCACGCAACTGGTTGTCGATCCGGCGGCTTTCGTGCCGTTCGGTGCCCAGAATATGCAGGCCGCCCAGCGCCATTACGCGCTCGTGTTCGGCGTCGGTTTCCTTTTTAAAATCGGAAAAATAACGGTTGTAGGTCGCACGCGCGGCCAGTACGTCCGGCGTTACATCCTCGTTATGGCCCACGGCTTCCATGATGATTTCATCCGCGATGCCGTCCTGGCGCATCTTGCGGCGGGCCAGATAGTCCGGGTTGCCGCCCAGCAGAATATCCGTGCCGCGGCCTGCCATGTTGGTGGCGATGGTAACGGCGTCCACGGAGCCTGCCTGCGCGATAATATCGGCTTCACGGGCGTGGTTCTTGGCGTTCAGCACCTCGTGAGGCACGCCGCGCAGGTCGATCATGTGACTGAGCATTTCGCTGGTTTCCACGTTCACGGTGCCCACCAGAATGGGCTGGCCCGTCGCGTGGCGCTTCACAATTTCCTCCACCACGGCGTTAAACTTGCCCTTTTTGGTTTTGTACACCATGTCGTTGGAGTCGATGCGGATCATGGGCATGTTGGTGGGAATCTGCACCACGTCCAGGTTGTAAATCCCCTGGAATTCCTCTTCTTCGGTCTTGGCCGTACCGGTCATGCCGCTGATTTTGCTGTACATGCGGAAGTAGTTCTGGAACGTGATGGTGGCGAGGGTTTTGCTCTCGCGGTTCACCTTCACATGCTCCTTGGCTTCGATGGCCTGATGCAGCCCGTCGCTGTAGCGGCGGCCTGTCATCAGGCGGCCGGTGAACTCATCCACGATGATCACTTCGCCGTCCTGCACCACGTAATCCACGTCGCGCTTCATCATGGCGTGGGCTTTTAACGCCTGTAAAATGTAGTGGTAAAGGTCGGCGTTGTCCAGATCGGCGATATTCTCCACGCCAAAGGCGCGCTGGGCCAGATCAATACCATGCTCGGTCAGCGAAACCGCCTTATCCTTTTCCTCAACGGTGTAGTCTTCTTCGTTTTTCAACCGGCTTACGAAGCGGTCAGCCTTTTCGTACATATCGGTGGACTCGTCGCCCTGCCCGCTGATAATCAGCGGCGTGCGCGCCTCGTCGATCAGGATGGAGTCCACCTCGTCGACGATGCCGAACACGTGCCCGCGCTGCACCATATCCGCCTCGCGGATCACCATATTATCGCGCAGATAGTCGAAACCCATCTCGTTGTTGGTGCCGTAGGTCACGTCGCAGGCATAGGCGGCGCGACGCTGGGCATTATCCATGTCGTGGGTGATTACGCCTACGTTCATGCCCATAAAACGGAAGATGTTGCCCATCCACTCGCCCTGGAACCTGGCCAGATAATCGTTGACCGTAACGATGTGCACACCCTGCCCGGTCAGCGCGTTCAGGTACGCGGGCAGCGTGGCGGTATGCGTTTTGCCTTCGCCGGTCTTCATCTCGGCGATGCGGCCCTGATGCAGGCAGATACCGCCCATGACCTGTACGGGGAACAGGCGCTTGCCGTCCACGCGCCACACGGCCTCGCGGAACGCGGCGAACGCGTCGGGCAGCAGATCGTCCAGGCTCTCGCCGCCCTGTACCCTGCCCTTGAACTCAGTCGTCTTGGCGCGCAGTTCGCTGTCGCTGAGCGCTTTATATTCATTTTCTTTGGCCAACACCTGGTCGGCGATTTTCTTAAGGCGTTTTACTTCCGCCTCGTTGCTCGTGCCAAGAAACGTTTTGACCATCTCTATTAAAGACAAGGTTTTGTTCTCCTTCAATCCTGGCTGCCGGCAAGTGCCCGGCGGCCGAAATCACGGCGCAATACGCCGATTGTGATTATACCACGCTTACGGCGTTTTGGGCAAGCGTACCCAAACGGACCGGCGTACGAAAAAACGCCCGGCAGTCGGCCCTTGCCGCGCCGGGTGGCCGCCCGGTTCTTTGCGGAGAATTCGCTCCTCCGCCAGATCCCTCCGGGCCAATACAGTTGTAAAATTTACAGCGCCGTCTTAGCCAGCTTCTCCCCCAGCGTTCGGGCGCGGGCCAACGCCTCATGGCCCACGATGTCGCCCTTCTTTTCCACACCTGCCACAGTCACTTCGCCAACGCGTTTCCAGCCCAGATACCCTTCGATAGCCGCCATTGTGGCACGCAGGGGGTCGAACGCGCGCTGCGTATCATCCGCGCATACGGACAAAAGCGCGGTAAGCCGGATCGGAAATTTCTCCCGGACCGGGTTATGCAACCGGTCGAAAATCGCTTTCATCTGCGCAGACATGTTATAAAAATAGACCGGCGTGGCTACCACCAGCGCATCGGTATGCAGCAGCAGGTCGTACACCTCCGGCATATCGTCCGCTACAGCGCAGCGGTCATGCGTCTGGCAATAATCGCAGTTTACGCATGGGGCGATCTTTTTACCACGCACGGAGAACTTTATCACTTCCGCGCCCGCCGCCTGCGCGCCCGCAATCAGCGCGTCCGCGAGGGTTTCGGTATTGCCGCCCTTGCGGGGGCTGCCGACCAGTACGGTGATCCTCATTTTTTTACCCTCCCTTATCAGCAGGCGAACAGCGGGGATTCCGGCGAAACGGGATTGCATTTCTGATAGCGGCCCGCGCCCTTCTCCCCCAGAAAATCCCCGTGATCGTACACCAGATCGCCGCGCAGATAGGTGGCCGTCACGCGCCCGTGCAGCGCCGTGTTTTCCCAGATGGTGTGGTCCAGTGCGCCGTGCAGGTCCCGCACGCGCACCACGCCATCTACGTGGGGGTCAAACACAGCGATATCCGCGTCCAGCCCCGGCCGCAGCGCACCCTTGCGGTCCGCCAGCCCGAACAATCTGGCCGGGTTGGCGGCGCAGACCGCCGCCACGCGCTCAAACGGGATTCGCCCCAGGTTCGCCTGCGTAAGCAGGTATGGGTACAGGGTTTCCACACCGTCACACCCGTTGGGGATGGTGGTAAAATCACCTGCGCGCCCGTCCGGCAGGCGGATGCCGTAATCCTTCTCCGCCATGGTGAACGGGCAGTGGTCGGTCGCCACGGTGGAAATGTCCCCGCGGAGCAGCCCCGCCCACAGCGCGCTTTGCGACGCGCGCCCCTTGATGGCGGGCGAACAGACGTAATCCTGCGCGCGCGGGCCGCGGTACACATCGCACGTAAAGTTCAGATACTGGGGGCAGGTTTCCGCAAACACGGGCAAACCCTCGTCCCTCGCCTGCGTCACGGCGGCAACGCTGTCCTCGTCCGTAAGGTGCACCACGTACAGCGGCGCTTTAGCCGCCTTTGCCAGCGCGATCACGCGCCGGGTCGCCTCGGCCGCTACTTCCTCGCTGCGGCTACGGTAATGCCACCATGGGTCGGTTTTACCGTCCGCAAGGTATTCTTTCACGCGCGCGTTCAGCATTCCCCGGTTTTCGGCATGCACGGTTACAAGCGCGCCGATCCGCGCCGTCTCCAGCAGCAGGCGGTACAGCGCCTCGTCGGACAAGCCGAAATCGTACACCATATACGCCTTAAAACTGCTCACGCCCGCCGCGACCGCGTTCTTTACAGACGCCAGCAGTTCCGGCGTGCTCAGGTCGCTTACCCCGATATGGAACGAAAAATCCACCGCCGCCTTCTCCGCGGCCATGGGAACGCGTTTCGCCAGCGTCTGCGTCAGCGGTTCGCCCTTCTCCTGCAGCAGATAGTCGATCACCGTCGTGACCCCGCCGCAGGCCGCCGCGCGTGTGCCGGTAAAATAATCGTCGCTGGTGTTAATGCCGGAGCATACGCATTCCAGATGGGTATGCGCGTCAATCGCCCCCGGCAGCAGCAGCATACCGCTTACATCCGTCACCCGAGCGTCTCCGACGGGCAGGTTTTGCCCGATGGCCGCGATGCTTTCTCCTTCCGCGAGCAGGTCGGCTTTGTACATCCCTTCGGTGGTTACGATCGTACCGCCGCGAAACAATGTTTTCATGCTTCACCCCTCCTTGAGAGGTTATCCTTCTCAGCCTGTATTCGCGCAAACTTTTCCGAATCCTGTTGCCGCTCTGCGTTTTCTGGCGAACCGGTTACAGCGTTTTGATCAGCAGCAGTTCCGCCGCCTGCTCCGGCAGCAGCAGCGCGCCCGTATCACGGTACCCCAGCTTGCGGAAAAAATGCTGTGCGGACTCGTCCACCTGCGTACTGGTCATCACTCGCCGGTACCCTTCGGCGCGCATCCGATTTTCCCAGTCGTTTACCAGCGCGCGGCCAAAGCCTTTGCCACGCTCCTCCTCCAGGAAATAAAGCATATTCATAAACGGCATCTCGTCCCAGAAGAGTCCGTAACGAAGCCACCCGACAAAACGCTCGCCATCATATGCCAGCAGTACGCGACCCAGTGGGATGATCCGTGAATACTCCTGACCACCAATGTGCCAGTCAAACCGAAGCAGCAGCGCAAGATCCTCCATCGTCGCAATCCGTACATCCAACATTTACCCACCCCCACTCCGTCAAGCGACGCGGCGTACATGCCTATTTTTCAGCCTTAAAAAACGTCGTCCAGTCGAACCGCGCGATAAAAGCAGCATCCGCCGGGCAGAAACGATAATCACCCAGTTGATCCGGCATCACCCAGCGCGCGTCGGAATGCACGTTCAGCTTTAGCGCTTCCGTGGCGGCCTGCGCAGCCACAAACGCGAAGTGGATCGGGCGACCATCGGCCGTATACTCCATCTCCGCGGCAATCCACATCCCACTGACCGGCAGTGCCAGTTCTTCCATCAGTTCTCTTGCGGCGCAGGCCTCGTAGGTTTCCCCCGGCTCCCGTTTTCCACCCGGAAACTCCCACAGCCCTTCCAGCGTCGCCCATTCCCCCCGCGAGTCCACCTTTCGCCGGGCGATCAGCACCCGCCCTTGCGCATCCCTTACCAGCGCGGCGGCAACCTCCATACGTTTCATCTCCTAAAAATTCCGGCTCATATCATACCGGTCGAAGAACGCCTTGCGAAAATCCCCGAAGCGATCCTCCGCAATCGCCTGCCGTACCTCCTCCATCAGGCGGAGTAAAAAGCGCAGGTTATGGATGCTCGCCAGTCGCGCCCCGGTGATCTCTCCGGCCTTGAACAGGTGGCGCACATACGCGCGGGAGAAGTTCTGGCAGGCGTAACAGTCGCATCCTTCCTCAATCGGGCCGAAATCGTGGGCGTAGGTCGCGTTCTTTATCACAAGCCGCCCGTTGCGCGTAAAGCAGGTGCCGTTTCGCGCGATGCGGGTAGCCAGCACGCAATCGAACATATCCACGCCGCGCAACACACCCTCCACCAGACAATCCGGCGAGCCGACGCCCATCAGGTATCGCGGTTTGGTGGTGGGCATATGGGGCATCAATGCTTCCAGCATGCCATACATCACGGGTTTAGGCTCCCCCACGCTCAGCCCGCCGATGCCGTAGCCGATAAAATCCATATCACTGAGCGCTTTGGCGCTCTCGATGCGCAAATCCTCAAAAAACGCGCCCTGCACGATGCCGAACAGCGCCTGCCTGTCGGCGTTCTCCTGCTGCGCCTGATGAGCCTTGCAGCGGGCCGCCCAGCGGTGGGTACGCAGCATCGCGGCCTCGGCGGTTTCATGGTCGCAGGGGTACGCGGTGCACACGTCAAACGCCATCATAATATCGCTGCCCAGCGCGTGCTGAATATCCATGCTCACTTCCGGAGAAATGAACTGGCGGCTGCCATCCAGATGGCTTTGGAAGGTCACGCCTTCCTCCTTGATTTTGCGGATGCCCGCCAGCGAAAACACCTGGAACCCGCCGCTGTCCGTTAAAATCGGGCGCGGCCACGCCATAAAACGGTGCAGCCCGCCCGCCTCGCGGATCAGCTCCTCGCCGGGGCGCAGGTGCAAGTGATAGGTATTACTCAGGATGATTTCCGCGCCGATCTCCGTAAGTTCCCGCGGAGTCATGGCCTTCACGGTCGCCGCCGTACC
>JAEWYP010000051.1 GCA_023395615.1 Bacillota bacterium
GCGACCTGTGGATACGTGTCGTAGAGAGTACCATCAAAATCCCAGATCAGGTTGCGATAAATTGGCATCAGCGGTTCTCCTCGGGCGACTCCGGCTCCTGAGAGGGGAGGATCTTGCTGACCAGCGCCGATTCGATCCGGTGCTCATTAATATTTTCCACCTGAATGTGCAGGCCGTTGACATCCACAACCGGCTTAGAACCATCCTCCGGGATGGTGGAGAAGCAGCTGAGGACCATGCCTCCGAGCGTGTCGTACTCTTCGTCCAGAGGCAGCTCCATATCCAGCGTTTCCGCGAGGGTTTCAAGATCAACCGAGCCTTCACAGCGCCACAGGTTCTCGCTGATCTGTACGATTTCGCTTTCCTCGGCAGGATCAAATTCGTCGTAGATATTGCCCACGATCTCTTCCAGCAGGTCTTCCATAGTAACGATACCGCTCATACCGCCGTACTCGTCTACCACGATAGCCATATGTACTTTTCGTTTCTGCATATCGCGAAAAAGCGTATCCGCCTGAACCGTTTCCGGAACCAGATAGGCGGGGCGCAGCAGCTCCCTCATTGGTTTGGGGGAATCATTCTGTGCGTTCAGCAGAAAATCGCGTGTATTCAATACGCCGACAATGTCGTCGACATCCTCGTCGTATACGGGGAAGCGGCTAAGGCCCGATTCCCGGATGGTCGTAAGGATTTCGTCAAACGTTTCGTCCACCTGAATGCTCACCACATCCATTCGGTGGATCATCACCGATTCGGCGGTCGTGTTGTTAAACTCAAAGATGTTTTCGATCATCGTGCGTTCATCCTGCTGGATGGTGCCGCTTTCGCCGCCGATGTCAACCATCATGCGAATTTCTTCCTCGGTCACCTTATCGTTATTAGTGCCGGGATGAATATGGAAAAGGCGCAGCATCAGGTTGGTGCTGCCAGACAGCAACCGGACCACAGGCCGAAAAAACTTTTGTGCAAAAACGATCACGCCACAGCTGAACCTCGCGACTTTTTCGGGATTCTGCATGGCAATCCGTTTGGGGGTAAGCTCGCCCAGCACCAGCGTGAAATAGCTGAGCACCAGCGTGATAAAGATCAGGCACAGGGTATTGAGCGTTTCATGAGAAAAAAACGTCCAGCCGGCGGCGTACAGAGCCTGGGAAAGACGGGATGCGAAACTGTCCGCTGCCAGGGCGCTGGCCAGGAAACCGCTTAAGGTGATGCAAACCTGAATGGTGGAGAGAAAGTCGTTGGGGGACTCGGCAAGCTTCAGCATGACGGCAGCCTTTTTATCGCCGTCCTCGGCAAGCTTACGGACTTTGTTGTCGTTTAACGATATGACGGCAATCTCCGTCGCAGCGAAAAATGCGTTGATAAGAATCAGGATAAACTGAACCAGTAATTGACCGCCTATCGGGTCGTCCAAAGAAAAACCCTCCTCGTATACGTTCCATCGGTACTGAAAACCGACACTCTTTATTATAACATATCCTCAAACATTTTGCATCCTCAAACCGCATCTCATCTGTCCTGATAAATAATGCAGCGTTTCACCGCGTAGAAGATGGTGTATTGAAACGAAAGCGCCGTTTGGAAAAGCGCAAACCAGACACGCAAAGGAGAAACGCATGAAAAAGAGTTTGATCCCATTTGTACTGGCCGGCATCCTCTGCCTTTCGGCGTTCGGCGCATTTGCCGATACGGTATCCCCGCCCAAAGTGCCGGACCTAATCATAACGGAGAATGCGTTTGTATTCCAGCTGATGCAGATGGAGAAGAACCCGGAGGAATATCAGGGGAAAACGATCCGGCTGGAAGGGCTTTTCGGTACGTTCCACGACGGAGTGGGGGAGAGCGGCACCGATGAGTACAAGGTATACCGTTACTATCCGGGTGATTGCTGCTCAGCCTACGATATCGGGCTGGAAGTGCGCTGGCCGACGGACTTGGCGGAAACATATCCTGCGGACGGCGCGTGGGTGCAGGCTGAAGGAACGCTGACTCCCTTTACAATCGGAGGCACGACCTACTTATATGTAACGCTTTCTTCGCTGGAAACCATCGACCAGGCCGGAGAAATACTCGTATTGAATTAACGCGCATCAATAAGGGAGGTTGCCGGTTTTCGGCCAACCTCCCCGTTTTTACTCAGGCATTTTCTTTCTGTACCGGGAAAAGCAGGGTGATGGTGGTTCCCTGATCCGGTTTGCTATCCAGCGTAATTTCCGCCCCGTGCAGCTGTGCCCCGTGTTTGACGATGCTCAACCCCAGACCGGTACCTCCTGTTTCCTTGCTGCGGCTCTTGTCTACCCGGTAAAACCGCTCAAACACATGTGGCTGGTGCTCTTCCGGGATGCCTACACCCGTGTCCCGTACGGTGAATTTCGGTTTGTTATCTTCCATCTCAACGGTAACGAATACGCGACCGTTTCGCTTGTTATACTTGATCGCATTGTCAATCAGGTTGACCACGATCTCCTCCAGCAGGGTGCGATCCCCCTGAACGACGGCACTTTCACCTTCCACCAAAACGGTAACGCCCAGCTTATCGGCGATATCGCTCATTTTGGCCGCACAGGATTGTGCCAGAAGCAGCAGGTCGATGGGCTGTTTTTCGCCTACGGCGCCTTCGTCCAGCTTGGAAAGGCGGATAATATCTTCGATCAGCGATAACATTCGCTTGCTTTCCTGCTGGATTTTCCCGGCTAGTACGGAAGTATCCTCCGGCTTAGCCAACCCGGTTGCCAGCAGTTCGGCATAACCGCTGATGGTGGTAAGCGGCGTGCGCAGCTCATGGCTTACGTTAGCGCTGAACTGGCGGCGGTTTTGCTCTGCAGTACGTTCTTCGGTTACATCCTGTAAAAGGAGCACCATCCCCAAATCCTCGCCTGCGAGGCTGGCGGATACGCGATAAATCCGGCCCAGAGCGTTCAGCTCGCCAACGCCGCCGTTTTCTTTAAGCAACCGCATCAGCGTTTCGTGCCGATTGATTTCCGGCAGGGGTTTACCGGAGAGGTCCTCGTTTTCCTGAGCACCGAGGATGCGGGCGGCGGCGGGGTTAACCGCCAGAACGCGATGCTGTTCGTCCAACACCACCAGCCCCTCCCGAAGGCTGTTCAGAATGGTGTTCAACTCCGCCTGCTGGCGTTGCAGATTGTGCATCTGTGAGGCGATCCTTCGGTTTTGCGCATCCATCCGGCGTAACATCGGCGCAAGCTCTTCATATACGTCGCTTTGCAGAGGGTGATCCAGATCAATCGCGTTAAAAGGCTTAATTAACGATTTGGTTAACGGTCTGGCCAATTGAGAAGCAATCAGCGCGCTGATCAGCAAGCCGAGCGCCAGCCAGCCAATTGTGCCCTGCAGCAGGGAAAGCACGTTTTTCTGCGTGCCCGCCACGCGAAGAATCTGCCCGTTTTCAAGCTTTCGGGCCAGATAAACGCTGGTCTCGTCCAGCGTCGTGCTGTTACGGCTGGACCAGCCCGTTCCGGTACGGATTGCGTCCGCAACCTCGGTACGGGTGAGGTGATTCTCCATCTGCGAGGCGTTTGCTTCGTTATCGTAGAGCACGGTTCCGTCTGTGTCGATCAACGTAACCCGGTCTATGAAAACGCCGTTTTGCAGGAAAACCACCTTGTCTGCCTGATCGTCCAGCAACGATGCAAGCGTATCGGAGGCTTCGATCAGCTGGCTGTGAAGTTGCTGGTTAAAAAAAACGTACATGCCTCCTGTGAACAACACACACAGCAGCAGCGCGATGGATACCGCGAAACCGACTAAACTCCAGAATACTTTACTGCGCATGCGCGTCCTCCAGTTTATAACCTACGCCCCGAACCGTGAGGATCATATCGCCGCAGGCGCCAAGCTTTTGACGGAGAGAACGGATATGCACATCCACGGTGCGGGTATCTCCGGCAAAACCGAGGCCCCATACGTCGTCCAGCAACACTTCGCGCGTGACCGCTTTTCCGGTATGCACCATCAGAAAGGACAAGAGCTCAAATTCCATATGCGTTAAAATAATGTTATCATCCGCGGCAAGCACCAGATGGCGCTCGCGATCCAGCGTAAGCCGACCCACGGTAAGTACCTGCGGGGGTTTGGCCTCCTGGCTGCGGCGCAGCAATGCGCGTACCCGAGCCAGCAGTTCCATAATGCCGAAGGGCTTGGTGAGATAATCGTCCGCGCCGGCGTCCAGACCGCGTACCTTATCCATCTCCGCCCCTTTGGCCGTAACCAGAATCACGGGAAGACGCTTGGTGCGCGGATCGCGCCGCAAGCCCTGCAGAAGGCTGACGCCATCCTCGCCGGGCAGCATTACATCCAGCAGGACCAGTGCAGGCACTGTTCTCTCCAGCGCGGCACGAAAAGCGGCCGTGGTTGGAAATCCCTCCGCTTCCAACCCGGCTTGCCGGAGTGCGTACAGCTCCAGCTCGCGAACGCCGTCGTCGTCTTCCACAACGTGAATCATTGAAGCACTTCCCCTTTATAGATTCCCGTAACGGAGTATTCCACCCATTCGGCAATGTTGGTGGCATGGTCGCCGATCCGCTCGAAATATTTAGCAATCATCAGCAGATCCAGCGCTTCGCTGCCGCGGGAAGAATCGGCTTTGAGCAGTTCGATCAACTCCCGTTTCACGTCTACAAACAGTTCGTCTACCGTATCGTCGCTGGCGATGACCGCACGGGCCAACTGAACGTCCTGACGAACGTACGCGTCGATGGCGCGGTGAACCATTTCAATCGCTGCGCGGGACATGGCGCCGAAGTGTTCCGGTTGCATGGCTGCGGAATAATCCATAAAAGTAACGATCTCACTGATGTCGGCGGCATGGTCGCCGATCCGCTCCATATCCGTTATCATTTTCAGCGCGGAGGACACAACCCGCAGGTCGTGTGCCACGGGCTGCCGCGTTAACAGCATCCTCAGGCACAGGCTTTCGATTTCACGCTCTTTACGATCCACACGGGAATCCGCTTCAATAATTTCTCGCGCTTTGGGCAGGTTGGCAGTCTGGAGTGCGTCGCACGCGTTTTCGATGGTTGTTTCGATCATGGCTCCCATTTCGATCATCTGCGCGTTGAGGATGTCCACCTGCTCGTCGAAACGGTTTTTCATCAACCAAACCTCCCCGTGATATAATCCTCGGTGCGCTTATCCACCGGCATGGAGAACAATTTTTCCGTATCTCCGTATTCCACTACTTCACCCAACAGAAAGAATGCGGTACAGTCGCTTACGCGTACGGCCTGCTGCATATTATGGGTGACCATCACCAGCGTGTAATCTTTCTTCAGCTGCAGGGCCAGCTCCTCAATTTTCGCGGTGGAGATGGGGTCCAGTGCGCTGGTGGGTTCGTCCATCAGCAGCACTTCGGGCTGCACGGCCAGCGCGCGGGCGATACACAACCGCTGTTGCTGACCGCCGGACAGGCCCAGGGCGCTTTTATGCAGTCGATCTTTTAACTCGTCCCAGATTGCCGCATCCACCAGTGATTTTTCCACGATTTCGTCCAGCATGGCCTTTCGGCGCATTCCGTGCGTACGGGGACCGTAGGCGACGTTGTCGTAAACGCTCATGGGAAAGGGATTCGGCTTCTGGAACACCATGCCGACGCGTTTGCGCAGCAGGTTAACGTCCATGTTGCTATAAATATCTTCGCCATCCAAAGCGACGCTTCCTGTTATATGGCAGCCGGGAACTAAATCATTCATGCGGTTCAGGGTTTTGAGCAGCGTGGATTTTCCGCAGCCCGAGGGGCCGATGAATGCCGTAATCCTGTTTTCACCGATCGACAGGTTTACGTTCTTCAATGCGTGAAAATCGTCGTAGTACAGGTTAAGCTCCTTGATTTCAATCTTGCTCATGAGTGCTCCTTCATCACGCCGCTAAAAATCATGCCGCGTTCCCGTTTGCCGTACGAGCAGGTCAAGTGCGATCAGCCCCGGTTTCGGCCCTTGCGCCGCGCTCATCCCCTCATACAAGAACAGGATATAAAAAGCGTGTAACGGGCGCGTATGCGGCATGTTAAATCCACGTAAAATTGCGCAAAGGCCGCAAACCGCGAAAAGTGGCGCACGCGGTTACTTTACGTTAAATTTACAGGCTTACAATTCCCGGTACTGCCGTGGCGTATACCCCATAAACTGCTTGAACACCGCTGTAAAATGCCCTTGAGAGGAGAACTGGTAAAATGCCGCGATATCCGGAATGGAATCGTTGCCGTACCGCATAAAATGCGAGGCTTCTTCCACCCGACGGCGCAGGATAAAGCGGTGCAGGGCCTCTCCGGTTTCCTGCTTGAAGCGGCGGGAGAGGTAATCCGGGTGAACAAAAACAGCAGTGGCGATGGAGGCGGTATCCAGCGGCTCGGACAGGTGTTCGTCGATATAGGCGGAGGTCTGGCGGACCAGACGGGAGTAACGCTGTTTGCGCGTGCGCTCCACCCGGTCGATAAAGCGGAGGATAATCGCTTCCTCAATGGTGGACAGAAAGCGCAGGTCGTTTTGTTTTTCGATGGTCTGGATAAAGCTGTCGCTCATCGTGAAGGCTTCGTCGCTGGGCACCCCGCCTGTGATGGCCGCGCGGGTAAACAGCGTAACGGAGGCGATCAGCGAATTTTTAAGCGATCGTAGCGGCGTATCCGCAAGGGTTGCGCGCGTCAGCTTATTCAACTCTGCCAGCAGTTCCATGGCGTGCTCCCGGTTGCCGTGGATAATCTGGCGGGTAATCTCCTGCTCAAAAAAGTAAGGGGGATGCTGGAACATTGACATTCGGTTGCGGTAGGCGTTTTGATAGAAGCGCTGAGCGAGGTCCTCGTCGGTGGGTAAATCTGCCTGTGGCAGAACCGGTGGTGTTTCACCCAGAAAGGTACGCCGAAAAAACAGGCCGGTGTAATAAACGTTCATCTCGGAAAAACGGGGCAATGCCGAATAATGCGCGGTCAGCTGCTCCTGCTTGTCAAGCGGCAAGCGCAGGGAGCGTACCAGCTGCAGAAGGTCGCTGTGGATAAACGTATCGGCGCAGAAGGGGCCGCAAAGCAGCAGCTCGTCTGTTTCACAGGGCAGATATAAAAAACGTTCCGCGTAAGCGTTTTCCGCAACGGTTGGTTCGCTTACGGCCGCATCAAGTTTCAACCCGGATAGTGGAAGGTTCTCCTCGCCAAGCATCGCACCGGTCAATTCTGGCTGCGCGGGCAGGGCGGAAACCAGATGACCCATGCGGTACCAGAAAACCGGCAGGCGGGTGGTATAATGAAAATAGCGCGCCCGCTGCGCGAGCTCATTTTCATCCATTCGGATCGCTCCTTTCCCGAAGCGCATGGCACTATGGTGCGACCTTTTCGAGAGAAGATTCCAAAGGCAAGGGCACATATATCAGAATTATAGCATAAACAACAAAAATATAGAATACGTATTCGTTGAAACAGAATATGATATCCATAGAAACCGGAGAGAAGAAACGATCTTCCGGAACAGAACGATTTTAGGAGGGAATACCATGAAAAAGATGTTGGCGATTCTGTTAAGCTTCGCGCTGGTACTGAGTGTGACCGCGGCGCTTGGCGAACCCGTAACGATCAAGTTTGCCGCGCAGGCAGACCCGACCCCGGCTACACAGGCGGTTGTGGATGCGTTTAACGCCTCCCAGAGCGACTACAAAGTCGAGTGGGTAGACATGACAAACGATTCCGGAGCAATGCGCGAGCAGCTGACGACCTCGTTGAAGGCGGGCAGCAGCGATTATGACGTGATCTCGATGGACGTGGTGTGGGCCGGTGAATTCGCGGCTTCCGGCTATATCCAGCCGCTGGACATGATGCTGGAAGATGCGGGTCTGAACGTTGCGGATTATAACGCGGGCTCCATGGCGTCCGGCAACTACAACGGTAAACAGTATGTACTGCCGTTCTTCCCGGACCTTGGACTGCTCTACTTCCGCACCGATATCGTGAGCAAGGACGACGCGGATAAGCTGGTCGCCGGCAAGTACATCTGGGACGATCTGCTGGCCATGGCGGAGAAATACGCCGGACAGGGCGGTACCACCACGGGGATCGTGTTCCAGTCGTCGCTGTACGAAGGCCTCGTCTGCAACGCCAATGAGTTTACCTCGAACTGGAAGGACATCAAGGGCGGTCTGGAAACGATGAAGAAGTTCACCACCTCCAAAGCCGTACCGGAGAATATCCTGAATTACACCGAAGGCGAAACCGCCAACAGCTTCATCAAGGGCGAGAGCGTATTCGCCCGCAACTGGCCGTATATGTGGGGCTCCATCAAGAGCGACGGAACCATCAAGAACGATCAGGTCGCGGTTGCGCCCCTGCCGGGCGGCTCCACCGTGGGCGGCTGGATTCTGGGCATCAACAAGAACAGCAAGAACCCCGAAGGCGCGTTTGCCTTTATGAAGTTCCTTAACAGTGAAGAAGGTCAGGTCATCATGAGCGAAAAGGGCGGCTATCTGCCGGGCCTGAACAAGATGCTGACCGACGAGCGGATCCTGAAGGCTGACGAGCGCCTGAGCATGGTCGGCTTCCAGAATGCGCTGAAAACCACCATCGCGCGACCTGTGAGCGCGGAATACTCCAAGGTTTCCGACGCTCTGCAGCAGGCGATCTACCCGTATCTGAGCGGCAGTGCCGAGTTGGATGCGACCGTTACGGCCGTTGAAGCTGCTCTGGCGCAGTAAACAGGACGCGACCGGGCCGTCGGGCGCAGGTGAGCGCCCGGCGGCCCTTCCCGTATCGGAACGTCGGAGGTACAGGCTTATGCAGCGAAGGATGACGTGGAAGGAATTCTTATTTATACTGCCGTTGCTTTTGCTGGTGTCGGTGTTTTCGTTATACCCGATCGTTTCGTCGTTCGTGTATACGCTTTTCGACTACCAGACGAATAAACAGGATAAAAACGCGCTCTATACCGGGGCGATGCTGAACGCCTCGCTGTATACGGAGGATTGCGATTACCTTGCGTATTATCTGGGTAAGGACGAGGCTGCCGTGGACGCGACGGATCAGCAGATGCTGACCAACCTGAAGCAGACTTTCACCGACCAGAAAACGCTGTACGGAAACGCTGAAAAAACGATCACGCTTTCAGCCGGTACCGGAAACGATATTACCGCCCTGCTGGCACAAACGCGGCAGACGATTAACACACTGGCGCAGAAGTATCCGGATCTGCGCATCGTAACCAAAGGGCCGCAACTGCTGGACGAGATGCAGACCTGTTTGATTACCAGTAATTATATCGGTTTTAATAATTATACGCGCCTGTTTCAGGATGCCCGTTTCGGGCAGGCAACAGGCAATACATTTGTATTTACCCTGATCTCCGTTTCGGTGGAGCTGGTACTGGGCATGGCGCTTGCGCTGGTGATGAACAAAGCGATGCGCGGCATCGGGCTGGTGCGCACAACCGCGCTGATTCCGTGGGCGATCCCCACGGCGGTATCGGCGCTGATCTGGTGCTACCTGTACGATGGCACCAGCGGCGTGGTCGCCATGATTTTCACCAGACTGGGCATCATTGCTTCGCCGCAACTGCTGCTGACCACCGCCGGGGGCACGATGTTCAGCGCGATCCTGGCGGATGTGTGGAAGACGACGCCTTATATGGCATTGCTTCTGCTGGCAGGGTTGCAGGTGATCGATCAGGGGCTGTATGAGTCTTCCGCCATTGATGGCGCAAGCGCGGTAAAAACGTTCACCCGGATTACCCTGCCGCTGTTGAAACCCAGTATGCTGGTGGCGCTGCTTTTCCGCACGCTGGACGCTTTCCGCGTATACGACCTGATCGCGGTGCTTACGAAAGGTACGCCGGAAACCCTGTCCATATACGCCTACAAAATGATGATTGGGCAAAGCAACTACGGATACGGTTCGGTGATTGTGGTGGCAATGTTTGCGCTGGTGGCGCTGATTGCCTTTGTGTATGTGAAAATCCTCGGCGCGGAACTGATTCACGAATAAGGAAGGGGGAGAGCCATATGACCGCAATACCTGCCAACAAGCGCGATAACCAGACGGTTAGGGAAAGGCGGAAAATCGGTCGGACGTTCATGTGGGTGCTGATCGCCTGCTTTATCTTTATCAACCTCTTTCCTTTTTTATGGGTGCTGGTAACGTCCTTTAAACCGGGCAGTGAAATTTATGGGGCGGATACGGCCTTTCGGATCGTGGCGGTTCACCCGACGGGCGGTAACTATGTTACGGTTGTGCAAAAAGGGATACTGCACTCGGTGCTTAACAGCCTGATTGTAAGCGGGATTACGACCGTTTATGTGGTGCTGGTCGCTTCCATGTCCGCGTATGTTATCGCGCGGTGCCATTTCCGCGGCAAGACGGCATTGATGTCGTTGATTTTGGGCATCTCGATGTTTCCGCAGATGATTATCGTCGGCCCGATTTTCAACATGTTCTATCAGTTGAAGATTCTTAATAGTTACTGGGTAACGATGGCGTACTCCAGCATCACCCTGCCGCTGGCGGTATGGATTATGGTGGCGCATTTTAAACGAATACCGCTTTCCGTGGAGGAAGCAGCCCGTATCGACGGATGCACGCAGTGGCAATCTCTTTGGAAGGTTATTTTCCCCATGGCTGCGCCCGGTGTGTTCACCACCGCGATCATGACCTTTATCTCCGCCTGGAATGAGTATTTACTGACCCTTACCCTCAATTCCGAGAAGGCATACCAGACGGTGCCGGTCGCCATCAACTCACTGCGCACGCAGTTTACCATCCTGTGGGGCGAGATCACGGCAGCAACGGTGATCGTGATCGTTCCCACGCTTGCGATCGTGCTGCTGTTTCAAAAGCAAATCGTGTCCGGCATCACTTCCGGCGCGGTGAAGGAGTAATTACCCGTGAAGAGAACCCAAACCTGGTCGCGTGATAATTTTGCGCGCCTGGAAACGCTTTTTCATAACGCAAACGGATACCTTGGGGTGCGAAACGCGCCCGAAGAAGGCGCGGTTGAGGGTGTAGACAGTATCCGCGGCACCTACCTGAACGCGTTTTACGAAATCAAAGATATTCGCTACGGCGAAAAACTGTACGGTTTTCCGGAAACGCAGCAGGTAATGGTGAACGTACCGGATACGCAGACTGTACGGCTGTGGGCGGAGGGAACAGCTTTCTCCATGTTCGCAGATACGGTGGAAGAACGGCGGCAGACGCTGGATATGGAGGCGGGCGTTACCGTGCGTGAGTGCCTGTGGCATAGCGCGCAGGGCACATTGCGGGTGAAAATCACGCGGATGGCATCCTTTCGCCATCCCGGGCTGTTTTGGATGCGGTATCGCGTGGAATCGCTGGATTATTCCGGCGGAATTCGCCTGTCTGCCGAGCTGAATGCGGATGTGCGCAACCACGCCGCCGCGAACGATCCGCGTGTGGCTGCGGAACCGTTGCAATGCCTGACGGTTCGCAACGTCCGTTTTGAAGGCGGAGAAGCCTGCGCAGAGGCGCGTACCCTGCGTTCCGGGCTGACGCTTGCCTGCCGGACCGCCTATCGATGCCACTGGAAAGCCATACGCACCCATACCGACCTGATGGCGGAAACCGCTTTTTCCGGAATGCTGAAGCCCGGCGAAAGCGTAGAACTGGAAACGTATGCCTGTTATGCGGACAGTCGCCGGGCGGAAAACCCTGCGCTGGCGGCGCAAGCCGGGCTTGCGGAATGCCTGTCGCTGGGGGCTGATACGCTGCTTACGGAGCAGCGGGACTATCTGAGCAATTTCTGGCAGAACGCGCGGGTGGAAATTCGCGGTGGAGGCGCGCTGCAGGAAGCGATGGATTACGACCTGTACGAGCTGCTGCAATCCACCGGTACGGATGGAGTAAGCAACGTTGCCGCCAAAGGGCTAAGCGGAGAGGGATACGAGGGTCATACTTTCTGGGACAGCGAAATTTACGTGCTGCCGCTTTTTCTGTGGACAGACCCGGAAAGGGCGAAGCGGATGCTACTGTACCGTTGCGGCATCCTGCCCCGCGCGCGCGCTAACGCCAGGTCGCTGGGGTTTGCCAAGGGCGCTCTTTTCCCCTGGCGCACCATCGACGGCGACGAATGCTCGGCCTATTTTCCGGCGGGCACGGCGCAATACCACATCAACGGCGATATTGCCTATGCATTCCTGCAATACTGGGATGCGACCGGGGACGTATCGTTTATGGCGGAGCATGGGGCGGAAGTGCTGGTGGAAACTGCGCGCTTCTGGCTGGAACTGGGGCACATGGGGGAGGATGGCTTCCGCATCGAATGCGTGACGGGACCGGACGAGTACACCTGCCTTGTGAATAACAACTTCTATACCAACGCGACCGCGCAGTATAATCTGCGGGGCGCTGTACGGGTATTAAACGCCCTTGCGGAATGCGGTGCTGACGCGCATGTGCGGGAAGCGACCGGCGTAAACGACGCGGAACTAAACGATTTTAAGCAGGCTGCCGAACTGATGTACTTTCCACACGACGAAAAGCTTGGGATTAGCGCGCAGGATGATTCCTTCCTGCAAAAAGCGGTGTTGGATTTGCACAGCATCCCGAAAGGAAATTATCCGTTGCTGCTGCATTATCACCCGTTGTTTTTATACCGGTATCAAGTTTGCAAGCAGGCCGATACGGTGCTGGCCCATCTGCTGTTTCCCGGCACCGCCGACGCCGAAACGGTTCGCAGGAGCTACGAATACTACCTGAAAGTCACTACGCACGATTCCTCGCTGTCCCTTTGCGTATTCGCTATGGCGGCTGCGCGGCTGGGGCTAAAGGGAGAAGCGGAAAAACTGTTTGCCGAAACGGTCGATCTGGACTGGGGCGACGCGCACGGCAACACACGGGACGGCTTGCATACGGCCAATATGGGCGGGTCGTACCTGTGCGTGTTGCGGGGCTTCGCGGGGTTGTCGCTGGATGAAAAGGGCCTTGCCCTGTCGCCCGCGTTGCCTTTAGGCTGGAAGGGGTATTCGTTCCGGCTGCACTATCGCGGAAGTTGCATCGGCGTAGCGGTGGACGCGCAGGGCACAAGGCTTACTCACATCAGCGGGGAACCCGTTATGCTGCGTTTGAACGGCGAAGCGGTTCGGGTTGGCTGAACATACTGACAGATGAAGAAAGCGCGGCGATGCTTCTGGATCGGAAGCATCGTCGCGCCGTTTTTTTGTTTGGTTCGGTTGCAATTTGCGAACGTTTCGGCTGTGACTATGGATGGATTTACCGAACATGATGGACTTGGGAAAGATGGAGAAGGCTGACCCTAACCGTTGAGTCAGCGGGCCAGCACGCGGCTTAAAAACTCCCGCGTGCGCGCCTGTTTGGGATTGGTGAACATTTCCTGCGGCGTGCCTTCTTCGGCGATCAGCCCCTGATCCATAAAGATGACGCGGCTGCACACATCCCGCGCGAAACTCATTTCATGGGTGACGATCAGCATGGTCAAACCGCCGTTGGCCAGATCACGCATCACGCCCAGCACCTCGCCAACCATTTCCGGGTCCAACGCGCTGGTCGGCTCGTCAAACAGCAGCACCTCCGGCTCCATCGCCAGCGCGCGGGCAATCGCCACGCGCTGTTTCTGGCCGCCGGAAAGCTGCGCCGGGCGGGCATTACGGTAGGGGTCCATACCGACTTTGGCTAAATAACGCATGGCGTTTTCCGTGGCGGCTTTCCGGTCGCGGTGCAGCACCCGCACCTGCCCGTATACGCAGTTTTCCAATGCCGTCATGTTATTAAACAGGTTGAAGGATTGAAAAACCATGCCAATTTTGGCGTGATATTCGGCGCGCTTCCACTGGGTTTCCGCGTCTTTACCGTGAAAAAGAATCTGCCCGCCGCTGGGCTCTTCCAGAAAGTTGACGCAGCGCAGCAACGTGCTTTTTCCCGACCCGCTGGCCCCGATGATACAGGTAACATCCCCCTGCCCGACGGTGAAGGAGATATCCGAAAGCACTACGTGGTCACCGAAACGCTTCATCAGATGGCTGATCTCCAGAACGGGTTTGTTGTCTGGCATGGCTCAGCCCTCCTCCACATTGGTTTCTGTTACAGTAATCACGCTCTGGCTGTCGCTTTGCGAACCGCAGATGGTATAGGTGTTGCTGCCGTCCATTTTGCGCTCCACCAACCGGAGCAGGCGCGTAACGGTGAAGGTAAGCACCAGATAAATAACCGCCGTGATGGTGAATACCTCGAAATAGCGCAGGTAGGTGCCTGCGGCGGATTTGCTCATAAAAAACAGTTCGCTGACCGCAATCACGTTCAGCACGCTGGAATCCTTGATGTTGACGACAAACTCGTTGCCAATGGAAGGCATGATGTTGCGCACGGCCTGGGGAAGCACCACACCGACCATGCTCTGCCAGTGGCTCATGCCGATAGCGTGCGCCGCTTCCTTCTGCCCCTTGTCCACACTGATGATGCCTCCGCGGATAATCTCCGCCATATAAGCGCCGGTATTGATAGATACGATGAAGATCGCCACCATGGGGATCGGAGTGCCACGTCCGATGATGCCGGCCTGCATGGCGCCGTAGTAAATTACCATTGCCTGCACGATCATTGGCGTGCCGCGGAAAACTTCGATGTAGATGCTCAGCAGCACATTAAGCACATGCTTGAGCCCCTTCACGGGGGTTGGCATGCGCCGGGTCACCGGGATCGTGCGCAGGATGGCGACCAACAGTCCGATCAGAAAGCCGATGACCGTGCCGGTCAGCGAGATCAGCAGGGTCATCCCTGTGCCCTGAAGGAACAGGGAACCGTATTTATCCAGCAGGAATCCGACCCAGCCAAAGAACGATGTGGGCAGTTGCATGGCAAACCTCCGAAAACAAAGTACGGGGAACGCGCGCAACAGCGCACGTTCCCCAGCGTATGCGAGGGAGAATCAGTTGCCGCTGGCCAGCGGCTGGCGTGCGGTTGCGTCCAGCATCATCTGGGTGCGGGTCTCCTGATCAATTCCGGCAAGAATCTGGTTGATGGGGGCGACCAGATCACTGCCCTTGTTCAGCGCGACCGCGACGCTTACATCGGATTCGGAAGCCTGGAAGCCCTGTCCGTCCGCGAACTTCACGTAGGTCAAATCCGGATTGGCGGTGGTGTCGGCTTCCGCGCCCGGCCGCTCGGCAACGTAGCCGTCAATGGCGCCGCTCCGCAGAGCAACGATCATAGCGGGGAAGGTATCCATTGCGGGCAGCTTATTCACCCCGGGGATCTGGTCAATCACTGTGTAATGGAAGGTGTTCAGCTGCGCGGTGATCGAAGCACCGGTGAGGTCGGCCAGTTTGGTGGCAGCGGCGTACGCGCCGTCTTTCTTTACTACGATAACCAGTTCGCTGGTGTAATAAGCATCGGTAAAATCCAACGTTGCCTTGCGTTCTTCGGTGGGGCTCATTCCGGCGATGATCGCGTCGATTGCGCCGCTGGTAACCGCGGGAGGCAGGCCGTCCCATTCGGTTTTAACGATCACAAGGTCTTTCCCCAGCCCTTCGGCGATCTTTTTGGCAATCTGTACGTCGTAACCGTCGGCATAACCGGCGCCGCCTTCAATGGGTACGGTAAATTCGCTGGGTTCGGCCTGCGTCCAGTTAAAGGGTGCATAATTACATTCCATGCCTACGCGCAGCGTGCCTTCCGCCAGAGCGGAGAACGTAAACAGGGAGAGGGTGAGGGCGAGCAGAATCGTGATGAGTTTCTTCATGAATGGTCAGCCTCCTCTTACATTATCCCACAGGTATGAAAAAAGCGAAGGGCTGCGCCTTCGCCGTATCCTGCTGCTTATACAAACAGAAGAACCCGATACGAATAGCGCTCCACGGTCGAAACCGTGACAGTCGAAGGGATGTTGTCCCGTCGCCCAACGCCGACCCGCTCGTCTGGGGCCGCGTTTCGGCGATTGACCCTTTTACCCGCATTCTCTGCCCGACGTGGGGCTCCCGCGGGGTACTCTTGTCAACCGCGCCTCTACTTCGTGTGGATGTTGCCATCCAACTTCTTTTTTATTGTACAGCGAAACGTTCTCAAGTCAATACTATCGTAGTAAAAAACACCCAAAGTACAGAAGCAGCCTTTGTTCTTCCTCTGTTCCGCTCTTGTCACTCTTTGCGAAACGATGCTATAATACACTGACGCTCAATACACACAAGATTCGCTGGCGAGCGCCATTTTTAACACCCTTTTCTCAGACCGACGCAAGCGGAGGATGAAGCATGAAAGACTTGGAGTTGCCTCGACAGCAGGGGCTGTATTCGCCGCAATATGAGCATGACGCATGTGGTATCGGAATGCTGGCAAACATTAAAGGGGTTCGTTCCCATAAGGTGCTGACCGACGCGCTGGAGGTGCTGAATCACCTTTCCCATCGCGGCGGCACGGGGGCGGAACCGGACACAGGCGACGGTGCCGGCATCCTGACCCAGCTTCCCGATACGTTCTTCCGAAAAATTTGCCCGTTGGAAAATATGGTATTGCCCGCGCCCGGTGCGTATGGCGTAGGCATGCTTTTTTTATCTAAGGACCCTGAACGTCGCGCCGTAATCGAAAACACTTTCGAAGAGATTGTGGCGGAACATGGGCAGAATTTTCTGGGCTGGCGTACAGTTCCGGTTAACCCTTCAACGCTGGGGAAAACGGCGCTGGACTGCATGCCTGAAATCCGGCAGGCGTTTATCCAGAAAAGCGCGGATATGAACGACGATACGGTTTTTGAACGACGGCTGTACCTGATTCGTAAAACGGCCGAACGCCGCCTGCGTTACAGTGATAACGCGCAACCCGGGGATTTTTACGCGGCCAGCCTCAGCTGTCGTACCATTGTGTATAAAGGGATGCTTCAAGCCCGGCAGGTGGGGGAATTATACCTTGATTTGAGCGACCTGGATTTCCAGACCGCGGTGGCGCTGGTGCACAGCCGTTATTCCACCAATACCTTCCCCAGCTGGGAGCGCGCGCATCCCAACCGCTACACCATCCATAACGGAGAGATCAACACGATTCTGGGCAATCAGAAACGGATGATTGCCCGGCAAAGCAATGTACATACCGATATATTCGGCGATGATGTTCGAAAAGTGTTTCCCATTGTAAACGACGACGGCAGCGACAGCGCGATGTTTGATAATGCGCTGGAGTTCCTGCTGCTTTCCGGCCGCAGCCTGCCGCATGCCGCGATGATGATGATTCCCGAACCGTGGGAGAAAAACACCACGCTTACGCCGGAACTGCGCGCTTTTTACGAATTCCACAGCCACGTGATGGACGCGTGGGACGGTCCGGCGGCGATGGCGGTTACCAATGGCGTACAGGCGCTGGCCATGCTGGACCGAAACGGCCTGCGGCCCGCCCGCTACTGCGTAACAACTGATGATATGCTGATTATGGCCAGCGAAACCGGCGTGCTGGATATTCCCCCGGAGAAGGTACTGTACAAGGAACGCCTTCGCCCCGGACGGATGTTGCTGGTAGATATGGAAGCGGGTCGGGTGATCAGCGATGCGGAAATTAAAAGCCACATGGCTGCAATGTATCCCTATTCCCGTTGGATCAAGCAGTTACAGTTGAACATTGAGGACCTTCCGGCAAGCCCTGAACCGCTTCCGGAGCTGAAAACGCCACTGTGGCAGCTGCAGAAGAATTTCGGATACACCTATGAACAGGTGCAAAAAGTCATGATCCCCATGGCGGAGAAAGGCATGGAGCCCACTAACGCGATGGGCGCGGACCTGCCGCTGGCGGTGCTGTCGGATCACCCGCAGCTGCTGTACGACTATTTTCATCAATTGTTCGCTCAGGTTACCAACCCGCCGATTGATGCCATTCGTGAGGAAATTGTCACCTCCACACGTGTGTACATCGGCTCGGAAGGCGACCTGCTGGCTCCTTCGCCGCAAAGCTGCCGCCAATTGCGGTTGCCGAACCCCATTATGACCGACGCGGATTTGGCGCGTGTGAAGGCGCTGGACAGCGAAGGCTTCAAGCCCTGTACCATCTCCATCCTCTATAACGTGGCGGAGGGCGGCAAGGGTATCGAAAAAGCGATGAAGCGGATGTATGCCGAGCTGGATGCCCAGTTCCGCAAGGGATGCACCATCTTTATCCTTTCTGATCGGGGCGTGGATGAGAAACATGCGGCCATTCCGTCACTGCTTGCGGTATCCGGGTTTCAGGCGCAAACGAACCGGTTGGGAATTCGCACGCAGTTGAGTATCCTGCTGGAAAGTGCCGAACCGACCGAGGTGCATCACTTTGCGCTGCTGGTCGGATATGGGGTGACCGCCATCAACCCCTATCTGGCATTTGAAACCGTGGCAGACGCTGTGACGACGGGTATGCTGAAAGGCCAGACTGTGGATGAGGCGCAGGCACACTACGCAAAAGCGATCGTGAAGGGCATCGTGAAGGTGATGTCCAAGATGGGCATCTCCACCGTGCAGAGTTACCGCGGCGCGCAAATTTTCGAGGCGGTGGGCCTGAACAAAGACCTGATTGACGAATATTTTCCGCAAACGGTATCGCCGATCGGCGGGATCGGGCTGGAGGGGATCGCCCGGGAAAACGCCGCACGGCACGATGCAGCCTACCACGACCCGCTGCATGAGGAAACGCTGGAAGCGGGCGGAGTGATGCAGTGGCGCAAGGGCGAAGAGTATCACCTGTATAATCCCATGACCATCCATCTGTTGCAGCAGGCTTGCTGGAACAACGATTATCAGATCTTTAAACAATACAGCGACACGCTGGATCACAGTGAGCAGCACGCGACCCTTCGCAGCCTGATGGATTTTGCGCCCAAACAACCGTCCATCCCGATCGACGAAGTGGAAAGCGTAGACTCGATTTGCAAGCGCTTCAAGACCGGGGCGATGAGCTACGGCTCCTTAAGCCAGGAAGCGCACGAGTGCATGGCGATCGCCATGAACCGTATCGGCGGCAAGAGCAACAGCGGCGAGGGCGGCGAGGATGAGGAACGCTACGCGACTTTACCCAACGGCGACAGCAAATCCAGCGCCATCAAGCAAGTGGCTTCCGGTCGCTTTGGGGTGACCAGTAATTATCTGGTTCACGCTAAAGAACTGCAAATTAAGATGGCGCAGGGAGCCAAGCCCGGCGAGGGCGGTCAGCTGCCTGGCACCAAAGTATATCCGTGGATCGCGAAAACCCGGCACTCCACCGAAGGCGTGGGGCTGATTTCTCCGCCTCCGCACCATGATATTTACTCCATTGAGGACCTTGCGGAGTTGATTTTCGACCTCAAGAACGCGAACCGCAAGGCGCGTGTCAGTGTAAAACTGGTCAGCGAAGCGGGCGTAGGAACCATTGCCGCCGGTGTGGCCAAGGGACTGTCGGATGTGATCCTGATTAGCGGTTACGACGGAGGCACCGGCGCGAGCCCGCGCAGCAGCATCAAGCACGCGGGTCTTCCGTGGGAACTGGGGCTGGCCGAAACGCATCAGACCCTGATGCTGAACAAACTGCGTAGCCGCGTGGTGCTGGAAACCGACGGAAAATTGATGACGGGCCGGGATGTAGCCATTGCAGCGCTGCTGGGTGCGGAAGAATTCGGCTTTGCGACCGCGCCGCTGGTAACGATGGGTTGCATTATGATGCGCGTGTGTAATCTGGACTCCTGCCCCGCGGGCGTCGCGACACAGAATCCGGAACTGCGCAAACGGTTTAAAGGCAAACCGGAATACATCATCTCCTTCATGCACTTTATCGCGCAGGAACTGCGTGAAATTATGGCTCAGTTGGGTTTCCGCACGGTGGAAGAAATGGTGGGCCGCGTGGACCTGCTGAAAAAGCGTGAGAACCTGACCAACTGGAAACAGCAGGCGGTTGACTTGACCCCGGTTTTATATGCTCCCGAGGGATTCAGGACCGAAACACGGCATGCTGATCGCAAACAACACTGGCCACTGGGACACTCGCTGGATGAGAACTTGCTGGAGGTGCTGGCCCAGCCTGCGCTGGACAAACAACATACCGTTGTGGCGGCGTTGCCGATCCACAATACAGACCGGGCTGCCGGTACCATCCTTGGCAGTGATCTGACCCTTCGCTATGGAGAAGAAGGCCTGCCGGAGGATTCCGTACGGGTCAGCTTCACGGGCAGCGCGGGGCAGAGCTTCGGCGCTTTCCTGCCGAGGGGCATTACCCTGACGCTGGAAGGCGACTGTAACGACTACATGGGCAAAGGCCTCTCCGGCGGCATCCTGTGCGTAAAACCGCCGAAAGACAGCACTTTCCTGCCGCAGGATAATATCATCACCGGTAATGTGGCGCTGTACGGCGCAACCGGTGGCGAAACATATGTATGCGGTGTTGCGGGAGAACGTTTCTGTGTTCGCAACAGCGGCGCGCTTGCGGTGGTGGAAGGTGTGGGCGATCACGGATGCGAGTACATGACCGGTGGCCGCGTGGTTGTACTGGGAAAAACCGGACGCAATTTTGCCGCGGGCATGAGCGGCGGTATTGCTTATGTGTTTGATGCGGACGGTTCTTTCCCGGAACGCTGCAATACCGAAATGGTCAATCTGGAGCGACTGGATGATCCGGATGAGGAAATGTTGGTTAAAAGCTGGATTCAGCAACACGTAAACCATACGGGAAGCCCCTTGGGCAAAGAAATGATCGCTCAATGGGGGTCTGCCGTCACACGGTTTGTAAAGGTATTCCCAATTGAGTATAAACACTATCTGATGCAGCAGAAGGAGGCGCGCAGCAATGGGTAAACTGATGGGATTTATGGAATACGAACGCTGCCTGCCGCCGGACCGTGATCCGCTGGAACGGTTGCACGACTGGGATGAGATCCATAACGAACTCCCGGTGGAGACACAAGTGGAACAGGCGGGGCGCTGTATGTACTGCGGCGTGCCTTTCTGCCACAGCGGCATCAGCATCAAGGGTACGCCGACCGGTTGTCCGCTGGGGAATCTGATTCCCGAGTGGAACGATCTGCTGTACCGGCAGGAATGGGACGCGGCGGCAGACCGTTTGCTGCGCACCATCAGCTTTCCGGAATTTACCGGCCGTGTTTGTCCCGCACTTTGCGAAGGCGCATGCACCTGCGGTATTCATCAACCGATGGTTACCATCCGCCAGAACGAGCTGACGTTGATCGAGCATGCTTTTGCGAGCGGCCATATGAAGCCGCACATCCCTCCGACCCGTACGGGACGTCATGTGGCTGTGATCGGTTCCGGCCCGGCGGGGCTTGCGTGTGCCAACTGGCTGAACCGTTACGGCCATACCGTAACCGTGTTCGAACGGGCGGACCGAATCGGCGGATTGCTGATGTACGGCATTCCCAATATGAAGCTGGATAAAAAGATTGTTGACCGTCGTGTGGACCTGATGCGCACGGAAGGCGTAGAGTTTGTAACCAGTGCGAATATTGGCGTGAACCGTTCAGCCGATGAACTGTTGAAGGATTATGATGCGGTTGTGCTTTGCTGCGGCAGCACCACACCACGCAACCTGAGCATCCCCGGCAGGGAAGGTTCGGGTGTTGCATTCGCAGTAGATTATCTTACGGCGAATACAAAGCATTTGCTTGATCCCGCGCAACCGTTACCGCCCGAGATGAACGCAAAGGACAAGCACGTGGTGATTATCGGAGGCGGAGACACCGGTACAGACTGCGTAGGCACCGCACTGCGGCAGGGCTGCCGCAGCGTACACCAACTGGAAATTATGCCGCGTCCCTCGGAAGATCGAACGGCTTCCAATCCCTGGCCGGAGTATCCGCGAATTCTGAAAACCGATTATGCGCAGGAAGAAGCCATCGCGAAATATGGGGATGATCCGCGTCAGTATCTGGTAAACGCCCGGGAGATTGAGCGCGACGAAACGGGTGCGATCCGCGCGGTGATTACGGATAATGTGAGCTGGACGAAAGACGCAAACGGACGAATGACGCCGGTTGTGGTCGAAGGCTCCGCGCGTAAATGGCTGGCCGATCTGGTGCTGATCGCCATGGGCTTTACCGGACCGGAGGATACGCTGGTCAGCGCTTTCGGCCTGCCAAGAGACGCACGCACCAATGTTGTGGCAGAAAATTACCGCACCGAACGCAAAGGCGTTTTTGTGGCGGGAGATATGCACAGCGGCCAAAGTCTGGTTGTGCGCGCGATGAACGAGGGCCAGCAGGCAGCTACGGCTTGCGATGCTTACCTGAAACAACTGGAGTAAATAAGCGATCCATTGAACCGCCTGTTCCAAGATGATGCCTCCTTACCGAGGTATCAAAGGATGGAGCAGGCGGTTTTTATATCCGGAAAGAAAGGGATACTCTGTGGAAGAAAA
Organism: Bacillota bacterium; assembly: GCA_023395615.1. GTDB lineage: Bacteria > Bacillota > Clostridia > Christensenellales > Aristaeellaceae > CAXXOK01. The sequence continues at coordinate 22,301 of JAEWYP010000051.1, forward strand.
AGAACGCCACAGGAGCGAATTAACGCGCTTAAAGCGGCATAGGGCTGCGAAGATCAATGTTTACAGTTTCTTCATGAAGAATCGCCAGTTCAGGCTATGCAGGCTGTGGCGGACGCTTGAAACTTCTATCGGGCGGTTGTATAATGCAACTAACGCTTGTCAGGAGGTGACTGCCGTGGAGGAAATCCGTCTGGGGGATGTCGTACAGACGCGCAAACCGCACCCCTGCGGCAGCGATCAATGGAAAGTGATCCGCATCGGGGCGGATATCAAAATGAAGTGCCTCGGCTGCGGGCGAATCGTAATGCTGGATCGGGCTGTGTTCGTGAAGCGCAGGAAAAAAGTGCTGGAGCAGGGACCTGTGCCGGAGGCGGATACGCTTCGCCAGATGGCGAACCAGCCGTAAGGGGAGGACGACAGAGATGGACGACAGAAACGACCGGGAGCCTGACCAGACCACACAGGGGGCGGAACCGGAAACCGAGAAAAACGCAACAAACGAAGCCAAGGCGGAGAGCGCAGATGGAGCGGCAGTACTTGAGAATGCGCCGAGGCAGGAGAAAAAGAAGAAAAACGTGAAGAAAGAGATTATCAGCTGGATTCTCACACTGGGTTCGGCCGTTATCATTGCATTGCTGATTCGCACTTTCCTGTTTGAGCCGATTTATGTCGACGGACAAAGCATGTGCGACACGTTGCAGGATCGCGAAGTGATGCTGGTAACCAAACCGGAGTATATCTTCGGGCAGCCGCAGCGCGGGGATGTAGTGATCTGTAAATATCCGGGAAGAACTGAAAACTTTGTGAAACGGCTGATGGCGGTGCCGGGAGATACCATCGAGGTACGCAGTAATGTTGTTTATATCAACGGAGTTGCGCTGGATGAACCATACCTGACGCCTTCCCGCAACGACGACGGCTTCTCTATGGACCCCATGACTCTGACGGATGATCAGTATTTTGTGATGGGAGACAACCGCGACAACAGCCACGACAGCCGGAACTACTATGGCTATGGCAAACCCGCTACCCTGACGCGAAGCCAGATCATCGGACACGTTCGCTGCGTGATATTCCCGTTTAGCAACATCCGCGGAATCAAGTAATCGAATGAAATGGAACCGCCTGCATGAAAGCTCATGCAGGCGGTCTTTTCATACCTGTTCGTTACGGGGAAGACTTCGGAGGTTACAGTATGGAACGTATCAAGCGGATCGGATCGCTTGGGAGAATGAAGGATCAGCTGAAAAGGCCGACGATCGGATAATACAAGAACGGAATCAGGATGGCGGGCAGTAAATCCGCCACCTTAATCTCCGATTTGAGCAGCATGTTCAGACCGATGCCGATAATCAATAAACCACCTACGGCGCTCATCTCCCGGACAACCACATCACTTAAAAGAGGCGCGATCAACGTTCCCAGAAGGGCAATTGATCCCTGATAAATCAACACCGGAACTGCGGATAGCATCACGCCCGGTCCCAGTGTGCTGGCAAAAACGATGGAAGCGACGCCGTCCAGCGCGGATTTCGCGATCAGTGTGCTGTGATCTCCTCGAATCCCGCTGTCCAACGCGCCCACAACAGCCATGGCGCCGACACAGAAAACCAGGCTGGCGGTCACAAATGCTGTGGCGAAAGTGTTCTCTCCGTTGCTATTACGCACTAATTTACGCTGTGCGTATTGTCCCAACTGGTTCAGCCGACGATCAATTCCGATCAATGAACCCAGAACGCCGCCCAGGACAATCGATAAGATCATCAGAAGAGTATTATCGGTCGCAAGCGCACCTTTTAACCCGATCAGGGTTACGCACAGGCCAAGTCCCTGCATGACAACGTTCGCCATGCTCTGGCGAAAGCGGCGTTTCAACAGCAAACCAAGCGCGGAACCGAGCAGTATCGCCGCGACGTTGATCAAAGTGCCGATCAAGTGAAAGCCCCCTTGTTTGCTTGTGTTGGGAAAGCAACGAATCTGTGCAGAGTTAGTGCGGATGAATCTGGAAAAATGCAGCACGGATATAAGGAAGGAGCGCAGGGCAACGCCCCACGCTCCATTTCCGCCGGTTGAACGGCGGTTTACTGCGCGTTCTCCACAGGATATACGCTTACTTTTTTCTTGTCCCGTCCGAGACGCTCAAAGCGGACGATACCGTTGCTGAGCGCATACAGGGTGTCATCCTTGCCGATACCGACATTCAGGCCCGGATGGATGTGCGTGCCGCGTTGACGGACGATGATATTGCCGGCCAGCGAGTACTGACCATCGGCGCGCTTGGCGCCAAGCCGCTTGCTTTCGCTGTCGCGGCCGTTACGTGTAGAACCAACGCCCTTTTTATGGGCGAAAAACTGCAGATTCAGCTTCATCATGTTAGGTTCCTCCCATATAATCGATTGAGCTTAACCAGTTGCGGATACTCATGGGAGATATCCGTGAGTCCCAGTAGTGTTGTACGAAGGATAATCTGCGCATCGTGTGCCTGCTGATCCGTCATATCCGGCAGTTCCAGCGCAATCAGCGCCTGAGATTCGTCTACCGTTGTTTTTGGCGGTATGCCTGCGACCTGCTCGATGGCGTTTACACAGGTCTGCATCAGAACACTTACGGCAGCACAGACGATGTTTTCACCCTGCGCGACGTCCCCGGCATGTCCTGCGCATTCCAGCCGACGGATGTGATCTCCTTCGTACTCGACCGTTACGCGTGTCATCAGCCTACCGCGGTGATTTCCACCTTGGTGTAATTCTGACGGTGACCGGTTTTACGGTCAAAGTTCTTCTTACTCTTATACTTGTAGATGATGATCTTCTCGCCCTTGACCTGGCCGATCACCTTGCCCTCCACCATCGCGCCCGCGACGGTCGGAGTGCCGATTTTTACGCCTTCATCGGAACCGAGCATCAGCACATCAAAGCTGATGATGCTGTCGGGCTGCTGATCCAGCTTCTCGACATAGATGGTATCGCCCTTGGTTACGCGGTATTGCTTGCCACCCGATACGATCACTGCGTACATGGCTAAGCACCTCCAAATCCATACTCGCCAAGCGTAAGGCGGTGCGCAAAGGCACGCTTAAACCCCGCTTGTGCGGCTCACCTGAATAAATTACCACATGCGTGGCGGAATGTCAATTGTTATTTAAGGGAATAAGGCCATTTCCGACTTGCTTACGGCTTTTTCTGAAGGGAAAGAGTTGACAGAACCAGAAAACCTGTTATAATAATGCTTGATTCTTTGGAAACCTATGCCGAAGACAGCGAGCGGGGACCTCCCCTTAAAGCGTAAGCGTGCTCGCCGAGGTGTAAGGCGGGAGAAATCCCTTTGCGACATTGTTCGCCCTTGCGCCTGCAAGGGTTTTCTTTTTGGAATCGCTGGATTCTGAAAAAGGAGGTGCAAATCCCAATGAGCAAGAACTTCGAGTTGAAAAAGCAGGCCGTGTCGGATATCACCAAGAAATTCCAGGATGCCAAGAGCGTTGTGGTCGTCAACTACAGCGGTCTGACTGTGGAACAGGTAACCGCACTGCGTGCGCAGTGCCGTAGCGCTAAGGTGGAGTATTGTGTATTGAAGAATACGCTGGCTCGCCGCGCGCTGGACGACCTGAAGATCACCGGCCTGGACGAAACGCTGAACGGTCCGTCCGCATTCGCTTTCGGTATGGAAGACGCTGTTTCCCCCGCAAAGATCATCAGCGACTTTATCGAGAAGAACAAGACGGAAGTCATCAAAGTCAAGGCTGGGCTGATGGGCAGCGAAGTGCTGACCGCAGCCAAAGTAAACGAACTCGCGAAAGTGCCCAGCCGCGAAGTGCTGCTGGCTCGTTTGCTCGGCAGCTTGCAGGGCAGCGTAAGCGGTTTCGTACGCGTTCTGGACGCGATCGCCAAGAAGCAGAGCGAAAGCGAAGCGGCTCCCGCGGAAGCCTGAACGATCCCGACAACTGTTTCCTATACAACATGATTTGAATGGAGGGTTACCCCATGACTCACGAAGAATTTATTGCTGAGATCGAGAAAATGTCCGTGCTGGAGCTGAACGAACTGGTAAAGGCCCTTGAAGAGAAGTTCGGCGTTTCCGCCGCTGCCGCCGTTGTCGCCGCGCCTGCCGCCGGTGCTGCCGCTGCCGCCCCCGTGGAAGAGAAGACCGAGTTTGACGTCATCCTGAAGGATGCCGGCGCCGAGAAGATCAAAGTCATCAAGGTCGTGCGCGAAGTAGTCAGCGGCCTGGGCCTGAAGGAAGCCAAAGATCTGGTGGAAGGCACGCCCAAGACTGTTAAAGAGGCTGTTTCCAAGGAAGAAGCCGAGAAGATCAAAGCGAAGTTTGCCGAAGTTGGCGCGACTGTGGAAATCAAGTAATTTTCACATCCTGCGACAAGAGCATACAAAGGCCCTGCCGGTGAAAACCGACGGGGCCTTTTCGCATGGATCAAACTTCAAAGATTCACCATTATATTTAGAAGTCTTACGGGTGAAATTGTTCCGGAATCTGCAGCGCTCCGACGACTACGTCGTCGGAACGCTGCCGGGGGAACGGTGCCATTATTGTACGTACGAATAGGCAAGCACTACGCCGCCCATGTTGTCCAGGCTGGCAATGTAACTGCCGGCGGGATTGGGGATCGGAACATCATAGGTGGGCGCGTCCGAAGCCGCAAAGCGATATACTTCGTACTGTAATGCGCCGTCTTTATAGATGCAGATATGCGGGTGAGCGCTCAGGAACTCCACATACTCCTCAAGGCAGTAGTCCATAATTTTCATCGCTGCGGAATGGGCGTTGCCGACGTAACGGTACAGATCCAAATGGGAGCTGACTCCTGTTTTGTAAGACTTGTCTTCCCAATCTGCGTTGGGGTAGTCAGTGGACGGGAAACGGAAGATCAGACCATATTTCCAGCTGTTGGCGGTCAACCATTTACCCTGCTCGGATTCCTGAAACTTCTGGTTACCCACAGTTGCGTCTGTCTTGTTATACAGACCCACTCGGAATGAAAGCCCGGTCTGATATTCGCTGGTGCCCGGATAGTTCACGGTTTTTTTCGTCTGCTCAATCAGGATATCCCCGGAATATTTTTTGCTGAGCGATTCCATCTTCTTGTTAAAGAGCGCTGTCTGATCGTCGTTGCTGCGGTAGGCTTCGCGGATAATGTAGTCTTTCAGGTTCTGCTCGGCAGCCGCCGTAACGGCATCCTGAAGCGCCTGGAAGGCCACAGGGAATAAGCGCACGCTGTTATCATTCACGGCGATCTTCCAACCGCTCGCGTTTCCCACACTGACCAGTCCGGTCTCGGAGAAATCGGAGGGTAAGGGATGCCATGGGTTTACCAGCAACATACCGCCTGTTAAAAGCCCTGCCCGATCAACTGTTTCGGTACGGGTGTTTTCAAGCGGCGTCTGGCTCTCGTCTTCCAGCCGCCATACAACATTATCCAATGTCTTTTCCCAATATGCGGGCTCTACAGCGGTTACTTCTCCTGTGTCAGGGTTCACCGTCGTCAGATTGCTTGCGCGAAGCACATCCATTTTCGCAGCGAATTCCTGCTCGCCATCTGTATTCAATTGATCAATCTGCTGGCGCTTCGCCCGATAATCGCTCTGAACTGCGGAATTGCACAGCAGGAATACCGCAGCGCTGACCACCACCACGGCAACGAGAATCACCGTGATCCGAAGCAGGAGCCTGTAAGGATCGCGTTGGGTTTGACTGGTATTGTTTCCGGACTTCATAAGGTTTTCACCACCTAATTCTATGTTGCGGCTCGACGCGGAAGGTTAACCGATCAACCGACCGAAAACCTCGTATAGATGCTCCAGTTCCTGCGGGCTGTTGTAAGAAAGTGTGATTTTTCCCTTGCGCTCGGTGCCGCTCAACGCAGTTTTAACGCCCAAGGCTTCGCGAACCGTATCCTCAAAGGAGCAAAGCTCGGTGCTGAGTGTCCGGGCAGAGGTGGCAGAGCGGCTGGCAACCGGTTTTTTTTGCGCGATCTCCTCCAACCTGCGAACACTGTAGTCGTGCAGTACGGTTTGGTGAGCCAGCTCCAACTGCCGGTTCTCCGGGGTAACGCCGACCAGAACGCGGGCGTGGCCTGCGGAGAGCTTACCCTCCAGCACCAAGTTCATTACGCTTTGGGGCAGGGTAAGGAGGCGAAGCGCATTCGCGACGGCAGGACGGCTTTTTCCAAGCCGTTTGGCAGCTTCTTCCTGAGTGTATCCGCACTCCTGCATCAGGCTGTGGATGGCCTGCGCTTCTTCAATCGCGTTCAGATCCTCCCGCTGAAGGTTTTCAATCAGCGCGGCTTCCATCTGCTGTTCGGCGGTCAGGCTGCGCACAATACAGGGGACACTGGCAAGGCCTGCAAGCCGGGCCGCACGGAAACGCCGCTCACCGGCAACGATGCGGTAACGCGTGCCGTTCTCTGTCACCAGAATGGGCTGCAGCACGCCTGCCTGCCGGATACTGTCGGCCAGTTGCTCCAAAGCGTCTTTATCGAAAGCTTTGCGAGGCTGGGAAAGGTTGGGGTCAATATCCGAAATGGGTATTTCACGGACCGTCGTATCCAGAAAGTCGTCATTCAGCGGAAGAAGGGCGTCCAAACCGCGCCCCAGGCCGGTCTTCTTCATCGGGAATCCTCCTTCTCGTTTATAGAACGGGGCGGAGGCCATTATTGATTCCGCTCCAGAAATTCTCTGGCTAACTGACGGTAGGATTCCGCACCCAAACTGCGAGAATCGTATTGATGGATCGGTACCCCATGGCTGGGGGCCTCGCCAAGACGAACGTTGCGAGGGATAGCGGTGGAGTATACCTTGCCACGAAAGTGCTTCTTAACCTGATCGACTACCTGAAGTCCCAGATTGGTGCGACCGTCCAGCATGGTAAGCAGAACGCCTTCGATATCCAACCCCGGGTTGAAGCTGTGCTTTACACGGTTGACTGTATTCATCAGGCTGGTTACCCCTTCCAGAGCGTAATATTCACACTGGATGGGAATCAGCACCCGCTGCGCGGCCGCGAGGGCGTTTAGCGTAAGCAGACCCAGCGACGGGGGGCAATCGATAAAGATATAGTCATAACTGCCTTCCACTGTCTGAAGCACATGTTTCAAACGGAATTCCCGCTCTGGCAGGTCTTTTAATTCCAGCTCTGCACCGGCCAGCCGGATATCGGACGGCGCGAGGCTGAGGTTGGGGACAACGGTTTTCACGATCACCGCAGACAGGGGAGAACTGCCCATCAGCGACTCATATACGGTAACGCTCCCGGCGTGCGCGCCGAGGCCGCTGGTAGAATTCCCCTGAGGATCCAGATCAATCAGCAGGATCTTTTTACCAATCTCTGCCAGGCATGCGGTCAGGTTGATCGCTGTTGTGGTTTTCCCGACGCCGCCTTTTTGGTTGGTAATGGCGATCGTTTTACCCATATCATTCAATCCTTGTTCTCGTTATACATTCAATAAGCCTTGATTATTCTACCTTTTTTTGCGTGAAATGTAAAGGGCGGGCCATAAGGAAACGCACAGCCGTTGCCGGGCTGTGCGACGCGAGTATTAAAACGCAAGGGAAATTTCCGCGTCCCCGTCTTCTCCGTAGTCTTCAGTCACGGTCGATTCCAGCCCGTTGGTACGGCGCGTGCTTTCCAGTAGAAGCTGCGCGTCCACACTGCCGCCCGAAGATTCAAAATCTTTTAATTTCTGTTGCCAAAGCTCGGTAAACTCTTCCAGAGAGAGATGATTGACTTTGATATACCCCGCAATCTCACGACCAACATACCGGATGTGCCAGGGTTCATACGGAACTTGTGTAATATCTGCTTTATCTTCCGGATACCGGATAATAAAACCGTAGGAGTAGCAATTTTCCGCAAGCCATTGTGCTTCCGGAGTCTGATAAAAAGTATCGTTCATATATTGGTTGTTGGCGTTATAATCCACGCTGAGCACATCCAGCGCGAGACCGGACTGGTGCTCGCTGGCGCCGGGAGGGCTGCTGATGCCGTCATCCTTGCCGTTGTTACGGGCCAGGTAATTATTATAAGTTGTTTTTTGGGTGCCGTAGCTGCGGTATCCGCTTTTTACAATAAAACGGAGCCCACGGGTATCGCTGAACTGTTTATCCGTCCAGTCCCCTGCCTTGTTTTTAACCTTGTAAGTGTATTCGGTCACCAACAAAGCATCCGAGAACATTTTTTCCAATGCCTCGTTTGCAACTTTACGGATCTCCGCCTTGCTGCTGGATACACACTTGACGGATACCCGAACCAGATCCTCCGGTACAAAACTGGCGTCCAGCAGATGATCACGGTTGACCAGAATGTCGTGATCGCTTTCCAACTCTGTCAGCGATACGGGGAAATCCCATTTGGCGCTGTCTGAAGCGGAAGAATCTGTTTCCGATGGTGCGGTGGGAGCTTCCGTGGCGTCAGCCGCGGTTTCGGTGGCGGTGGGCTGGGACGCAGGGGAAGAAACAGTGTCTTCCGCGAAGGCTGCACAACAGCCTGCGAGCATCGTAAGCGCAAGTACGACGGCGGCCAGTTTTTTCATGGTTGCACCTCGTTCGTCTGTTTAATCAGAAAATCGTAAACCGCCAGTCGATGCGCAGAAACATAAAGTTCCAACGGTTCGTTCAAATCGAAAATAGCACGGGCATATTCCTTGCCGACATACCGGACGTGCCAGGGTTCGAATGCGTAGCCCGTTATTTTTTCGTAGCCCTTCTGGTAACGAACGATAAAACCGAAACGGTAAGCGTTTGCGTCTACCCATTGCCCGGCTTTGGTGTCGCCGAAGCTGCCGTTAAGCTGGGAGGAACCCCTTTGCGCAAGATCCATGGCCATCCCCAGCTGGTGCTCGCTGGCGCCCGGAGGGGCGGAGTACAGGTCGGCTGCTTCGCTGCCTACCTTTTTTACCTTGCGGGCGTGAATGGTGCTTTGCTTGGAATAGCTGCGATATCCGGAGACCGTCGCCAGCTTGATGCCTTCGTCTGCCGCGGCTGTAAACATTTCTTCCAGCGCGGCAGCAGCATCCTCCCGCATGGACTGTGACATGCCGGGAACCAGAGTCTTGCGAACATCCGGAATATAGTCTTCGGTAATTCTGTGCTCCCGGTTTACCAGAAATAGAGTGCCGTCAATGTTCTTGTCGGGAATTGCGGCGTTCAGGCTGCCCTGTAACAGCGCCGCGGACATGGCAATCACGGATACGATATTTTGAAGAACCAAAACTCCCACGCTCCCTGTGGATGATGCAATATTCAGTTCCCCTTTTCGTCATCCATCAACCGTGCTCCTGCCTGGCAAGCATTTTTTACGGTTGCGTCGTCCGTACGAATTTCTACCAGAACGCCGTCGTCGCGATGCGTAGTAGAAACGATACCGCCGACCCGGTGCAACTGATCCAATATCCCGTAGGATTCAAAGGGAATCAGCAGCCTGTGGAGGCGTGTGCCCGAAGAAAGCGCATCCTCAATCCGGGTCAGAAGCGCCTCCATCCCATCGCCGGTCGCGGCGCTGATGGGAACCGCACCCGGAAAGGTATCTTCTGCGGGAGACGCAAGGTCTGTCTTGTTGAGTGCGTCAATGCGCGGCGCGTCGGTCGCACCCAGCTCCGAAAGCACTTCTTCTACGGTTGTGTGCTGGCTGTGCATTTCGGGGTTGGACGCATCGGAAACCAGCACCAGCACATTAGCCAGCGCGGCTTCCTCCAGTGTGGCGCGGAAGGCTTTGACCAGTTCATGGGGTAGCTTGCGGATAAAACCGACGGTATCCACCACCAATACCTGCGCTCCGTGAGGCAGTGTGACCGGACGGCTTACGCTGTCCAGCGTAGCGAAGAGTTCGTCCTTTACGTAAACGCCGGCGCCGGTCAGCCGGTTAAACAGGGTCGATTTTCCCGCGTTGGTATAACCAACCAGCGCCACAATGGGCGTTTGCCGCTTTTCCCGGTCCTTGCGGCGAAGCGTACGCTGCTTATCCAGCGCCAGCAACTGCTGTTCCAGCGCGTTCAGGCGTTCGCGAATCCTGCGGCGGTTGACTTCCAGCTTGCTTTCGCCGGGGCCGCGGGTACCAATGCCACCCGCGAGGCGGCTTAATACAAGGCCCTGCCCCAGTAACCGCTGAGAGCGGTATTTTAGCTGCGCCATCTCTACCTGCAGTTTACCTTCCCGGGTGTTGGCACGGGATGCGAAAATGTCCAAAATCAGGGTGGTGCGATCCACCACTTTCAGGTGAAGCACTTCCTCCAGATTTTTCTGCATGACGCCGGTCAGCTCTTCATCGAAAATGACCGTATCGGCATTCAACGCCTGCGCTTTTAAAGCCAGCTCTTCAGCCTTGCCTCTGCCGATGCAGTAGCCGGTATCCGGTTTGCCGCGTTTTTGCAGCAGGGTAAATACCGTTTGCGCTCCGGCAGTTTTCGCAAGCGCTGCCAGCTCGGTGAGTGAATCCTCACTTTCGATGCCCACCAGAATCGCTTTCTCTGTTTCATCCGACGCTTCCGGGGCGGCGGCCAGCAGGCGGGCGTCAACGTCGCGGATGTGCAGCAGCCAGCTGTCCTGCGGCATTTTATGCACAGCAATCAGGCCGGTACGTTCCGCCTGCCCCGGGTGGTCGGGATCGACAAATCCGCATTCCACCGTGGTCGGCTCGCCCTGTTCGTCTGTGCCGACGGCGCACATGGCGTCAAAACGCATAGTGAGCAGGGCGCTAACGTCTACGTCGCTTAACGTGCCGGTTGCGCGCGGGTGGGTATGGATGCAGCGTACCATGGATAAACGGCGTTCGCTGCGGCGCAGACGTAAATCGGGTAAATCCACCTGATCCGCACGCCCCACCAGCACATCCGCAACTTCGCCATACCGTGTGAGGTATACGGCGATTTCACGGTTTAAAAACGCAGAATAGCCGCAGAGCTTGGTAAGAAGCTCCTGCGGCATAAACTGGTCTGCGGGCACCTGAAGATCATACAGAGCTTTCAGGTCCGTGAGGATGCTGTTGCGGATCCCTTCAGTATTCCCGTGAATTTCGGGCATACAACAGAGTCCTTTCTTTGGTTCCGAAAAGATGACCGCGTTATGCGGGGCGGTCAGTCCTGCGGGTGTTTCTTATGGTAGTCTTCCAGCGCCGCGTGAATGGCTTCTTCCGCCAGCACCGAGCAGTGCAGTTTCACCGGGGGTAGACCGTCCAGCGCTTCGGCGACCGCTTTGTTGGTTAAGGCAAGCGCCTCGTCGACGGATTTACCTTTTACCATTTCGGTGGCCATGCTGCTGGTGGCAACGGCGGCGCAACAGCCGAAGGTTTTAAACTTGACATCGGTAATGATGTTGTTTTCCACCTTGATGTCCATCTTCATGATATCGCCGCATTTGGAGTTGCCAACGGTGCCGGTGCCGGACGCGTCGGGCAGTTCGCCGACATTGCGGGGATGTTCAAAGTGATCCATTACTTTTTCGGAATACATAGGGTAAAACCCTCCTTATCAAATGGTAAATTCTGCAGGAGATAAAAACCGGGGAACAGGATCAGGCAGTGCAGGCAGGAACGGTGAGGGGGCTCATATCGCGCAGTGTTTTCACAACTCCGGGTAATTCCTTCAAAACCCGCTTCACATCGTCTTCGGTATTGTTGATGCCAAGCGACAGGCGCAGGCTGCCGTGCGCAATCTCGTGCGGAAGGCCGATTGCCAGCAGCACATGCGAAGGGTCCAGACTGCCGCTGGTGCAGGCCGAGCCGCTGGAACCTTCGATGCCCAGCAAATCCAGCCGCATCAGCAGCGATTCGCCCTCGATGTAGCGAACGCTTACGTTTACGTTGCCGGGCAGGCGTTCGGTCCGGTGACCGTTCAGGCGCACATCCGGGATTTCGGCTAGAATGCCGTCGATCAGCTCATCGCGGAGCTTCGTCATTTTTGCGGCATACTCCGGCAATTCCGCGACAGCGATTTCAATCGCCTTGCCAAGGCCCACGATGGAGGCCAGGTTTTCGGTGCCCGCGCGAAGCGAACGTTCCTGCGCGCCGCCGAAAATCAGGTTATTCATCCGTACGCCCTTGCGCACATACAGCGCGCCGACCCCCTTGGGGCCGTGAAACTTGTGTGCGGACAGGGAGAGCAGATCCACATTCAGTGCGTTCACATCCAGCGGAATTGCGCCGACGGCCTGCACCGCGTCGGTATGGAACAGTACGCCCGCTTCTTTGGCGATTTTTCCGATTTCGGCGATGGGTTGCAACGTGCCGATTTCGTTGTTGGCGGCCATGATGCTGATGAGCACCGTATCCTCCGCAATCGCCTTTTTCACGTCGTCGGGGCTGACACGGCCAAATTCGTCCACCGGGAGGTATGTGATGCGGTATCCGTGCTGCTTTTCGAGGTACTCGCAGGTGTGCAGCACCGCATGATGCTCGATCGAGCTGGTGATGATGTGCTTGCCCTTTTTCGCAAGCATCTCGGTTGCGGAACGAAGCGCCCAGTTATCGCTTTCGCTGCCGCCTGCGGTAAAGTAAATCTCCTGCGGCTGGGCGTTTAACGCCGCGGCCACCTGTTTGCGGGCGGCTTCCACCGCGCGTTTGGCGTCGCGTCCGACGCTGTGGATGGAGCTGGGGTTGCCGTAGTGCTCCGTAAAATAGGGAAGCATCGCGTCCAGCACTTCCTTGCGGACGGCTGTCGTCGCTGCGTTATCCATGTAGATGATGTGTTGATCCGTCATTTTCCGTATGCCTCACATTCCCCAGAATAGGTTGCCATATCGCCGAGCGTAATCCCGGCCAGTTCGCGGTTGATGGAATCGGTCAGCTTTTGCCAGGTGTGCCGCACAGGGCACTGGCAGGCGCGGGAGCAGGCGCTTTCGTCGGCCATGCACTCGCTTAGTTCCAGCGGCCCTTCCATGGCGTCAATGACGTCCAGAACGGTGATCGCCGCAGGATCGCGGGCAAGCAGGTAACCGCCGCGGGACCCTCGCACGCTTTGCACCAGCCCGGCGCGCCGCAGATTGCCCAACAGCTGTTCCAGGTACTGCCTGGGGATCCCGGCGGAGGCGACATTTTGCAAACTCTGCGGACCTTCATCCTTGTGGCCGGCAAGGTAGTACATGGCGTAGAGCCCGTATTTGCCGCGTGTGGAAAGCTTCATCCGATTTCCTTTCCGATACCCTACCAATTTGATCGGGAATCGAAATTATAATACCATAGGTTTGGTAGGTTGTCAACGCCTACGATAAGAAAGATGTCAGAAATGCAAACAGATGAAACGAAAAAAGCGGCCGTCCCGATCAGGACAGCCACAGTTTACTGAAAAAGGCTCATCGGCGTTGTCGACTGCGGGATGCTAGGGGGTATCACTTCCAAACGGTAAGCTCTACCCCTTGCCACTCTTGCTTCCTGGCATCTGAACCTTTTTAAGCAAGCTGCTTTTTACTGTAAACAGGTTTATGAACGGTCTGTGGTGATCCTGTCAGGATAGCCACTTCATTAAGTCTGCGCGGATTTGCCCGCCGGGTTCCACCAGCACCTGCGCATAGGCCGTATGGCCCGCCATTCGCTGGCAGATGGCCCCGGGGTTAATCAGGTAAATCCCCCGTACAAATTCCAGCAGGGGGCGGTGGGTATGGCCGAAGAACGCAACCTGAGCGTGCTGCTCCCGTGCCGCGCACAGCAGCGCCTCATACTGCGTTTTCACGTCGAAGGTATACCCGTGGGTCGCCATCATGCGAACGCCATCGGCTTCGAAAACTTCCGTGATCGGGTACTGGAAAGCGGCAAAATCGCAGTTGCCCCGCACACCATAAATCCGTATGTTCGGGTTAGCATCCCGCAGAATCGGTTCCACCGCGTCCAGATCGCGCACGCCGTCGCCGCAGTGCACGCAGATATCGGGTTTCGTGCCGCGAAGACAGCTTTCCACAGCGTCCCGGAGCATACCGGGGTTGCCGTGGCTGTCGCTGAAGGCGACGATTTTCATAATACCTCCGCGAGCACGGCCCGCATCTGCTCCATGGCACGCGCACGATGGCTGACCTTGTTTTTCGCCGCTCCGCTCATTTCCGCAAAGGTTTTATCGTTGTGATACAAAAACAGCGGATCGTAGCCGAAACCGCTTTCCCCGCGGGGCGCGGTCAGCAGGGTGCCTTCGCATTCGCCGCGTACGGTGCGCGTCGCTTCGCCGGGCAGTGCCAGCGCTACGGCGCAGACAAACCGGCAGCTGCGATTGGTAACCCCCTCCATGTTTTGAAGCAGCAGCCGGTTGTTCGCGGCGCTGTCTCCGTGCTCACCCGCGTACCGCGCGCTGCATACGCCGGGCGCGCCGTCCAGCGCGTCCACTGCCAGGCCGCTGTCGTCCGCCAGCACGGGCAGACCGGTTGCTTTCATCACCGCTTCCGCCTTCAGCACAGCGTTTTGCTCGAAGGTGGTTCCGGTTTCCGCAATATCGTCGGTAAAGCCTACGCTTTGCATGGATACGAGCTCCCAGCCGCCAAGGATGGCGCGAAGTTCCTCCAGCTTATGCGCGTTCCCCGTCGCCACAACCAGCCGCTGTGCGGGGAGCAGGTGCGCGCCAAAATCGGCCAGCGCCTGCCGCTGGGTGCGCATCAATCCCCGGATGCCGGCGCGCCCGTAGGCAAGCAGCGTATCCAGTTCGCGCTGCGTAAAGGCCCGGCCTTCGCCGGTGCCCTGCAACTCGATAAATTCACCCCGGTGATTCAGTACCAGGTTCATATCGGTTTGCGCGTTGCTGTCCTCGACGTAGCACAAATCCAGCAGCGGGGTATCGTTCACTAGTCCCGCGCTTACGGCGGCAACCTGACCGACGATCGGATTGACTTGCAAAAGGCCGTTCTGTATCAGCTTGTGCACAGCCATCACCAGCGCGACATACGCCCCGGTAATGGAGGCCGTGCGCGTGCCGCCGTCGGCCTGTAGCACATCACAATCCAGCGTGATGGTACGCTCGCCCAGTTTTTCCATATCGACTGCCTGCCGCAGGGAGCGGCCGATCAGACGCTGAATCTCCACGCTGCGGCCATCCTTTTTGATACCATCGCGCGGTTTGCGGTGGCCGGTGGAGGCGGGGAGCATTGCGTACTCCGCGGTTACCCAGCCGCGGCCCTGTCCACGCAGGAACGGGGGCACGCCTTCTTCTACGCTTGCGGTGCAGATCACCCGGGTGTTACCGGTGGAGATCAGGCAACTGCCGTCCGCTGTTTTCATATAATCCGTTTCAATGGTGCAGGGGCGCGTCTGCATGGGGGCGCGGCCATCCGAACGATTCATGGAAGCACATCCTTTTCAAGGTCGTTTCGTGGGTATTATACGGTGTTTACCTTGCCTTGTCCAGGTAAACGCTGAATAAATCCCTTTCTCGCCTGCCTTTTCGGAGCACTGCATCTTTAGGTCCGAAAAGCCTTGAAATTGCCACGACTCCTTCGGCTTTTCTCACCCCAATCGCCAGCACTCCGCACTGGCAGCCACGAAGTAATTGAATCATCGCTTACCTGGCGCCGCCGTTGCGTGGAACGCGGCTTTGTGCTATCATCATTGGGATTTGAGCGAAGGGGGCACAGAACGATGCCCATGGACGGTTTCACCCTGGCTTTTATGACGAGGGAGCTGAAGGAAACGCTTACGGGCGCGCGCGTGGACCGCGTAAACCAGCCGGAGCGTGACGCGCTGTTGCTGCTGTTGCGTAATCAGGGAAAAAACGTGAAACTGCTTTTAACGGCCAATGCCGATCAGGCGCGTGTACAGCTGACCGAACAGAATTTTGAAAACCCGGCTGAACCGCCCATGTTTTGTATGCTGATGCGCAAGCACCTGCAAAATGCCCGCCTTGCCGAAATCGCCCAGTGGAAAGGCGACCGGGTGATGACGTTTACCTTTGAGTGTATGGGCGAGCTGGGCGACGTGGTACGCAAAACGTTGTTTCTGGAATTGATGGGGCGCTACAGCAACCTGACGCTGGTGGACGAAAAAGGTATTATTGTGGACTGCATCCGCCATGTGAGCGGAGAGATGAGCCGTGTGCGGCTGCTGGTACCCGGCGTAACCTTTGAGATGCCCCCGGCGCAGGATAAGTTGGACCCCGGCGCGCTGGATGCGGAGACACTGGCGGCCCGGTTAAGCGCATGTACCTGTTCGCTGGAAAAGGCGTTGGTGCTTAGCATCTCCGGGATCGCGGGCCTGAGCGCGAAGGAAACCTGCGCCCAGCTGGGCATCGACGGACAAACGCCCTGTGGGCAGCTGAACGCCACCCAGACGGCGGAGGCGATTGCACATTATTATCGAACGCTTCCGGAACGCTTCGCGCCGGTGACGCAAACGGATGCCACGGGTCTTGCGACGGATTATTTTCCCTTTCCTTATATTACATTTGATACGGGGCTTCAAAAACCGCACGCGACGTTCAGCGAGGCGATGGACGCATTTTATCTGGGGCGCGATCTGCGCCTGCGGATGCGGGAACGTGGCGCAAGCCTGCAACGGTTGATGAAGAATCATGTTACCCGACTGGAAAAGAAAAAAGCGATGATGCTCAATACGTTGCAGGACAGCGAAAAGGCGGAGAAGGATCGGATCTTTGGCGAGCTGCTGACCGCGAACCTCCACCGGATCAATAAGGGCGCTGAAGCTGTTGACGTGACGGATTATTATGATCCCGAACAGCGCACGGTGTGCATTCCGTTATCGCCACAGCTTTCTCCGGCGAAGAACGCGCAATATTATTATAAAAAGTACCGTAAAGCCAAAGGCGCGGAACAGTATGCGAAAGAACAGCTTGTAACGATTGAGAAAGAGCTGGATTTGCTGGAGAACGCGCTGGAGGATCTGGAAAAGTGCGTCACGACGACCGACCTTGCGGAAATTCGTGAGCTGCTTGCGGTAAATGGTTATGTTCACCCGGAACCCGGCGCGCGCAGGAAGAAAAAACCTCCCGAAGGAAAACCCTACCGCTTTACAGCTCCGGACGGCACAGCGATTGACGTGGGGAAGAACGCACTCCAGAACGACCGGCTTACGCTGCACGCGAATGCCGAGGAAACCTGGATGCACGCACAGGGAATCCCCGGTTCCCACATTATCGTGCATACCGAAAAAGAACCTTCGCCGGAAACGCTTTTATACGGCGCCAAACTGGCTGCGTATTTCAGCAAAGGAAGAAACCATCCCAGTCAGCCGATTGATTACACAAAAAGAAAGTATGTAAAAAAGGCGTCCGGTTCTCCGGCGGGGCTGGTAACATATACGCACTTTCAAACGATTCTGGTCGGACTTTCCCCGGAAGAAACCGTCACAATTGGCCGGAAGGCCGCTGAGAATTGAGGCGAATACTTTTGAACCTGAACATCCGAAATGCGACGGAAGCGGATGCGCTGTTTGTGCACGACGTGTACGGTTACTATGCTGAAAATACCAATGTAACGTTTACAACAGAAAACCCCGATGTGGAAAGTTACCGGGAGAAAATACGGAATGCTTTGAAGACTTACCCCTTTTTAATTTGTGAGCTGGACGGTACACCCTGTGCCTTTGCATACGGGGGGCAAATCCGCCCGCACGATGCGTATCGCTGGGGTGTGGAAGCCACGATATATACAACTCCGGACGCGCCGAAACGTGCGGGGATCGGGCGCACGCTGTATCAGCGCTTACTGGACATTCTGACGCAACAGGGTTTTAAGACGGTATACGGTGTGATCACCGAAGGGAACGAACCCAGCCTGGCGTTGCACCGCGCCATGGGTTTTTTTCAGGCCGGATGCTTTAAACGGATGGGATATAAAAAGGGCGAGTGGCACGGCGTGGTGTGGATGCAAAAAGAACTGGGCGACTTTGAAGGAACACCGGAAGAGCCGGTTCCGTTTATGCAATGGCTGAACACACTGGAAGAATGCGAAAACGGAACAGAAATGGCCGAAAAACGCTTGCATAATTAACCCGGCTATGATATATTAAGTTTCGCGGTTCTGTGAACCCGAAACTGGCATGCGCAAAAGAGGTGAAACTGCATGAAAGAGAAAATCCATCCCAAGTATGGCAAGGCAATCGTCCGTTGCGTATGCGGTGAGACGTTCGAGACCGGTTCCACTAAGCCGGAGCTGAAGGTAGAAATCTGCTCCAAGTGCCATCCGTTCTTTACCGGCAAACAGAAGCTGGTGGACAGCGGCGGCCGTGTGGATCGCTTCAAGAAGCGTTTCAATATCGAATAATCGTTTGCGAAAGCCTATCAAGCCCGTATTCCTTTCGGAATACGGGCTTTGCCATATATAGATAGCCATTCAGATTTTCAATAACTCCAGGGACAGAAAACAAGAGTGTGCTTAAAACGGTTACATTGGTAATTGTTGACAACGAACAAAAATAGCATATAATTTATGGTGAAAATTACATTTGTTCGTAACATCTCCATACACCGGACATTTGCCTTGCGGGATGTTTATCGTCAAGACAGATTCGCGGGCGTCGCTGATTTGATAATTGATCGGATATAGAATCCGATATAGTAAAAGCAATCCTGCGGCGCACGCGGGAATGGACAGGTTTCGGGGATCGAAGACCCGCCTTTCCTTCAGACGAAACGATGAAAGGATCGAAAATGAAACGGAAATCGACTCGGATCGCACATCGTATCATAGGTCCGCTGGTGTTGACAGCTTTCTTGCAGACCGCTTTTATCCTTGGTCTGTTAACGATGGGCAATGTTTTTCAGCAAATGGGGGAAAATGCCTTAGCCATGCTGGACGAACGGACACAGAACAAGCACCAGAGCCTGCAGATGGAGATGAAAACGGACTGGTCTTATCTGGCGGAAACAGAAGGCAAAGCACTTTTGCTGATTCAGAACCTTTTCCAAAAGGAGCAAAAAAACTATCGGGATATTGAGACCGATGCTGCGCTGAACGCCGAAATATGCACGGCGATTGCCCCGGAAATGATCGCCAGGATTCGAAGCAATAATGTAAGCGGCGCTTTCCTGATTTTATGGGGCAACGGGAACGCGGAAGAACCGGACTGTTTCGCCGGAATTTATCTCCGGGATCTTTACCCGGGTGAAGACTTGCCGGATAACAGCGATCTGTCGCTTTTACGAGGTCCGGCGGAGATTGCCAATGTACAGGGTATCCCGCTAAGCGACACATGGAAGGAGAGCTTCAGCTTTCCCGGAGGAGCACAAAACGACAGGAATGCTTACTTTTTTCAACCCCTGCTAGCCTCGGTGGGCAAAACGAATGCGACATCCAAATCATTGGGATACTGGGCGCCTCCTTTTCTGATGGAAAAGGAAGACCGGCAATTAGTCATTACTTATTCTGAACCTTTGACAGATGAAAAGGGAAACACATACGGTGTTCTCGGGGTGGAGATCAACGTGGACACCATCACATCTTTTTTATGCGGCGGAGAATTCGCACGAAGTGGAAGAGGATGCTATTTCTTTGGCATTACGCGGGATGGCGGCAAGAGCTATGAAAAAATCACGACGGGCGGGCCGAAATATCTGCAGTTTTTCAAGGAAAACGACCAATTGCTTCAACCGGTTACTGCGTCTGTAAACGGAAGAATCAGCGTGAAAAGTACGGTAAACGGGCAGGCGATGAGGGGGGCGCTGTTTCCCCTGAATCTGTATCCTGAAGGAAGTCGCTATTCGGGTACGTTGTGGGCTTTGATTGGGATGTCGGATGAAAGTACCCTGTTTGCCTTCCGGACTCGTACGCTGTCACTCGTGCTAACCGCTGCTGCGCTTACCTTCGTGCTGGGCGCGATTGTTTCTGTTCAGACCGGAAAACGAGCGGTTAAGCCGATTATCCGGTTGGCAGACAGCCTGAAAAACAGTGAACCGGGACAACTTCCGAAAATCGACTTTACAGGCATTGAGGAAATTGACCAATTGGCGGACGCGATTACACAGCTTAACCGGGACGCGGTGGAATCCTCAGCGAAAATCTCAAAAATTTTGCAAATGTCGGGGCTTTCCATTGGGGTATTTGAAATTCGCGCGGACAGCGCAACTGCTTATTGCTCCGATGATGTGTTCAAATTGCTGGGTCAAACCGAACGCGTAGGAAAAGGAAACCTGATTTCTAAAACCGATTGTCGAGTGATGATTGAACAGGCGATGACGGATCAGGTTGAGGAATCTGTTTACCGGATCTGCGGGAAAAATGCGGATCGGTTTGTGCGTATCCGTTTACTGGAGGATCAGCAAGGGTTGATCGGCACGATCATGGATGTTACGACGGACATGGAATATCGGCATCAGATCGAGCATGACAGGGATTATGACCAGTTAACGGGCATACTCAACAGGCGGGCCTTTGAAAACAGTGCAAACGGAATCCTGCAGGAAACCGCATCTCAGGCGGGCATTGCGGCGATCCTGATGATGGATCTGGACAATCTGAAATACTTGAATGACAGTTACGGACATGATTATGGGGACCGCTATATCCGTACTTTTGCAGGAAAACTGGCAGAATACGGCTGCGAGAATATTTTAGTTGCCAGACGTTCCGGTGATGAGTTTCTGGCACTGCTGTACCATGCGGAATCTCAGGAGATGATTCTGCGGAGAATCGAAAATATCTGGGGAGAGATACAGTCCGCAACCATTCGGCTGCCGGATGGCTCGGCCTATCCGGTTCAGGCTTCCGCAGGGGTTGCGTGGTATCCGAACGATGCGAAGAATCTGGACCAACTGACCCAATTTGCTGACTTCGCGATGTACCAGTGCAAACGGAACGCACGCGGAACGGTTGCGGAATTTCAGCGGGAGGAATACGCTGCCTATCAGCGGGCGTTGGAGAATAAGGCGGCGATAGAGCGGCTGCTGGATCGCGGACTACTCCGTTTTGAACCACACCCTGTGATTTCGGCGCAAACAGGCGCCATAGCCGGTTATTATCTGCAGGCAAGGTCCGACGAACCCACGTTGCCGGAACTGGGTATGATCGTGGAACTGGCCAAAACCAATGGTCTCACTAGCGAATTGGATCGATTATACTGGAGTACGGCGCTGGATACGCTTCGAATTCTGGCCAGACGACACAATCTGGGAAAGGAAACAACTTTCTTTCTGGAGCCGATGTCAGGCTGCCAGCCGAAAATGCGCGAGTGGCAAGCATTGAGCAGAAAATACCCGACAATACTCTCTCGCACCGTGATCCTCCTTGCGGAGAATCCACAGGAAGACAGACGCTGGTTGAATACGCTTGGGTGTATGTTTGCGGTTCCGGGAGGATGTGATGAAACGGCGGAGAGCGGCGCGGCTTTCGTTGTGCTCCGGGAAGAACAAACCTGCGGCATTGAGGCGGATGAAGAGAAACAGGAGGTTATCCGTCAGATCGTAGAAAGTGCAAAACAACGCGGGCAGCAGGTGCTCGCGTTGAATGTGCGTAACGAGGCGGCAATGTGTACGCTGGTGCTATGCGGTGTTGCCTTTTTGCAAGGAAGACTGTTTAACGGAAACCATTATCACCCTGAGAATGGCGGCTGAATCTCGTCAATCTTTTTCCAGCCTGCTTTCTACGGCGGCGATTACGGTTTGCAGCACCTTCAACCGCGCAAACTGCTTATTATTCGCTTCAATAACAGTCCATGGAGCATTTGCGGTGTTGGTTTTTTGCAGCATTTCATTTACGGCCGCTTCATATTGCGGCCATTTCGCCCGATTACGCCAATCTTCATCCGTTATTTTCCACTGCTTCTCTGGCGTGTTTTGCCGTTCTTCAAAACGGATTAGTTGAGTGCTGTTGTCGATTTGCAACCAGAACTTGCATAGAACGGTTCCGTGGGCAGCCAGTTCTTCCTCGAAACGATTAATTTCTTCATAAGCACGTTTCCATTGCGACTCAGTGCAGAATCCTTCAATTCGTTCCACCATCACACGGCCATACCATGTCCGGTCGAATATGGCGACGTGTCCGTCCCGTGGAAGAGACTGATAGAAACGCCACAGGTGGTGATGGCTTTTCTCCAACGGCGTGGGGGCGGAGATGGGCACCACATCGAAACCGCGGGGATCAAGAGACGCGGAAAGCCTGCGGATTGCTCCGCCTTTTCCTGCGGCGTCCCATCCTTCAAAACATACGATTAATGGGATTTTCCGCTTGTAGAGTTCGTTTTGGAGTTTCCACAGGCGTTTTTGCGCCTTGTCCAATGCGGGTTTGTACGGTTCAGTCAGTACCTGTTCGGGATCAAAGGTTTCCAGCGGGGGAAAGGTTACTGCGGGCAAACTTTCCAGATGGGGCAAAAAAGGTGTATCCCAGGCGCGCAGGTTGTCTTCGCGATCTTTTATGGCGGCTTGGAACGCATCGATGACAATTCCGTATATCTGGCTGACACAGCCGCTGGTATCGTCACTCTGGAGGATGTGCCACGGAGCGCCGTCAAAATGTGTGCGTGCAATCATGGCATCGTACAGACGCAGATAGTCTTCGTAGCGATCGTTCTGTTCCCAATCATCCACCGTAACGCGCCAACGGGTATTCTTTTTACTCTCCAGCGTTTTTAGACGCTTTTTCTGTTCTTTACGCGAGATATGCAGGAAAAACTTAATCATCAGGACACCGTCGCAGACGAGTTGACTTTCCATGTTGACGATTTCCTCATATCGCTGCCGTAAGGAATGTCTGGCGGCCCTGTTTTCAAAACACGCAGATGTGACTTCGCGATACCAGCTGGAGCAGAAAAGCGATATGTTGCCCTGGGAAGGCATTTTCACCCAATACTGTCGCATGGTCGGATAACGGTCTTCGGCCGCGCTTAGTTTGTGGATGGGATATACCTGATAACCCCGCGGATCCAACCCTTCGATCAATTTTGCCAGCAATGTGCCTTTTCCGGCGGCATCCCAGCCTTCAAAAACGATTACAACGGGGATTTTTGCCGCGCGGATTTGCTGCTGTAGCGCCATCAGCGTGGCGCGAAGAGTTCCAAAATCGGCATCGCCCGAATCCGGAAGAGCCTCTAGTTCCTCGTCGGTAAGGCTGAGGACAGGCTGGGGGTTTGCGTCGGCAATTGCGGATGAAGAAACAGCGCCTGATGGTTCCGCGCTGCTTTCCATTCCGGAGGGTTCGATTGAACTGGCTTTCGGCGCATGGAATACGGAAGGCGTGAATTCGCTTTGATATTCATCAGACAAAACAGGAGAACTGGAAGCCGGAATCTCATCGGAAGACATGGTGCTACACCCCTCAAAATGCATGTCGGTAGAAGATGGCGCGTCTAATGCTTTGGCAAAACAGGTTTCATACGCCGCCGGATGAGGCGGATCTGGCAGGTTGGGTTGGGCAGACTGCGAAACGTTCTGCATACTACGATCCGGTTGATACGCGGCTGAGACTGATGCTACCGTGGAATCGTCATAATTGCTTGGATAAAGACCAGCGTACTCAGTTCCATCCTCGGGATGGATGGGATACGCGGGAAAAACCAGGGAATGGGGCGTGGCTTCTGCTCCTAAAGCGGTTGACGTGGAGTGAAACGGTTTATCGGAGAAAGAGGAAAGCGCAGGTGTTTCATTGGGTAGCCCGGATTCGACGGGTGTTTGCTGTGACGGCGCAGATTGTTGTGCAAAAAGGGGACGTGGATCCCCGCAATCAGGGAAAGCGGTTTTTCGATCCTGTGGTTTCTCCGTTTTATCATCGGTCAATTCGGATTCCTCCGTTTCGATCATCGTTATATTTTTCTGCGCTTTGTATAACTATCAATAATCATTCCATCTGATTCCGTTTGAATCCTTCTTGCAATGCTGATTTTGCACGACGGATTGCTTGTATGAGCGGAATTTTCATGATAGAATACCTGTACCTGAAAAAAAGAAAAGGGTTGCTGCTTATATAGGATAAATTGGGCGGCAACTGAGAATGTTTAAAGGAGTATCATTATCACATGAAAGCATTGTTTATTGGCGGGACCGGCACCATCAGCACCGCGATATCACAGCTGTGCGTTCAGCTTGGTTGGGAGCTTACTCTGCTCAACCGGGGAACACATCGGGAACGGATGCCGGAGGGCGTGGAACAGATCGCGGCAGATATGAACGATCGTGCCGATGTGCAGGCTAAGCTGGCTGGGCGAAAATTTGACGTGATTGCGGACTTCATTGCGTTTACCGTCGATCAGGTTGAGCGTGATATTCAACTTTTTTCCGGGAAAACTGCACAGTATTTCTTCATCAGCTCGGCATCTGCGTATCAAAAACCTCTCTCCAGCCCGTTTATCACGGAAAGCACGCCGTTAAGCAATCCGTTTTGGCAGTACAGCCGGGATAAAATCGCCTGCGAAGAGTTGTTGATGAAGGAATACCGTGCGAATGGATTTCCGATTACAATCATTCGCCCCAGTCATACTTATGGTGATATGGGCGTGCCGGTTGCGTTGCATGGCGCTAAGGGCAGCTTTTCGGTCGTGGATCGGATTCGCCGCGGAAAGAAGGTAATCGTTCCGGGCGATGGATTGAGCCTTTGGACACTGACGCATAATACGGATTTTGCGAAGGCGTTTTGCGGGCTGATGGGTAACGCACATGCGATCGGAGAAACATATCAGATCACCGGAGATGAAAGCCTGACTTGGAACCAGATATACGGTGCGATTGCAGCCGCGTTTGACGAGGAACCCCATCTGGTACATATCGCGACTGAAACGCTTGCCAGGCTGGCGCCCAATTGGAGCGGCGAACTGATCGGGGATAAGAGCAATACCGTGGTGTTTGATAATGCGAAGATTAAGCGCGCCGTACCCGGTTTTACGGCCACGCTTCGTTTCGATCAGGGGGTAAGGCGTACAATTGCTTATATCTACAGCCATCCCGAGTTACAGGTACCTGACCCGGCTTTTGAAGAATGGATGGATCAGGGTATTGTAGCCTACGAAAAGCTGGAAAAAGCCATGCCAATATATGGGTGATTCGCCACACGATGGGTATTACTGCTGTTTTAGAACGATTTATCGCATAAAAAGCGAATAAACTTAAAAAAAAGGTGTTGACAGTAAGGGGGTGCGGTGGTATTATAGTCAAGCTCGCTTGAGAGCGACGAACCTTGAAAACGATACAGAGTAAAGAACGAAACGCAAAGCGCAGTCAAGGACATTGAGTAAATGTACCTGCCCCGAGACCGAGAGGTTAAGGGGAGAAATCAGGAGCATAAGGATTAAACATAAGAGTTTGATCCTGGCTCAGGACGAACGCTGGCGGCGTGCCTAACACATGCAAGTCGAGCGAGGACAGAGAAGTAGCAATACGACACTGTTCTAGCGGCGGACGGGTGAGTAACGCGTGAGCAACCTGTCCCGAACAGGGGGATAACGAGCCGAAAGGCTCACTAATACCGCATGAGACCACAACGTCACATGACGAAGGGGTCAAAGGAGCAATCCGGTTCGGGGTGGGCTCGCGTCTGATTAGCTAGTTGGTGGGGTAACGGCCTACCAAGGCGACGATCAGTAGCCGACCTGAGAGGGTGATCGGCCACATAGGAACTGAGACACGGGCCAAACTCCTACGGGAGGCAGCAGTGGGGAATATTGCACAATGGGCGAAAGCCTGATGCAGCAACGCCGCGTGAGCGATGAAGGCCTTCGGGTCGTAAAGCTCTGTCCTCAAGGAAGATAATGACGGTACTTGAGGAGGAAGCCCCGGCTAACTACGTGCCAGCAGCCGCGGTAATACGTAGGGGGCTAGCGTTATCCGGAATTACTGGGCGTAAAGGGTGCGTAGGTGGTTTCTTAAGTCAGAGGTGAAAGGCTACGGCTCAACCGTAGTAAGCCTTTGAAACTGGGAAACTTGAGTGCAGGAGAGGAGAGTGGAATTCCTAGTGTAGCGGTGAAATGCGTAGATATTAGGAGGAACACCAGTTGCGAAGGCGGCTCTCTGGACTGTAACTGACACTGAGGCACGAAAGCGTGGGGAGCAAACAGGATTAGATACCCTGGTAGTCCACGCCGTAAACGATGGATACTAGGTGTGGGGCCCGATAGGGTTCCGTGCCGAAGCAAACGCATTAAGTATCCCGCCTGGGGAGTACGATCGCAAGGTTGAAACTCAAAGGAATTGACGGGGGCCCGCACAAGCAGCGGAGCATGTGGTTTAATTCGAAGCAACGCGAAGAACCTTACCAAGGCTTGACATCCACTTAAACGCATGGAAACATGCGGTCTCTTCGGAGGAAGTGAGACAGGTGGTGCATGGTTGTCGTCAGCTCGTGTCGTGAGATGTTGGGTTAAGTCCCGCAACGAGCGCAACCCCTATTGCCAGTTACCAGCGAGTAATGTCGGGGACTCTGGTGAGACTGCCGGGGACAACTCGGAGGAAGGTGGGGATGACGTCAAATCATCATGCCCCTTATGTCTTGGGCTACACACGTGCTACAATGGCTGAAACAAAGGGAAGCGACAACGTAAGTTGAAGCGGATCTCATAAAAACAGTCCCAGTTCGGATTGTGGGCTGCAACCCGCCCACATGAAGTCGGAGTTGCTAGTAATCGCGGATCAGCATGCCGCGGTGAATACGTTCCCGGGCCTTGTACACACCGCCCGTCACACCATGGGAGTTTGGAGCACCCGAAGTCAGTGAGGTAACCGCAAGGAGCCAGCTGCCGAAGGTGAGCCAGATGACTGGGGTGAAGTCGTAACAAGGTAGCCGTATCGGAAGGTGCGGCTGGATCACCTCCTTTCTAGGGAGAACCGGTGAGGTTGGAATATACCGAACCTACTCCAGGTCGAACCGCAGGATGATGCGCAAGCAGCATCTGACGGGAAAACAAATAAAACCCTGGTGGTCGCAAGACCATAGGGATGCCGTTTCGGAAAGTTGATTCTAAGTCTTCTCTTCTCCTCGTGTATCGTTTTGAAGGTTCGTTTGGTTGATTCTTACTCTGTAGATTCTATGGAGGATGGATCGTGAACGTATCTTTACCTCGCACCTTGAAAACCTCATACCGAAAAGAAATGCGAAACAAATCGAGATGAAATAGAAACGCCGTTTGGTCTTCCAGTAAGAGCAGACGGAGCGCATGAGATCCGGCTTGCGATGTAAAGCCGCAGGCAGGGTAGGAAGCGCACTGGCCGCAAGGTCAGGGCCGCAAGGCCAATGGTCGAAAGACCACAAAGACTTGAACATTCGTCTTAGTGATCAAGCAACTAAGAGCACAGGGTGGATGCCAAGGCACCAGACGCCGATGAAGGACGCGATAAGCTGCGATAAGCTGTGGTGAGCCGCAAATAGGCTTAGACCCACAGATGTCCGAATGAGGAAACTCAGCACGGGTTATGCCGTGTTACCGGCACATGAATACATAGTGTGTCGGGGGGAACCCGGGGAACTGAAACATCTAAGTACCCGGAGGAAAAGAAATAAAATAGATTTTCTGAGTAGCGGCGAGCGAAAGGGAAAGAGCCCAAACCAATCGACTACGGTCGGTTGGGGTTGTGGACTGGCATACGTATCGCAGAGGATAGCGGAATCCGTTGGGAAGCGGAATCAAAGAGGGTAAGAATCCCGTACGCGAAATCTAAAGCGAGCAGCCAGTATCCAGAGTACCACAGGACACGTGAAATCCGGTGGGAAGCAGGGGGGACCACCCTCCAAGGCTAAATACGTTTCTGGTGACCGATAGCGCATAGTACCGTGAGGGAAAGGTGAAAAGAACCCCGGGAGGGGAGTGAAAGAGAACCTGAAACCCTGTGTTTACAAGCAGAGAAAGCACGTTAAAAGTGCGATCTCGTACTTTTTGTAGAACGGACCGGCGAGTTACGTTGTGCAGCAAGGTTAAGGACTAAAGGTCCGGAGCCGCAGCGAAAGCGAGTCTGAATAGGGCGCATGAGTTGTATGACGTAGACCCGAAACTGGGTGACCTACCCATGAGCAGGATGAAGTGACGGTAAAACGTCATGGAGGTCCGAACCCACGTGCATTGAAAAGCGCGGGGATGACTTGTGGGTAGCGGAGAAATTCCAATCGAACTCAGAGATAGCTGGTTCTCCTCGAAATAGCTTTAGGGCTAGCCTCAATTGAATAGATTGACGGAGGTAGAGCACTGAATGGGCTAGGGGGCCACAAAGCTTACCGAACCCTATCAAACTTCGAATGCCGTACAATTGTTTCTTGGGAGTCAGACAGTGGGAGATAAGTTTCATTGTCAAAAGGGAAACAGCCCAGATCGACAGCTAAGGTCCCCAAGTGTGTGTTAAGTGGGAAAGGATGTGCAATTGCGAAGACAACCAGGATGTTGGCTTAGAAGCAGCCACTCATTAAAAGAGTGCGTAATAGCTCACTGGTCGAGTGATTGTGCGCCGAAGATGTAACGGGGCTAAAACACACCACCGAAGCTTCGGACTCAACGCAAAAGCGTTGTTTGGTAGAGGAGCATTGTGTACTGGGAGAAGCGGTACCGAGAGGAGCCGTGGACGGTACAGAAGAGAGAATGCCGGTATAAGTAGCGCGAGGCAGGCGAGAAACCTGCCCGTCGATAGCCTAAGGTTTCCTGGGGAAGGCTCGTCCGCCCAGGGTAAGTCGGGGCCTAAGCCGAGGACGGAAGTCGTAGGCGATGGACATCTGGTGGAGATTCCAGAACTACCGCGTATCGTTTGAGTGAAGCAGTGACACAGTAGGATAGTCCGAGCAGGGTAATGGTCAACCCTGTACAAGCAGTGAGGCTGTTGCGCAGTGAAGTACACGCAACATGAGGCTGGGCTGTTAAGTGGAGTGAAATATAAGTAGCGAAGCGGATGATTTCACACTGGCGAGAAAAGCTGCTAACGAGATGCGAGGTACCCGTACCGCAAACCGACACAGGTAGGCAAGGAGAGAATCCTAAGACGAACGGGAGAACACTTGTTAAGGAACTCGGCAAAATAACCCCGTAACTTCGGAAGAAGGGGTGCTGCAGAGATGCAGCCGCAGTGAAGAGTCCCAAGCGACTGTTTAGCAAAAACACAGGTATCTGCGAAAGCGAGAGCTGACGTATAGGTGCTGACACCTGCCCGGTGCTGGAAGGTTAAGGGGAACTGTTAGAGCAATCGAAGCAGAGAACCGAAGCCCCAGTAAACGGCGGCCGTAACTATATCGGTCCTAAGGTAGCGAAATTCCTTGTCGGGTAAGTTCCGACCCGCACGAATGGTGTAACGACTTGGGAGCTGTCTCAACAAGTGACCCGGTGAAATTGAAGTATGTGTGAAGATGCACATTACCCGCGACTGGACGGAAAGACCCCGTAGAGCTTTACTGTAGCCTGATATTGGATTTTGGCAACAAATGTACAGAATAGGTGGGAGCCGGAGAAGGCAGGACGCCAGTCTTGCCGGAGGCGCCGTTGGGATACCACTCTTTTGTTGCCGGAGTTCTAACTTGTAACAGTTATCCTGGACAGGGACAGTGTCAGGTGGGCAGTTTGACTGGGGCGGTCGCCTCCCAAAGAGTAACGGAGGCGCTCAAAGGTACCCTCAGAATGGATGGAAACCATTCGCAGAGTGTAAAGGCAGAAGGGTGCCTGACTGCGAGACTGACAGGTCGAGCAGAGTGGAAACACGGACTTAGTGACCCGGCGGTATGAGAGTGGAATTGCCGTCGCTCAACGGATAAAAGCTACCTCGGGGATAACAGGCTGATCTCCCCCAAGAGTCCACATCGACGGGGAGGTTTGGCACCTCGATGTCGGCTCGTCGCATCCTGGGGCTGGAGCAGGTCCCAAGGGTTTGGCTGTTCGCCAATTAAAGCGGCACGCGAGCTGGGT
>JAEWYP010000064.1 GCA_023395615.1 Bacillota bacterium
ATTACAACCTATACCCCGAGACAGCGCGACGGGTATGAACTGGACCACACCGAAAACTTCCCGCTCACGCTGAGCGCCAACGGAAACCAGAACATCATCCGCGTATTCTACCGTACCGCCGCAAACCTGATTGATATCACGGATCTGGGCATCCCGCTGGCCGGCGCCGGCTTCGGAAGCCTGGAGAATGGCTTCACGATCGAGTAAACGGAAGCCATTGCATCAACGCCCGCTCTGCGCGCACGGTCTGCGTTGCGCGCGGAGCGCGTCTATGAATGCTGGGGGGAGTGACCGGGATGAAAAAGCTGTTATCGCTTCTGCTATCGCTGGGAATCGTACTCTTTGGCGCGGCCGCCTTCGCACAGGACACCGGTAACACGGCGGATGCGCCGGTTGTGGTGGCTACCTCAACACAAATCAGCGGCAACCTGTATTCCAACATGTGGGGTAACAACAGCGTGGACGCAAGTCTGCGCGCGTTGCTGCATGGCTACGCGACGGTTGCGTGGCAGGGGGATCTGGGATACGCCATTGACGCAACGGTGGTAACCGAATCGGCCACCGCGGATGACGCCAAAGGCAACCGTACCTATACCATGACCCTGGCGGACGGGTTGTGCTACAACGACGGCACACCGATCACCGCTGCGGATTACGTATTCACCATCCTGCTGCAGAGTGATCCCGCGATTGCGGAACTGGGCGGATCGAATACGAATTTCTCCTACCTGACCGGATATGACGACTATACGACGGGTAAGTCCGGCGTATTCAGCGGCGTACAGCTGTTGGGGGACCACCAATTTTCCATCACCCTGTCCAAGAAGATGCTGCCGTATTATTACGAGCTGGCGCTGGTCGAGGTGGAACCGACCCCAATCGCAGTGATCGCCCCGGATTATGCGGTGAAGGATGACGGCGACGGCGCGTACCTGGCGAAAGCCGACGAAAAAGGCACGTATGCCGCGGCGACGCTGCCCAAAGAATTACTCGAAACGACCCTGACGGACGATGCGGGGTACCTGCACCAGCCGAAAGTATCCTGTGGACCTTATCAGCTGGTGGAGTACAACGCCGCGGACAGCACGATTGCGCTGGAGATCAACCCGAAGTATCAGGGCAATTTTGAAAGTCGGAAACCGGAAGTAAAACAGGTAAAGCTGATCCAGCTTTCGGATGCGGATGCCCTGACGGCTTATGATAAGGGCGAAGTGCAAATCGTACATAAAATATCTACAGTGGATGTAATTACAAAAGCGCAGGAATTAAGTGGGGCAGGCACAGCCAATATCCAGCGTTACCTGAACTCCGGCTATTCCTACCTGGGCTTTGCCTGCGAGCTTGCGCCCACAAACGATGTAGACGTGCGTAAAGCGTTGTCCATGTGCATTGATCGCAACACCCTCTGCACCGAGTTGTTCCAGAACAACGCGCTGCCGGTGTATGCTGATTACGGCTACGGCCAGTGGATGGTATCGCAGAATCCGGATCTTGTGTCGGGTCTGAATATCAATTATGATCTGGATGCGGCCAAGAACCTGCTGATTACTGCCGGATATACCTACAACGAGAAGGGCAAGCCCTACCAGGAGGGAGTAGATAAGGTCCGCTGCAAGGTGGAAAACGGTGAAATGACCAAGCTGGAACTGCGCTGGGCCAAGACCGAGAGCGCCTCTGCGGACTATCTGGAAACACAGCTGACTGCCGCCTGTGATGCACTGGGTATTAAGCTGGAAGTAACGAAGATGAGCTTCGCAGATATGATGAAGCAGTATCTGCGCGCCGATGGAAAACGGGATTACAACCTGTATTACATGGGTGTTAACATCCCCTATGTATACGACCCGTACGACGCGTATAATACCGACGAGGCGGCACAGGGCGCCGTGAACACGACCGGCCTTCAGGACGAGAGGCTGATGAAAGCGGCTGATACCCTGAGACATGTGGCAAGCGGCGATGTGGAACAATACGATGCCAAATGGCTGTTGTTCCAGCAGCGCTGGATGGAAATGATGCCCAACGCGCCGATCTATTGTAACGTATATTGTGACGTTTGCCCTGCTACCCTGTACGAGTATAATACCCATGCGCAGTACGGTTTTGCATCGGCACTTCTGTATGCCACGTATACGGAGCCGGAACCGACCGCGACGCTGGTGCCGCTGGACACGGTTGCCCCCACGGACGAAGTGGCCCCGCTGGACACCCTT
The DNA here is from genome assembly GCA_023395615.1 of Bacillota bacterium. GTDB lineage: Bacteria > Bacillota > Clostridia > Christensenellales > Aristaeellaceae > CAXXOK01. Next base: position 2,214 of record JAEWYP010000064.1, read on the forward strand.
GCGCCGGTTGATACAGGAAAATAAAGAGTGATCACCTTACCCCAAAACCCGCCGGCAGAAAACACGCCGGCGGGTTTTTCGTGATTATCATTGCGCGTTTATTACTTTGAAAGCGTAACGATTGTATCATCCCGGTTGAGACGCTTGACAGCGTGTGCAGATGCCAACTATACTGCACCCGTATCACACCGGTCCGAACCGGCGGAGGAGGGTGAAGATGCGGAATAAGAAAATCCCTTTGTATGTGGTTTGCGGCGCACGGGCGGAATTGCGGCGTGATTTTTTTCGTGAGTTCTGTAGGCACCAAAAACCACTCTGGCTGGAATGCTGCGCAAACGTTACGGATGCGGAGGAAATGCCTGCCTGGCGGCTGCCTGCGGATCTATCTCCTGTGGAAACTGGGGAGCGGATTGCGGCGCTGGTACAGGCGGACGCTTACGATGCTGTCTGGCTGGATTGGGACGACGCTTTGCCGATTGATCGACTGCTCGGTATGCTACAGACCCGGTCGCTTTATGAACATTGCCGCCTGCGCAAGGTGGTGCGCTGTGCCGCCGAAGCCACGAGCGATACACTGAAGGCACAGAACGTACGAAGGCAGCTGGAACAGTGCGACCTTTATGTACTGCGGGGCGGGGACCGCCGCTCGACGGCAAAGGCGAGGCGAATGGTACAGCCGCTTCAACCGGATATGGAAGCTGTCGCATGGTCGGACAGCCGGGAGGTTGCGGCGGTGCTGGAAGGGCGCAACGTACTGCAAGGCGTGCGTTTTACCTTTATTCTGGTAGCGGTGGGGGCACTGCTTGCGGCGTTGAGCCGCCTCAACTTTTCCCTGTCTGATACGATGGCGGTTTTTCTGGGCACTTATCTGCAGGCGTTGCCTTTTCTGTTGCTGGGGATATTGTTGTCTTCGGCTATTCAGGTGTTTGTGCCGGCAGGGTTTTTGCAGCGGATCTTCCCGAAGAACTTGCTGGGGGGCATGTTGTTCGGCGTGCTGGGTGGGTTTATCCTGCCAATTTGCGACTGTGCTTCCATCCCTGTTTTCCGAAGCCTTCTGCGCAAAGGGGTGCCCCTCCCCGCAGCTGTTACGTTCATGATTGCTGCGCCGATTATCAACCCCGTAGTGATGCTTTCCACCTATTACGCGTTTGGTTGCAACCCTCGTGTGATGCTGGCGCGCATGGGTTTTGGGGTTTTTTGCTCGGTTTTGGTCGGCTTATGCTTTGCGTGGAATCCGAAAAGCGTGCTTCTGAACGGTGATGACGCGTCCACCTGTGGGTGTGCGCACGGGCACGCAGATGAAGGCGAACCCGACGTAAGCTTTGCCTGCGGCCATACAAATGAGCATGAACCTATTCACACGTACGAACAAGATCATTCACATATGCATGATGAGGATACGGTGGCTTGCGAGTGTGAGCACACATACGCTCCCGTGGCGGCGGAGGGTTCCTCCCCGCGCTATATGACAGGGCGAAAAATTGCAGGCAAGTTCACGGAACTGCTGGAACACTTCCGTGATGAGTTTTTTGAGGTGGCGCGTTTCCTGCTGATTGGTATTGGCGTATCCACGGTGCTTCAGTTGATCATGGGGAGTCACCTGACCTCGATGCGGTTTGACAATCTGATTGTCGCGATGCTGGTGATGATGGCGATGGCGTTTCTGCTGTCTCTCTGCTCATCTTCCGACGCGGTAGTGGGGAAAAACATGGGCGCTTCTCTGCCGATGGGCGCTGTGATGAGCTTTATGGTGTTTGGTCCGATGATTGACGTGAAGAACGTGATCCTGATGAGCGGAAGTTTCACAAAGCGATTTATGTTAAAACTGTTGCTGGTTACGTTCACGGTAAGCTTTATAACGGTGTACGTGTCCTTTTCGCTGGGTTTGGGGGCGTTGATCGGATGATGAAAAGAACAATCAACCCCGCCCGGTTGGCGGAGAGCTGCGTTGCGCTGCTGATGGGGTTGGGTTTCCTGTGGCTGGGGCTAACGAAAACCTTCCAGCATTATGTGACCCCGCGGACGCTGCCATACCTGTATTTTGCCGCTGTGGCGCTGCTGGCGATGGCGGGGCTCAGCTTTGCAAAGGTGTTTCAGGTAACGCACATCCGGCGCTATACGCACCTGTTGGCGCTGCTGATACCGTTGGTTCTGCTGGCAGCTTCCACCAATATGGAAGGGCTTTGGAACTCGCCTCTGTTCCCGGCCAACAGTGATGTGCTTAACACCGAGACCCTGCAAACCGAGACATATACCATGAAGGCCGACGGGTATGCGGACCGGGTGCTGCATGGGTACGACGCGGATAACCGGACGATCACCGTACCGGAGTCCGAAACCTTCTTCTGGTTGACAGAAATTTATACGGATCCTGCGCCTTTTCTGGGATTTACCGTGACAACCGTGGGGCAGGTGCTGAAGGACGCTAAACATTTTCCGGAGGGTAATTGTTTCTCGCCGGTTCGAAAACTGATGACCTGTTGTGTGGCCGACCTGTATTCCGTAGGTTTTAAATGCCAGTACGATCAGGTGCAGGCGCTGTCCGCGGACGCGTGGGTGATGGTAACGGGAAAGCTGACGATGGTCGATACGGGCGGAGGTGCGCAGGAACTGCGCATCGCGGTGGATACCGTGAAAACGTGCGCGGCACCGGATGAACCGTACGTGTACGCATACTAAATCATCGGCGCGTGCTCTGATCTCTGATCGTCAGGGTACGCGCTGATGTTATCCTTATTTTCGTTTCTGTAAGGCGGCTCTTACGGCAAACCCCAACGCGCAGGCTATGATAAGCGTGCCCATAATCGGCCACATAGAGCGATAACCCAAGCCCATCACGACCCAGTAACTGCCCAGCGACCCTAACAGGCCGCCGATCTGCATCAGGAAAGAGAACATCGACAGGATACTCGCGCGCTGTGCCGAGGGCGCTTCCCGGTTGAGCATGGTGCTTTCGGCCACGTTTGCGCCGCCCAGAAACAGATACCCCAGCGAGTAACTGCCCACAAAGGTGGTTTTGCCGCCGGACAGCCACATTCCGAACATACTGCCGCCCCACAGGGCTCTTTGTACAAGCATCAGGGCTTTACTGCTGCTCGGTTTTCGGGTGAGGAACCACTCGTTAAGTTTACTGCCGACGATCACCATGCCAAACCCGACGAAGTTAATGACGCCCAGCATCCAGGGAGCAGCGCCATACTCGTTGATGGCGGGCTGCCAGTAGGTTTCTACAGCCATCATCCCCAATCCGGAGAGAATGCTGAAAACAATCAGGATTCGAATAATGCCGCGCCTCTTGATAAACCGGAAGTTTTCGCTAAGGTGCGTGCGCAGACGCGGCCGTTCCTCTTTACGCCGATCCCGGGGCGACCTTTCATGTACGGTAAAAAGCGTTATCAGGAGCATTACGCCAATCACGGCCGTACAGGCGAGGAGGTTACCGGCATAGGCGCTGCCAATGCCGGCCAGAAATCCCCCCGCAAGCGAGCCGACGGACAAGCCTACGCTTTCCAGCACGGCCAGACGGGAAGTTACTTTTACCAGCTCTTCATCGGTGGAAGTTTCATCGATGGCGAGCGCGTCGATGCTGCCGGAGGCAAACGCGCGGCCCAAACCGAAGGAGACCATGGCGAAAATCAGCATGAGAAAAGAATGCGAGAACAGAAAGAGCATATAACTGAGTAAAACGAACACCGATGAGATCACAAACGAGCGCTTGCGCCCGAACAGATCGGCAAACACACCACTCGGGAATTCAGCGGCAATAACCGTGAAGGCGTAGAAGCTGTTGGCCAGCGACAGGGTGACGATAGTCGCACCGTGGGAAAGAGCCATCAGGGTAAGCACCGGCGCAATCATGCCAGTGGCAAGACTGCGCAAAAGCGCAATCAACTGCAGGTTTTTACGCATGGGGTTCCTCCTTGACCGGATAGGCGATCAGCGCGTATTCCCAGGGATCGCCGTCTTTTGCCGTGCCTTCATGTTTTTGCAAAAAGCGATGAATGATCGAAAAAAGTTGTTCCGCTTCTTCCGGGCGTAAACGGGCAATTCCCCATAACACATCGCCCATATCGGGTTTGCCCAGTTCCTCCGGTTTCAGGGTGTGATAATAATCAATTACGCCCTGAAACACTCGGTTGACTCCGCTTTGGATCAGCGCCAGCCGCTGGGGGGTGTTTTCGTCCTGCTGAACGCACCCGACGCTGACAACGCGGGGCAATGCAATATAATAATGCGCGGTGATGCCGCGTACATTCTCTGTGTGATCCACTGCGACCAGCCCCAGCTCCGCCAGCCTGTTTAAATGATGCTGTACCGAAGAAGGGGAGATGCCCATTGCATCGGAAAGCTGCTTGGGGGTCATGGGGTGCCCTTCGACGGTCATTAAACGAAGCAGCCGCTGCCGTTGGGGATTGATATAAATATCCAGATCCTTTTTTTCCCGCAGCACAACCGGTTCCATTCGTATACCTCCTTTACGTTACATTAAGTATAACATAACAATTTGTGTAATGTAAAGAGGAGAATGAAAACAGCCGAGTATTTCATCGGCTGTCGGATCGATTTAGGATGGGCTGTGTTTCGTTCTGGCGGCATCATGTGCCTGTTTCATTGATTTTTTCCCGCCAAACATCCGCTGTATTTTCGCGTTTTCCCGCCCACGGGCAGACAGACTGGCGGCGGAGGCTTCGCGGCGGATCTTCTGGTAGTTTTCGTATCGGCGAGCATCCAGCCTGCCATCAACCAGCGCCTCGCGCACCGCGCAACCGGGTTCGCCGGTATGGGTGCAGTCGCTGAAACGGCATTCGCCGGCCAGCGTGTCAATATCTGCAAAGGATCTATCAAGGTTCACGGATTCGATTCCCAATTCCCGCATGCCCGGGGTGTCGATCACAAGGCCGCCGTTTGGCAACAACAGCAGTTGCCGATGGGTTGTGGTATGCCGCCCCCGCCCATCTCCGCTGATCGCGGAGGCTTCCATACGTGTTTCTCCCGCCAGCAGATTAATCAGCGTGGATTTTCCCACGCCGGAGGAACCGAGGAACGCGCCCGTAACGCCCGGCTTTAGAATATCCCGCAGGGCCAGGGCGGTGCTGTCTACCGCGGAGGTTAATAATACGTCCGCACCGGCGGCGATGGACGATACCTCGGCAAAAGCGCTTGCGGGATCGGCGCACAGGTCGGCTTTGGTGAGCACCACAACCGGCCGCGCACCACTTTCCCAGGCGACTGCAAGATAACGCTCCAACCGGCTGACATTGTAGTTTTCGTTCAGGGACATGCACAGGAAAGCCACATCGATATTTGCAGCCACAACCTGTGTGTAAGCGTCACTTCCCGCCGCACGGCGAAGGAAAACGCTTTTTCGCGGCAATAGCCGCTGGATCAGCGTTTGGCCGCCTTCAGTGTTTGCCGGAGTCACCAGCACGAAATCGCCAACCGCGGGGTAATCCGCGGGATGCGCGGCTTCGTGCCGGTACCTGCCGCTTACTTCCGCGGGGACTATACCGGTCTCGGTAACAAGTTCGTAAAGAGAACGATGTTACGAAACGACTCGCGCAAGCGTTAGTCCGTTTTCAGATGTAATATCAAAGTGCCGGCGCTCATCAGCGCCATATTGTGCCAGAATATTCAATTGTTTACCCCTCCATCGCGTATTTTGTAATGTTTCAGCGCGTATGGGAGGTTCGGATGCGGAGGAGAAGCCGGATGAACGACCAAAACGGCAAAACCTTAAGCCGCCCGCACCTCCCTGTTTGCTACAATGGACGCCTTACCGCTCAGCTGCTTCATTACGCAACATCTCCTTCCGGAAAATAGTGATTCCAGTTTACTATGGCGAGCGGAAAAATACAATGGAGAATCATAAAATAACAAAGAGGAGCCAAGAAAAATATGACATCGGATAAGCGCAATATCAATAATATAGCCGGTCCGTACGACAAGTACGGACCGGCGTGGCCATCGAAGGCGGTTTGATTCAATGAACTTGAACTTGGTAGGGCAGAGGCGTTTATTCCGAAATGGTTTCCGTTGTGGCGCTGCTGTCTGTGAGAGCGCCGTCGGCTACGATCAGCCGGCCTTCGTCATCCGCGTCCACGGTTACCACTTCGCTGGGGAAGATTTCGCCTGCGACCAGCTTACGCGCAATCAGCGTTTCCAGATGGCTCTGGATATAGCGCTTCAGCGGGCGCGCGCCATAGGCGGGGTCGAAGGCGGCGTCTACGATGGCGTCAACCGCCCTGTCGGTCAGGTTCATGTGGATATCCTGCTGCTCCAGCCGTTTGGCAAGGTGATTGGCCTGTAAACGAACGATCTGCACGATCTCGTCCCGCTCCAACGGTTTATAGAATACGATATCATCGATCCGGTTGAGGAACTCCGGCCGGAAGGTGGATTTGAGCAGCCGCATTACGCCGTCGCGGGCTGCGTTACTGATACGACCGTCTTCCAAGCCTTCCAGCAGTAACTGAGAGCCAAGGTTACTGGTCATGATGATGATCGTGTTCTTGAAGTCCACTGTGCGACCCTGACTGTCCGTGATGCGGCCATCATCCAGCACTTGCAGGAGGATGTTAAACACATCCGGATGAGCCTTTTCGATTTCGTCCAGCAATACAACGCAGTAAGGTTTACGACGTACGGCTTCGGTCAGCTGCCCACCTTCGTCGTAGCCCACGTATCCCGGAGGCGCGCCGATCAGACGGCTTACGGAGAACTTCTCCATATACTCGCTCATGTCGATGCGCACCATGTTCTTCTCATCGTCGAACAGGCTTTGCGCCAACGCCTTGGCCAGCTCGGTTTTGCCGACGCCGGTCGGCCCCAGGAACAGGAAACTGCCGATGGGGCGGTTCTCGTCCGAGATACCTGCGCGGCTGCGCAAGATGGCCTCGCTTACGGTTTGTACAGCCTCGTCCTGGCCCACGACGCGCTGATGCAGCTCCTCGGGCAGGCGCAGCAACTTGGCACGGTCGCTTTCCTTCAGCTTCGTAACGGGGATGCCCGTCCAGCGGCTGACAATCCGGCTGATCTCCTCCTCGGTTACCTTATCGCGCAGCAGGGAGTTTTCACCGCGGTTCTTCTCCGCGATCTCCTCCTCGCTCTGCAACTGTTTTTGCAGCTCCGGCAGCTTGCCGTATTGCAGCTCGGCGGCTTTATTAAGGTCGTACTCGCGCTGCGCTTTCTGGATCTGCGCGTTGACCTGCTCGATTTCCTCGCGCAGTTTCTGTACTTTCTGGATGGCGGTCTTTTCGTTTTCCCAGCGCGCCTTCATGGCGGCAAACTCCTCGCGGAGTTTGGTCAATTCCTCGTCCAGCGCCTCGCGGCGGCGGATGGCGGCTTCGTCGGTTTCCTTTTTCAGGCTGGTCTGCTCAATCTCCAGCTGCATGATGCGGCGCTGTTTTTCGTCCAGCTCCGCAGGCAGGCTGTCGATTTCGGTACGGATCATGGCGCAGGCTTCGTCCACCAGGTCGATGGCCTTATCCGGCAGGAAACGGTCGCTGATGTAGCGGTTGGACAGCACCGCTGCGGCAACCAGCGCAGAGTCGGTGATCTTGACGCCGTGGAAAACCTCGTATCGTTCCTTAAGGCCGCGCAGGATACTGATCGTATCCTCCACCGTCGGTTCGTTGACCATCACGGGTTGGAAACGGCGTTCCAGCGCCGCGTCTTTTTCGATATATTTCCGGTACTCGTCCAGCGTGGTCGCGCCAATCAGGTGCAGCTCGCCGCGCGCCAGCATGGGCTTGAGCAGGTTGCCCGCGTCCATGCTGCCCTCGGTACGGCCCGCGCCCACGATGTTGTGCAGTTCGTCAATGAACAGCAGAATTTTGCCTTCGGATTTCTTCACTTCCGCCAGCACGGCCTTCAGGCGCTCCTCAAACTCACCGCGGTACTTGGCGCCCGCGATCAGCGCGCCCATATCAAGGCTGAACACCTTGCGGTCGCGCAGGCTTTCCGGAACGTCGCCGCGTACGATTCGCAGGGCAAGGCCTTCCGCAATGGCGGTTTTACCAACGCCCGGCTCGCCGATCAGTACTGGGTTGTTTTTCGTTTTCCGGGTAAGGATGCGGATGACGCTGCGGATTTCCTGGTCGCGGCCGATTACCGGGTCCAGCTTCTGGTTGCGGGCCAACTCAACAAGGTCCTGACCATACTTAGTTAGCACATCGTAAGTGTCTTCCGGGGTTTCGCTGGTTACGCGGGTATTGCCGCGTACGGTCTGCAAGGCGGAAAGAAACGCCTTATCATCGATGGACAGATCACTCCACAGCTGCTTAAGCGACGGGCTGGGGCGGCGAATCAGGCCCAAAAACAGATGCTCCACGCTGATAAACTCGTCCTTCATCTGTTTGGCGGCTTCCTGAGCGGCTAGCAGGGCGCGTTCCACGTCGGCGCTGATATAAATTTTGTCGGGCTCGCGACCGGAACCGGTTACTTTAGGGATGCGGGAAATTAAGGTCTCCAGGCGCTCGGTAATCCTGTCGGGGTCCTTGCCCATCTTATGCAGAAGCTGGGGGATGAGGCTTTGCGAATCCTGCAGAAGCGCCTTCACCAGATGCTCCTGCGAAACTTCCTGATTTTGATATTCAATCGTCATTTGTTGCGCGTCGCTTAAGGCGGCGCGGCTTTTTTCAGTAAATTGCTGGTTTGTCATGCGCAAACCTCCTTTTCGATCTGCGGGCGTGCCCGGTGTTGGGTGTCGGCAACAAGAAACAGGAGCGCACGCCGCGGTAAGGAACCGCCGGGTAAAGGCAGCCGCGGGCCGAAGGGGATGCGCCGGATCGACCTGTGGGCGCGGGCCGGAAACAGAACCGCCGCTTGCGTGTACGCTCGGGTTGAAGGTTGAAATTCGTCTTGCTCATCGGATCACGTTGAGCGATCCAATACGTTTGACTAACTTTGACCTTCATAAACAGTATAACGCTTTTGATAAAGAAGTCAAGGGGTTCGGGAACTTTTTTCGTACTTTGTGATTCTGCGGCACCACATCCGCCGGACACGGACGCGAGTGATGCAAAGCCTTTGACTTCCACCCTTCCATTATGCCAGAGCTGGTGAATTCTGGCGGTTACGCTTGAAACGGGGGGCGGTTCATGCTATGATGGATGATGGATAAACATCGAAAGGCGGGCTTGTATGGAGGAGTGGGGACTGGCCCGCGAACCGATGAGCGATAAGGAAGCGGAGCTGAAAAATCCGTTAACGCTGGCCTTTATCGGCGATACGGTATGGGATTTACTGGTAAGACAAGCGTTGCTGGATACTTCTGCACGGGTCAACACGCTGCACCGCAGGGCTACCGCGGTGGTGAACGCAGGCGCGCAGTCGCTTGCGCTGGAACGGCTGGAACCGTTGCTGGAGGAGCCGGAAAAAGCGATTGTGCGTCGCGGATCTAATGCCCATTGCGGGCACGTGGCGCCGCGCAACCAGAACCCCGTGGATTACCGCCGCGCAACCGGTCTGGAAGCCCTGCTGGGCTGGCTGTACCTGTGCGGCAAACGCGAACGGCTGATGGAACTGTTTACCGCCGCTTTCCCGGCGGGCATCCCTGAAATATCCTCAACAGGACGAAGAACAACGCCGTGAAGGACTCACCCTCAACGTGAAGGAGGATTCCCATGCCGGAAGTAAAACAGCGGGTGGAACTGGTACGCAGTACCCTGGACGGCGAAGCCATCGTGGCGCTGGCCGCGAAGCTGTGCTATGCGGGGGGCGACCTGGACTCGCTGCTGAGCAGAATAGCCGCCAATGACCAGCGGGCCTTTATCCGAAAAGTGCGTGAAATGGGCCATGAAAGTGTATTGGAACATGTTTCGTTCACTTTTCTGGCAGAAGGAGTGAGCCGTGCGCTGCTGGCACAGCTGACACGCCACCGGATTGCCAGTTTCAGCGTGCAGAGCCAACGGTATGTCAGCTATGCGAAAGGCTTCGGCTACGTGGTGCCGCCAGCGGTACACGCGCTGGGCGAACAGGCGGAAGCCGAGTACGCAAACCAGATGGCCCAGATGCAGCGCTGGTACGAAGGCTGGCAGCAAAAGCTTGGCGCGAATGAAGACGCGCGCTTTGTTTTGCCTAACGCCTGTGAAACCCGCCTGCTGGTAACGATGAACGCGCGGGAGCTGCGGCATTTCTTCGCCCTGCGGATGTGCGAGCGGGCACAGTGGGAGATACGCGCGCTGGCGGAAAAGATGTTCGAGCTTTGTTATGGGGAAGCCCCTGAACTGTTTGAGGATGCCGGCCCGGGCTGTTTGAGCGGCCCCTGCCCGGAAGGCGACAAGTCTTGTGGCAAGGCGGGGGAGAAACGGGAAGCTCGCAGGGTGTTTCTGGCGTCGCACCCGACTGCGGAAGAATAATAAACCAACGGAAAGCGGGACCCGTAACGGGCCCAGATAAGGAAAGGGAAGCATATGGCATTTTATAAAGGTTTTTCGGATAAAAAATCGCGCACGGACAAGCGCCAGAGTGCGGAAGCGCGCGGAGGATTCGACGACGAGGGTTCCCACTATAGTGGAAGCAGAGGCTCACGGGGCAACCGCCCCGCTTACGGCGGAGACCGCCCCGCGCGTGGCGACAGCAGAACTCCCCGCGATGGGCAGGCCCCGTACCAGAACCGCGCGCCCCGCGGCGACCGCCCCGCTTACGGCGGAGACCGCCCCGCGCGTGGCGACAGCAGAACTCCCCGCGATGGGCAGGCCCCGTACCAGAACCGCGCGCCCCGTGGCGACCGCCCCGCTTACGGTGGCGACCGCCCCGCACGCGGCGACAGCAGACCTCCCCGCGATGGGCAGGCTCCGTACCAGAACCGCGCCCCGCGCGGCGACCGGCCCGCGTACGGTGGCGACCGCGTACCCCGTGACAACGGCGATTTCCGTTATGCTCCAGGCGGACAACAGCCGTACCGCAGTCGCGGCACGGGCGCTACTCCCAAGCCGTATAACGAGCAGCGCCGTGAACGTCGCGACGTAGGCCCCGCGCCCCGCCCGTATGAGGATCGCCGTGGGGAACGTCGGGAGGAACCCCGTGGATACGAACCCTACCGTTACGAGTCGCCCGCGCGCCCGCCAAAACCGGTATACGATGCGCCGGAACCCTCCGAAGAGGAGGTTGTGCCCAACGAGAACCTGCTCAGCGGCCGCAACCCCATCCGGGAAGCGCTCAAGAGCGGGCGGGATATTGAGAAACTGCTGGTTGCCCGCGGCGACCTGAGCGGATCGGCCCGCGAAATCGTTGCGATGGCTAAGGAAAAACGCGTGCCCGTGCAGGAAGTGGATCGTGCCCGGCTGGATGCGATCACCACCAACCATCAGGGCATGCTGGCGTTTGCATCGGCCTACCAGTACCATACGGTGGAAGAAATGCTGGCGCTTGCGAAAGAGCGCGGCGAAGCGCCTTTCCTGGTGATTCTGGACGGGATTACCGATCCGCATAACCTGGGTGCGATTATCCGTACGGCGGAATGCGCAGGCGCACACGGCGTAATTGTGCAGGAACGGCGTGCCGTGGGCCTCACCCCGGCGGCGGTCAAGGCGAGCGCGGGAGCGATTGAACATATCATGGTGGCGCGCGTGGTGAACCTTGTGGCAACGCTGGAAGAACTGAAAAAGCAAAACATCTGGGTATACGCCGCCGATATGGAGGGCGAAGATTACACGTCCATTGATTTCAAGGGCGGCGTGGCGCTGGTGATCGGATCGGAAGGCGAAGGCGTAAGCCGCCTGGTGCTGGAAAAGAGCGATAAACGGGTTTCGCTGCCGATTCGCGGCAAGCTGGACAGCCTGAACGCGTCGGTGGCGGCGGGCATCCTGCTGTACGCGGTACTGCGCACACGCTGAACCGTGAAACCGATACTGTATGTGGACGGGTATAACGTGATCGGCGCATGGCCGGAAGCAAAACGGGAAGGCTGGCCGCTGGACGAGTCCCGCGACCGGCTGACCCACCTGTTGGAGGATTACGCAGGCTATTCCGGACAGGAAGTGGTGCTAGTCTTCGACGGGCACCACGGCGAGCGCCTGACCCCCTCCATCGAAACCCGCGCCGGAATGACCGTTGTCTTTACCGCACACGGGCAGACCGCAGACCAGTATATCGAGTACGCCTGTGGCAGGCTGCCGGTTTACCGCGAGGCACGGGTGGCCACCAGCGACCACTTGGAACAGACGATGATTCTGGGGCGCGGAGCCACGCGGCTCTCCTCGCGTGAATTGCTCAGCGAACTGACCCGAACCCGGAGCGCAGGCCGCCAGCGCCATATGACCAGCGCGGCAGAGATGCGCACTACATTTCGCAGCGCGTTAAGCGAGGAACAGCGCGAAACGTTGGAGGAATGGCGGCGGCGGAAATAAATACAGCCCAACCACCCGCACACAGGCCGCTGTTGGCGGCAGGTGAACCGGCGGCGGCGCCGGCGGTATGGGGTGGCGCTGCGGCAATGATCAAAGCTGAAAAAACCATAAGCAAGGCAGGAAGAACACCCATGACCACCCAACCCAAACGGAAGTCGAAAAACGAAACGGAAGACGACCGTGACCCCATCCTGAACGCGGCAGAAGACATGGCCCAACTGTTGCATGCACAGGAAGAGGAAACAGAAGAAACGTTTTCCGAGCCGGAGGAAGATGCGCAGCCCGCGGATGATCCGTCCTGGGAAGCCTCTTTAAAGACCCTTTACGGCGATAAAACCGACGAGGAGATCGTAGCCGAAGCGCAGGCAGGAGACAGCGTCGCGTTGGAATATCTGCTGGGAAAATATAAGAATTTCGTTCGCTCCAAGGCGCGAAGCTACTTCCTGATCGGCGCGGATCATGAGGATATCGTGCAGGAAGGCATGATCGGCCTGTTTAAGGCAATCCGCGATTATCAGGCGGAACGGTTGTCCAGCTTCCGCGCGTTCGCGGAGCTGTGCATTACCCGGCAGATCATCACTGCCATCAAGACCGCTACGCGCCAGAAGCATGTGCCGCTGAACAGCTATGTAAGCCTGAATAAACCGATTTACGACGAGGAAAGCGACCGCACCCTGATGGATGTGATCGTGGAGGGGCACGCGCAAAACCCGGAAGAGCTGATTATCGGCCGTGAGGATATTATGAGCGTCCGCGACCGGGTGGACGAGGTGCTAAGCTCGCTGGAACAGGAAGTGCTGTCAGCCTACCTGGATGGAAAGAGCTATCAGGAAATCGCCGATAAACTGGGGCGACACGTGAAATCCATTGACAATGCGCTTCAGCGTGTGAAACGCAAGCTGGAAAAGTTTATGGAAGAATCCAAAGCGCACGACGACGATTAAACACGGGCATTTCAGTATTTCTTCAGATAAAACAGAATGGCTGCAAAGGAGGTGCGCGGCTTGCCGGATAACATTTACGAAGTGGTATCGCAGGCTGCGCGCTATTGGTTTTTGTTCCTGATGGCGCTGATCGCCTGGCGAAGCTACCGCTGGCTTCGGCGCGATCGCAGGCAACAGAAAAAGCGGCTTCGACTACTGCCGGACGCCGGTTTCGTGGGTGAACTGGTGGTGCTGAAAGGAAACGAAGAACTGCAGGCGGGGCAGGCGCTTCCGGTCGGCTTTGAAGGAACGCTGGGCAGCCTGCGCGGCAACGACATCTGCGTGCCGGTAAAAGGCGTGGCAAAGAAGCACCTCTGGTTTGAGTTTGATGAGGAAGATGGTCTGAGGATTGAACCGTTTCGCAGGCAACAGGCAGAGGTTGACGGAACGGCGCCTGCCGGCCGCCATGGACATATCCAGATGACGCACGGCTCCCAGCTTACGGTAGGAGAAGCGGTTCTGAAGCTGAGGCTGTTTGCCGGATATGAGTATGCGGGCATCCGACATGCGGAGTACCATGAACCGGAACCTCAGCCAACGGTAGCGGTGACGGAAGCTGCGACTGTGCAGCAACAGGCATCGCCCACCGTAGCGGGCGGAGTAACCTTTACCGCCGAGCAGGTAGCAGTACTGCAGCAGATGCAGTGGGCGGCTGCCATGCAGGCAGTCCGTGCCGCGCAGCAGGTGCAGCCTGCGCCGCAAACGACCGTGTTAACAACAGAAAAAGGTGAGTTCATCCCGCCGCCCAAAATGGAGGGACGGGGCGAAATCCTGATTGGCGAAGGCGAGATTCTGGAGGAGCCGGAAGAACCGGCCCAACCGCAGGAATCCCCCTCCGAGTCTCCGCGCGCGTCGAGGCGAAGCCGCCTCTCCCCGCTTCCGCCGATCGCGGCGGAAGCGGCGCCCGGCGTGTCGCGCCGGGCGGACGCGCGCGGCCCTGCGGAGGCGTTTATCCCGCAGGAGGAATCGCAGTCGCTGACGGATGCGGATGATTATCTCAATTCCGGCGTAACGTATTACCCGCCTGTGATGGAGGAAGAAACGTCAGACGGCATGGAGCATGCTTGGACCGACGACGAATTCCCTGAAGGGGAAACATTCGCGCCGCCCGCGCATGTCCGCTTTGAGCTGGATACAGATGAACCTGCGGATGAAACCGATCCGCCGCCCCGTGATCTTTACGTGGACCCGGACGAGGCGGAAAAAGCCAAACGCCTGCTTTGGGATAAGTACCTGAAGGGGGGCGGGCGAAAGTGAGAGAGCGTCCTGCGCCCAAAGCGCCTTCCCGCCGCCACCCGGACCGCAGGCTGGTTGCGGCGATGATGCTGTTCTTCTTCAGCGCTTTTCTGTTAATTGCTCTGAAGGGCGAACTGCGCTGGCAGGGTTTCGCGCTGGCTGTGGCGGTGCCGGTGTTGATTTATATCGCGACGATGTGGCTGCCGCGTTTTTTCCCGGCGGACAAACTGCTGCTGTCCATCGCCAACTTTTTATGCGGGCTTGGTGTGCTGGTGCTGTATTCCACGGATCTGGACGCGGGCACATCGCGCGGACTGCAACAGGCGATCAACTACAGCGTCGGTATCGCCGCGATGCTGTTTTGCATCCTGATCGTACGATATGTGCGACGCTGGAAACTGTTTGTACAGATCGTCGCGCTTGGTTCCGCCGGGTTAATCGCGCTCCCGCTGGTGATCGGCACGGAAGTGAACGGCGCGACCAACTGGATCCGGATCGCCGGGATGAACCTGCAACCCAGCGAAGTGGTGAAAGTATCGCTGCTTCTGGTGCTCAGCTACTCCATGAGTCGCAGGCGATTTTGGCCGTGGCTCATTTTCGCCGGATTCTGTCTGGCGGTGCTGATGCTGCAAAAGGATCTGGGCACGGCGCTGATTTATTACATTACAGCGCTTCTGATGTATTTTGCGTCTACCGGCAACCTGCCGATGACCGGGCTTGGGCTGCTGGGCGGCGCGGGCGCGGCAGTGCTGGGTTATAAGATGTTCAATCATGTGCGGGTGCGTGTGGCTATCTGGCAAAATCCGTGGATGTATTACGAAAAAAGCGGCTACCAGATTGCGCAGGTACTGATGGCGATTGCCTCCGGCGGTTTATTCGGCGTGGGGCTCGGGCTGGGCGCTCCTCGCGTGATCCCCGTATACTTTACCGACTGTATTTTTGCCGTAATCTGCGAGCAGTTTGGCATTATTTTCGGCATTCTGGTGCTGGTAATGTATGTTATCCTCATCCTGCGAGGTGCGTCCATCGCGCTGAGGGCAAGGCGTGGGTTTATGGGTCTGCTGGCGATGGGTGCGACCGTGATGCTTGGGGTGCAGACTTTCGTGATTATCGGCGGCGTGCTCAAGCTGATTCCGCTGACCGGCGTAACCATGCCGTTTGTCAGCTACGGCGGTACGTCGATGGTAAGCTGTATGGCAATGATCGGACTGATACAGGGCGTTGCCAGTGTGAATCAGGATGATATGGAATACGATTATGAGATCAGCCGCAGTTTGCGGGATCAGGATGATCTGCCAAGGGCAGACCGTTTCTGATTAGCACCGTTAAAGGAGGAAACGCCGTTGAAACAGCTGCACACACGCTTTCGGCTGATTACGTTCATCGTGATCGCGCTGCTGTTTATTGCGGGGCTTTACGGCGTTTACAGCGTGAATATCTATGGCAGACGGTGGTTTTCCAACAGCAAGAACACCCGCTATCAGGCCGCGAAAAACAATGTGATCGCGGGCGATATTATCGACCGAAATGGGATTACGCTTGCGACGACCGATCAGGACGGCGACCGCGTGTACCAGTCCAGCCTTAAGTCGCGCGAAGCCGTGGTACATTTGCTGGGCGATCGGGACGGCAACGTGGCTAACGGAGTAGACTCCTTCCAGGCTAACTATCTGCTCGGCTTTGAAACCTCGCTGGGGGAGCGTATTACCGACTTGTTTACCAGCCAGACCCGCCACGGTGACGACATCACCCTGACGGCTGACAGCAAACTGTGCACTGCGATTGTGGATGCATTTCAATCGGGAACGCGCACCAAGGGGAAAACCGGCGCGGTAGTGGTGATGAACTATAAAACCGGCGCGGTGCTGGCGCTGGTGAGCCTGCCGGTGTTTGATCCGCAAAACATTACCGACAGCGTAAAGAGCGATGCACAGCACCCGTTCTGGAACCGTGCGCTGCAAAGCACGCTTGCTCCGGGTTCCACGTTTAAAATTATCACAGCGGCCTCGGCGCTGGAAAACCTGAGCGGTATTACGGATTATACCTTTGTGTGCACGGGCGCTACCAAGGTGATGGATCAGTATATCCACGACTACAATATGGCGCAGCATGGGAAAATATCGCTGGAGAAGGCGTTCACCGTCAGCTGTAACAACACCTTTGCCCAGTGCGCCCTGATGCTGGGGGACGATAAGCTGCGCAAAACGGCGGAGGATTTCGGCTTTAACGACAATTTCCTCTTCCGGGATATTGTGGTGGAAAACAGCGTATATCCCACCACCAACCGCAACCTTGTGCAGATCGCATGGAGCGGCGCGGGGCAAAGCCAGATAGGCGCGACCCCGCTGCATATGTGCATGGTCGCGTCCGCTATCGCCAACGACGGTGTGATGATGGAACCGCGCCTGCTTACCCAGGTAAAGAGTCCGGCGGGGTTGGTGCGGCTGCGTTTCTCCAGCAAGGAGTATCGCCGCGCGGTGCCGGAAGCCATCGCGAAAACTCTTCAGGGTTATATGCTCAAAGTGGTTTCGTCCGGCACAGGATCGGGCGCGCGGGTACAGGGACTCACCATTGCCGGTAAAACCGGCAGCGCAGAAGCCTCCATCAACGGGAAGGATGTGACCAACGCCTGGTTTGTGGGTTATATCAACGACGACGCGCTTCCGTATGCCTGCTGCGTACTGGTGGAGGAAGGCGACAGCGGCGGCAGCGTAGCCGCGCCGATTGCCGCCACGATTTTCGAGTATATCAGGGATCATTACGGGAACTGATTTCCAGCTGCCAGACAGGGAGAAAAGCTTGCCTGCGCGGAGTGTGCGCGGATTACGGCGGAGATGTTGGGAAACGGTTGGGAGGGGTGCGACATGCCGTGGCTCCTCGTGGGGTATGCGTCGATCTGGCTGATCTGGATACCCTTACGCGACCGGGAGAAACGCAGGGGTAAGCGAGCGCTGGCCACCGTTATAAAAGTGATTCCTACGCTGATGGCAGCATTGACGGCGTTATATGCCTGCCTGATGTGGCCAGCGGATACTGCAGCCTGGCTGATGTGCGCCGGGATTGGTCTGGGAGCTTTGGCGGACGCGGTGTTGGAGTATCGTTTCAAGCTGGGCGGTTTTCTTTTCTTTTCAGCGCATTGCCTTTATATTGCAGCCTTCCTGCGCCTGTACCCGCCTGGTGGAGCTACTGTGATCGCTTTGCTGGCGGCAATTGGGCTGGCATTCCTTTTTATGGGTCGATATGGCGCCCGCATCATGGGAGCGGCCCTGCGGGTTGGCGGTTCAATTTACGCTCTCACGCTGTGTGCGCTGTTGGCTGTCGCGC
Source organism: Bacillota bacterium (assembly GCA_023395615.1). GTDB lineage: Bacteria > Bacillota > Clostridia > Christensenellales > Aristaeellaceae > CAXXOK01. The sequence goes on from JAEWYP010000064.1 coordinate 20,107, forward strand.
TTCCCGCACCGTTTTTACAGGGTGGGTTACGCGAAACGCTTGGCGCTGTGGGCGCGGGGCTATTTGTTCTGTCGGATGCACTGCTGTGCCGCAACAGCGTCGTTCATCGGATGGCGCGTGCCCGTGAAGCGGAAAACAGAACGAAAAATCCACAGGCTGAACGCAGGCGGGTCGTGGTGGAACGGATAACTCTGGGGTGCTACTACACGGCACAGGCAACGTTGGCACTCAGCGTCATCGTCGCCCATGCTGTTTGATCTTGGGGGAGAAACGGTTGCTGAACGATTTGCTTTTCTCGGTGAATACGGTTTTCCCGTTGCTGTTGATCATGCTGGCGGGGATGGTTGCCCGTCGCTTGAACGTAATGAACGCGGAAGGCGTGAAACAGGCCAATCGGGCGGTATTTTTCGTTTTTCTGCCACTGTTGCTGGGGCTGAATATGATGGACGCGCCGCACGACGTGGCTCCGGACTTATTAACGCTCGGATTTGCGATGGCGGCGGTAACGCTTACCTTCGCCGCGCTGTTTGCGCTGGCGCCGCACCTGTGTGGCAATCCTCAAACCCGCGGCGTATTCATACAGGGCGTAGCACGCAGTAATTACGCGATTTACGGAATCCCGCTGGTGCTGATGATGTATCCGGATCAGGATACGTCCGTGGCGGCGCTGATGGTGGTAGCGGTGGTGCCGTTGTTTAACCTGATGTCCACCATCGCGTTGCTGGTATACAGCGGAAAAAACGTAAAACCGTGGGGCATCGTCAAGGGTGTGCTGCTAAACCCGTTAATCATCGGTACGTTGACCGGCTTTGCCCTGTGGCTGTTTCGGTGGCGGATACCAGATATCTTGTATACGCCGCTTTCCAGTCTGGGGAGCATCGCGACGCCGCTGGCGCTGTTTTTACTGGGCGCGTCGCTGGATTACAGCAAGGTGCGTTCTAACGCGCGTTTGCTTACGCTGGGGGTGCTGGGGCGGCTGGTGCTGGTGCCCATGGTTTTTCTTTCGCTGGCGGCGCTTATCGGTATCCGGGGCGTCAGCCTCGCGACGCTGATCGCGGTATTCGCCACGCCGACCGCGGTAAGCAGTTATCCGATGTCACAGCAGCTGGGCGGGGATGAGGATTACGCCGCCGCGCAGGTGGTACTGACAACGGCGCTTTCTGCAGGAACGGTTTTCTTATGGGTTTTTCTGTTTAAATCTTTGGGATTTGTTGGCTGATCTGCCTTTGACAATGCCGCTCGCTTGTGCTATGATATCGTCAACCTCCCCGGAAGGGGAGCCAAACGGGTGAATCCCGCTCCGGACCGCCGGAAAGAGAGCCGTCCCCACAGGCTGAAAGGGCGGTCACGCGGCATGGACGGTTTCCCGCACCCGACCCCATCGGCCAATCCCCGACGGCAGGCCCCCGTTATCCGGCCATGAAAGTGAAAGCACCGAAATGTGCTTTAAGTCGGGTGGTACCGCGAAGGCTCCCTTCGTCCCAACAGCGGCAGTTTGCCGTGTGTGGGAGCGATCGGGACCTTATTTTATTCGCGGAAGGAGAACCCTCTATGGCCAAACAGGAAGAAAAGAAATTTGTGGAACACATTACCCCCCGCAGTGAGGATTTCCCGCAGTGGTACACCGATGTGATCCTGCAAAGCGAACTGGTGGATTATGCGCCTGTGCGCGGCTGTATGGTCATTCGGCCTTACGGTTATGCTATCTGGGAGCGCATCCAGCAGGAGATGGACAAACGCTTTAAGGCGACGGGCCACGAGAACGTATACATGCCCATGCTGATTCCCGAAAGCCTGCTGCTTAAAGAAGCCGAGCATGTGGAAGGCTTCGCGCCGGAAGTGGCATGGGTAACCCAGGGTGGGAACGAAACCCTGCCGGAACGCCTGGCCATCCGCCCCACAAGCGAGACGATCTTCTGCTCCATGTACTCTAAATGGGTCAGCAGCTATCGGGATTTGCCCATGAAATACAACCAGTGGTGCTCGGTGATGCGGTGGGAGAAAAGCACCCGGCCCTTCCTGCGCACCAGCGAGTTCCTGTGGCAGGAAGGCCATACCATCCACGAAACCGATGCGGAAGCCCAGCAGGAAACCATGCAGATGCTGGACGTATACCGTGAGGTAGCGGAAACCGAGATGGCGCTGCCGGTGCTGTGCGGCCGCAAGAGCGACAAGGAAAAGTTCGCGGGCGCGCAGGCCACCTACAGCATGGAAGCCATGATGCAGGACGGTAAAGCCCTGCAGGCGGGCACCAGCCACAACTTCGGCACCAACTTCGCCAAGGCGTTTGATATCCAGTATTTAAGCCGCGAAGGCAAACTGGAATATGTGTACGAAACCAGCTGGGGCGTCAGTACCCGGTTAATCGGAGCGATCATCATGACCCACGGCGACGAGCGCGGCCTGCGCCTGCCCCCCCGCATCGCACCCATCCAGGTTGTGATCGTGCCTGTGGCGTCGCATAAGGGCGGTGTGCTGGAAAAATGCGGCGAGCTGTTCGATCAGCTGAAAGCCGCCGGATACCGCGTAAAGATGGACGACCGGGACACCGTATCCCCTGGCTACAAGTTTAACGACTGGGAGCTGAAGGGCGTGCCCGTACGGCTGGAGGTCGGCCCCCGCGACATCGAAAACGGCGTGGCGACGGTGTTCCGCCGCGACACGTGCGAAAAATCCACGATGGCGCTTGCCACGCTGGCGGAGGATTTGCACGGGTTGATGGACGACATTCAACAGGGTTTGTACGATCAGGCCAAGGCCTACCGCGACGCGCATATCACTACCGTGCATACCATGGAGGAACTGGGCAAGGCGGTAGAGAACGGTTTTGCCAGGGCGATGTGGTGCGGTGATCGCGCCTGCGAGGATGCGATCAAGGAGCAGTTTAATGCTTCCAGCCGCAATATGCCTTTTGACCAGACGCCCGTCGGCGACCATTGCGTATGCTGCGGCAAACCCGCGAAGAAGCTGATTTACTTCGCAAAAGCTTATTAAGAATCTTCTATATGTCAAACGCGCGGGAAACCGCGCGTTTGACAATTCACCAAGCGTTGGCACTCCCCGACGATACCAGTGGAACAGCATCGCAGAAACCCATGAATAAGGAGGGTCAAGCCCTGATGCCAAACGAAAAAACACGGTCGAAAACCCAAGCCCCACGGCTGGTTTTATGGGACTGGAACGGCACCCTGCTTGACGACGCAGCCTACGCTATGGGCGTGCGAAACCGCGTGTTTCCGCGCTTTGGTCTGCCGACGATTGACAGTCTGGAAGCGTATCACGAGCAATTCACCTTCCCGGTTCGGCTGTACTATACGCGCGCGGGGGTAACGGAAGAAAATTTTGTGGCGGTTGCCCACGCGTGGATGGAGGAGTATATCCGGGGTTGCCGGGAGGTGCCGTTGTTTGCGGACGCGGGCGAAACGCTGGACGCGTTCGCGACAGCTGGTTGCGCACAGGCGGTGCTTTCCGCCAGCAAACTGGATACGCTGACGATGCAGCTGGAATGCGCGGGCATCCTGAACCGTTTTTCCCGGGTGTTGGGGTTAAGTCATATCTACGCCACCAGCAAGGAGGCCATCGGCCGGGCCTATCTGGAGGAGACAGGGATCGAACCCTGCCGCTGCGTGATGCTGGGCGATACCCTGCACGACGCGGAGGTGGCCGCGGCGCTGGGGTGCCCGGCCGTGTTGATCGCGAGGGGGCACCAGAGCCGACAAACCCTGCTCACCGCAGGGGTGCCGGTATGCGAATCGCTTTCGGAAGCGACAGAATTGTTGTTGGGCAGGAATCGCCGACATGGCTGAAGAAATTACACAACAGACCACAACGGAAGAAAGCTGCGGCATGGACGAATTACTGGAATATTTATCATTGAACGAAAAGCTTGCGGAGGCAGAACTCTGCCGCATGCTGCGTCTCACCCGGGCGGAACTTGCGGCAAAAGCGGACACGTTGGAGGCGCAGGGGTATCGTATTGACCGCTCAGGCTTATGGCGGCTTACGCCGAAATGGGGCAGCCTTTTGCCGGGAGATATCCGGGCGGAGCTGCAAACCAAGCGGTATGGCCGTGGGGAAATCCTGTACGCACCGGAAATGGGCTCCACCAATACGGAACTTAAGCAGACGGCGGCGCTGCGTGCACTGCCGGAAGGCAGTCTTGTGATCTGCGACCGGCAGACGCAGGGCAAGGGTCGGCTCAACCGCGTATGGGAGGATTCCGGGGCGGATACGGCGCTGACCAGCTCGTTGTTGTTGCGCCCCACCCTACCGCCCGAACGGGTGCCGCTGCTTACACTGGCGGTGGCGCTGGCTGCGGCGGAGGCGATCGACGGCTACGGGCTTGAGGCGAAGATCAAGTGGCCCAACGACGTGGTGATCGGCGCGCGCAAGTGCGTGGGGATCCTGTGCGAAACGGTTACCGACCCGGCGGGGGAGCGCTGCGTGGTGGCGGGCGCAGGGTTTAATGTAAACCAGACGTCGTTTCCGGAAACGCTGCAAAACAAGGCGACTTCGCTTCTGATGGAGGGGGGCTCGCCGGTGAACCGGCGCGAACTGCTTTGCCGATATTTGCTGGCGATGGAACGGGCGATGCGGCTGCTGGAAACTGGTAATATACAGGACTTTTTTATCGAGTATACGGCACGCTCGGTCACACTGGGCAGCCGTGTGGAAGTGATTGGCGTAAACGAGCGCTTCACGGGTGTTGCGGAGCGCGTGGACGAAACGGGCGCGCTGTGGGTACGTCCCGATGGGGGCGAAGCCCGGCGCGTACTAAGCGGGGACGTATCGGTGCGAGGAGTGATGGGCTATGTCTAAACCGCTGTACGAGGGTTGCATTACCGATGTGCATGGTATTCGTGTGGGCCAGGCGGAAAATCGTACGGCCAAAACGGGCGTAACGGTGGTGCTTTGCGGACGTGACGGCGCAACGATCGGCGCGGATGTGCGCGGCGCCGCGCCGGGTACCCGCGAAATTGCGCTGACCCGGAGCGAAAATACCGTGGAATGCGCCAACGCCGTGATGCTTGCGGGCGGGAGTGCTTTTGGGCTGGATGCGGCGGCCGGTGTGATGCGCTTTCTGGAAGAAGCAGGCGTAGGCGTGGATACCGGCGTTTGCAAAGTGCCTATCGTGCCTGCAGCCGTGTTGTTTGATCTGGGGGTAGGCGACAGCCGCGTGCGCCCCGACGCATCCATGGGTTATGAGGCCTGCCGCAACGCTGCCAAGGGCCTGCAACAGGGGGCGCATGGCGCGGGTACGGGGGCCACGGTGGGCAAGCTGGTGCCCGGCGCGCTACCTGCACCGGGCGGAACCGGAAGCGCCAGCATCACGCTGGCCTGCGGCGTGACCGTGGGCGCGGTGGTGTGCGTGAATGCCTGCGGAGACGTGTTTGATCCCAAAACGGGTAAAGCGCTGGCGTGCGGGCACCTTTCCGACGGGCGGGCAGTGCTGTGTGAAAGCCTGTTGTACGGTTCCCAGCCGATGGCGGAACCGCTGAAGATCAGCAAACCGGCAAATACAACGCTGGCGGTGATTGCGACCGACGCGGCGTTGACCAAACCGCAGGTGAACCGGCTGGCCACCTGCGCGCATGATGGTTTTGCACGCGCAATCCGCCCCGTGCACACCCAAATGGATGGCGATACGGCCTTTGCGCTGGCGACGGGCCGTGTGGACGCGGATGTGAACATGGTGCAGCTGTGCGCGGCTGTTGCGGAAGTGACAGCGCGGGCAATCGCCAATGCCGTGGCGATGGGGGCGCAGCCTTGATCGGGCTGGGTCTGGACCTGTGTGAAGTCAGGCGTATTGAAAACGCAATTGCGCATACCAGCGGTTTTCTGGAACGGTACTATACGGCGGAGGAACGCGATTATCTGGCAAAACGCGGACAAAACGCCGGGCAGAGCGCCGCGGCGATGTTCGCGGCTAAAGAAGCGTTTTTAAAAGCGTTGGGTGTGGGTCTTTCCGGTGGAATCGCCATGGCGGATGTAGGCGTAACGCACGACGGACTGGGATGCCCCGCCTATGCGCCCGGCGAAAAGGCGATGGCGCTGATGTCGCAGAAAGGCGTAAAGACCGCCTGCCTCAGCCTGACACACGACGCGGGGATCGCGGCGGCGGTATGCGTGCTGGAATAGTATCCAAATGAAGAACGGAACTCACTACCCTGAAGACCGGTGAGGAGGCACGGTATGTTATACACCATCCTGCCATCGGACATGAAACGAATTGAGCACCGGGTTATGGAACAGACCGGCGTATCGGCCCTGACGCTAATGGAGCGCGCCGCCGAGGCTGTGGCGGACATCGCCGCGCCCTATCTGCGGGACGGGGGAAAACTGCTTGCGCTTTGCGGAACGGGTAACAACGGCGGCGATGCAATCGCCGCCGCGCGTATTTTGCTGGGCCGATATTCCAGGTTGGAAGCCGCCGTATGGCAATTGCCGGGGGAAACGAGCGCGGAGGCGGCTGTGCAGTGGGAGAAGCTGGCTCTTTTCGGCCGCCGCGTCAGCCGATTGTCGTTGGGGGAGGCGGCGCCTGTCCTGCCGGTCGGAATCGCCTGCATAGTGGACGGGTTATTCGGCACGGGGCTGAACCGACCGCTGCAGGGCGTTGCGCTGGAAATCGCAGAACGGGTAAACGCGGGCCATGTGCCCGTGGTGGCTGTGGATATTCCCAGCGGTCTGAATGGCGCGACCGGGAACCCTCCGGATGGCGGCGCCTTAAGCGGGGTGATTCGCGCAACGGATACCGTAACCTTTCATCGCCCGAAACCGGGTCTGTTTCTGGGCGACGGCCCGGATTGCTGCGGGCGGGTGACGGTTGCGGAAATCGGCATCGGCCCCGAATGGGATGACGCGTCGGGCTTTGCGGTGCTGACGAAGGGTGACCTGTTGCTGCCGCCCCGAAAACGCAACACCCATAAAGGAGATTATGGCCGCGTTCTTCTACTGGTCGGGTCGTTCGGCATGGCGGGGGCGGCGGCCCTTTGCGCCACAGCGGCGCTTCGTACCGGCGCAGGGCTGGTAACGGTCGCCTGCCCGACGACCGTCGTGCCCACCGTACAGGCGCTTTGTCCCTGCGCGACGTGCCTGCCCCTGCCGGAAACGGATGTGGAAACGGCGTGGGCATTGTTGCAGCCTGCGCTGGAACGGACCGACGCGCTGGCGGCAGGCTGCGGGTTGGGCCGGGAGGCGCTGGCGGCAGGTTTGATGAAACAGCTGATCCCATGGCTGGAAAAGCATACCTTGCCTGCCGTGCTGGATGCGGATGCGTTAAACCTGATTGCGGAGCAAAAACAAACGCCCCACTTTGAGGGGCGCGTGGTGATGACGCCTCATCCCGGGGAGGCGGCGCGGCTGCTGCATAAGACCGTATCTGGAGTTCTATCCGACACGGTGGAGTCCGCACATAAAATCGCTACAAAATTCGATGCTAAAGTGGTGCTCAAGGGTGCAGAAAGCATCCTGATCGCTAAAGATGGGGAGGCAATTAACCTTTTCGGCACTCCGGCGATGGCTAAAGGCGGAAGCGGGGATGTACTCACCGGCATTCTGGCTGCGCTGCTGGCCGGACATGACACGTACGGTACTGCAGGGGTAAGACTTTTACAGACGGGTTGTGCGCTGCATGGACTGGCGGGGATTATAGCGGCGGAAAAGTGCGGAGAACGGGGCATGCTGGCGACCGATCTTTGCGAAGCGTTGGGCCGTGTGCCGGACGTGGTGGATCGGTGTGCGGCGGAAATACTGGTAAAGAACGGGATCCCCCACGTTCCAAACGTGGAGTTTCCGGCGGCTTACGAGGCATCGGAGGAAACGACCGGCCTGAAACCGATGGAAATTACCGAGGGGAGCATCCATCCCTGCATCAGAGAAACCGAACGCGGCCTGCGTGCCGCACTTGGCCGTCGGGTTCGGGTCACGGTAGACAGGCCCCTGGGAACGCGGCACCCGGAACACCGGGATACCGTATACGGCTTAAATTATGGTTATGTGGCGGATGTGCTGGCTGCGGATAACGAGTGGCAGGATGCGTATGTGTACGGGGTTGCCAAACCGGTTGAGTTCTTTGAAGGAGAGGTTGTCGCGGTCATCCATCGGTTGAACGATGTGGAGGATAAGTGGGTGGTCGCCAAACC
>JAEWYP010000046.1 GCA_023395615.1 Bacillota bacterium
TAAATTGCTTCTCAAGCATCGGCAGGGGAAACGTGGTACGCTATGTCCGTACCCGGGAAGGGGAACAAACTTCGACCGATATGAGGAGGAACCCAGTCATGGAACATACGCAACACCGCGACGGAAACATCTTCAGCTTTTTGTATCGCACTCGTTTCAGAGCCAGCAAGAATGGGGTGACGGTGGTCAACCTCTCCCTTCTGTTCTCTGTAATTGCCCTGCTGTGTGCCCCCTGGCTGGTGATCCTCGGTTTGCTGGCCGCACTGATGATGGGTTATCGTTTCGCGGTGGATCGCGACGGGCTGGCCTTTGAGCAGAACTTCGACGATGTTGTGCGCAATGCGGCTAACAACGTGAAGTCCGCGGTAGACAGTGTAACCGAAAAAAAGTAAGGAATCCCCTGAACATTCGATCATTGAGGAGGAACATCATTATGGAAAACAATACGAATCGCAACGAGAACAAAACGGGCCTGTTCAGCTTCCTGTATCGCACGCGCATCCTGATTACCAAGGACAACGTAACCATCGTGAACCTGTCGATCCTGTTCAGTCTGATTGCGTTGCTGGTGGCGCCCTGGCTGGTCGTCGTGGGCGCGATCGTCGCGCTGGCGCTGGGCTATCGCTTCTCCATTGACAAGAATGCCGAGGGTTTCGCCCGCGACTTCGAGCATATGGTGAAGGACGCGGCCAGCAGCATGAAGAATGCCGTGGAGAACGTTACGAAGAAGACCGAAAGCGGCAATACGGAAGAACACCACGATGAACACGACAACAACGACGGCGCCGCGGAATAAGCGATACCGTAAAACCGCCCGGAAGCTTGCTTCCGGGCGGTTTATGCTGCTTTATAATTCGCGATTCCGGTAACACAGGTCCGGGCGTTCCACGAAACCCTGCTTTTCCCAGAACGCGTTGCCGCCGGTATTGCTCTGCATGGCCAACAAAGCCGCCTTGCCAATGCCTTCCCGTTGAAGCGCGCCTGTAACGTGCGCGATAAGCGCTGAGCCGACGCCGCGCCCGCGGGCGAAATCGGCAACCGCCGCGTGATAAATAAAACCCCGCCGGCCGTCATGCCCTGCCAGTACGGTACCGATCAGCCGACCTTTCTCCTCCGCCACAAAACAGGTGGAGGGATTACGCGCCAGATAACGCGCAATGCTGTCACGCGTATCGTCACGGTCGCTGATTCCGATGCCAGCCGTGTTTTTCCACAACGTAATCGCAGCGTCGTAATCGTTAAGCGTCATCAGGCGAATCTGCATAGAGTCGTCTTCCTTTCATCGGAGCAATCATTATATCCATCAATCAGCTGCGGGGCGGCGTGCGCGATATACGCGGAAAATTCCATCGGAAATGGGATGCCAGCCCGCGAATGGTTACGGTAACGGCGGTGGAAACCAGCGTGGCGGGTATGAACGGCAGATATCCGCGCACCAGCAGGTAAACGCCCGCGCCGATCAGCGCGGCGACGGCATAGATATGCTTTACCAGAACGCTGGGCATCTCCCCGGCCATTACATCCCGCAGGATACCCCCGCCCGTGCCGGTCAGCAGAGCGACAAAAAGCAGTGTAAACAGGGAGGCGTCCGGATAAGCGCGCATGGCGGTGTCCACGCCGCTTACGGTAAACACTCCCAGACCGACGGCATCTGTATAGAGCAGTACCAGTTTGGATAAACGCTTTGTTTTTTCGGAGGGCTCCCTGCGGTAAAAATACAGGATGCAGAAAAAAAGAGTGCTGGATGCGATGGCGATGAGGGCGAAAGTGGGATCGCGCAACATCTGCGGCGGTAAAATCCCCAGCACTACATCGCGCAGGCACCCGCCGCCCACAGCTGTTGCCAGCCCAAGAATATTCACGCCAAACAAATCCATTCCTTTGCGAATGGCGATCATTGCGCCGGAAACCGCAAAGGCGACAACGCCGATACATTCCACAGGTAAAAATGGGTCGATCATAGCGTTCTCCCTTCGGGTCGCTCAGGAATCGATGGAATCATACCATTCGGCTGCTTTTCTGGCAATAGGGATTTTTTCGGTATCACCACGGGAACGCATTTTTCCTGCGCCGTCTGGCAAATTTGGTTTAAAACAGAAGAAAAGATGAACCGGATGGAAAATATACGACCCGATCATAGGGTTGACAATCGCAGTCAAGTCAATATAATTAGTTTGTCTAACAAAGCAGATCGATTAGCGGGAGGCGTACGCGATGGATGAATTCAGCCAGGAACTAAACCGGCTGCTGGTAAGCACTTACCGGGATGTCGGCAAACTGGAGGAAGGCATGCTCCACTCCGTGAGCGGTATGGAGGTTTCCATCGGCGAACTGCACCTGCTGGAAGCGATCGGGGAAAACCGGGAGCGCGGTATGCTGGTGTGTGAGCTGGCCCAGCGGATGGAACTGACCCCGCCGACTGTGACCGTGGCCATCAACAAACTGATGTACAAGGGATACGTGCAAAAGACCAAATCCACGCTCGATAAACGCAGCGTGATCGTGACGCTGACACGCACCGGTAAAAAAATCAACGCCGCCCACCGCTATTTTCACGAGCAGATGGTACGAAACATCGAGAAATTGCTTTCCCCGGAGGAACGCGAAGGAATGCTGCGCGGGATGCAATCCCTGAACACGTTCTTTAAAACCGCTTTGGAGGACTTGGAACGCAAGGACGAAGCGAAAAATCCGTCGGCGGAGGCCGGGGAAGAAAGAGTGTAAACGAATGATTATCCGTTCCTTCGGGCACGCATTGCCAAAACGGATCGTAACAAACGATGAGCTCGCCCACTTTTTGGATACGTCGGACGAGTGGATCCAATCCCATACGGGGATACAAAGCCGTCGGGTGCTGACCGGGGGCGAAACGTTAAGCGCGCTGGGCGCGCAGGCGGCGGAAATGGCGCTGGAACGCGCGGGGATGACCGCGGCGGATATTGACTATATCCTCTGCTCCACAACGCGCGGGGAGATGTTTTTCCCTTCCACCGCGTGTCTGGTGCAGCAAAAGATCGGCGCGGGCTGCCCCTGTCTGGATATCAACGCAGGGTGTACCGGTTTTCTGTACGCGCTGGATACGGCGGACGCCTTGCTGGAAAGCGGTAAAGCAAAACGGTTGCTGATCGTTTGCGCGGAGCAGCTTTCCCGCCTGACGGACTGGACGGATCGCAGCACCTGCGTGCTGTTTGGCGATGCTGCGGGCGCGGCAATCTGTGAACGGGGTAACGGTGTAAAAGCCGTGCGTCTGACCGCGGAAGGCGATGCCGCGTATCTGCATGGCTGGCCTTCAGGCGGCAACAGCCCGTTTGACGACCAGATCCCGACAGAGAAGCCGCTGTATATGAATGGGCAGGAAATATTCAAATTTGCCGTCACTCGCTCTCTACGGGATGTGGAAGCGGTGATGGACGAATCTGCTCTTACCGCCGACGCGGTAAATTATTTTGTGCTTCACCAGGCAAACCGCCGCATCCTTGACGCTGTGCGCGCGCGCCTGAAGCAACCGGAAGAGAAGTTCCCCGTGAACATCACCGATCACGGCAACACCTCTTCCGCCTGTATCCCTGTTCTGCTTTCCGAAATGGAAGGAGACGGACGCCTGAAAAAAGGGCAAACGCTGGTGTTAAGCGCATTCGGCGCGGGATTGACCACAGGGGCAGCGGTGCTGCAATATTGAACGGGAGGGTTTTATCATGACTACTTTTGAAACGATCGCTAAACTGGTTGCGGAGAGCAAAGACCTGGACGTAAACAGCATCAAACCGGAAATGACTTTTGCCGATCTGGGGCTGGACAGCCTGGACGTGGCCGAATTGGTGATGAACATGGAAGACGAACTGGGCGTGACGATTGAAATCAGCCCGGCGCTGAAGACCGTGCAGGACGTCGTGGCGCTTGTGGACGCGCAAAAGAAATGATTGCTTCTGTACTGACGGAGGCGTTGGGCCTCCGGTATCCGATTTTTCAGGGCGGCATGGCGTGGGTAAGCGAGGCGAACCTCGCCGCGGCGGTTTCCAACGCGGGCGGACTGGGCATCATTTCCGCGATGAACGCCGATAAGGAATACCTGCGCGCCCAGATTCGCAAATGCCGCACGCTAACGGACAAGCCCTTCGGCGTAAACGTAATGCTGATGTCTCCGCACGTGCTGGAAGTCGCGCATGTATGCGCCGAAGAAAAACCAGCCGTAGTTACGACCGGCGCGGGACTGCCCGGCCCGTACATGAAGGACTGGGTAGCTGCCGGGATCAAAGTGATTCCTGTCGTGCCCTCCACCGCCATGGCAAAGCTGGTGGAACGGATGGGCGCGTTCGCGGTGATCGCCGAGGGTGGCGAAAGCGGCGGGCACGTGGGCGATCTGTCCACAATCACGCTGGTGCCGCAGGTAGTCGATGCCGTAAAAATCCCCGTGATCGCGGCAGGCGGTATCGCGGATGGCCGCGGGGTAGCGGCGGCGCTGATGCTGGGCGCGGTAGGCGTACAGTGCGGCACCGTGTTCCTGTGCGCGGAAGAATGCACCGTCCATGAAAACTACAAGGCCAGGGTGATCGCGGCCAAGGACATCGACACGGTGGTAACCGGCAAACGGCTGGGCCATGCGGTGCGCAGTTTGAAAACTCCTTTTACGAGGCAGTATCTGGAGAAAGAATACGATCCCGCCACTTCCGGCGAAGAACTGGAAACGTTGGGCGTGGGCGCGTTGCGCAAAGCGGCGGTGAACGGGGATACGGACTGCGGCTGTTTCCTCGCGGGGCAGGCGGCAGCCATGGTGCATGCCGTACGGCCGGCGGAAACCATCATCCGGGAAATGTTCTCGCAGGCAGAACCCTTGTTGAAAGGGGCCCCCAAATGGGTAAAATAGCATTCGTTTTCGCAGGGCAGGGCGCGCAGTATGCGGGCATGGGCCGTGAACTGTACGAAACCTCCCCGGCGGCGAAAAGGATTTTTGATCTGGCGGAAAAAATCCGCCCCGGAACGCTTGATACCTGCTTTAGCGGCACAAAGGAAGCGCTTTCCCGAACGGAAAACACGCAACCCTGCCTGATGGCGGTGGATTCGGCCTGCGCGGCGGCGCTGACCGAGGCGGGCGTGAAGGCGGAAGGGTTGGCGGGTTTTTCGCTTGGTGAGATCGCGGCACTGCCCTTTTCCGGGCTGCTGGATTTTGAGCAGGCTTTTACGCTGGTGAACGAACGTGCGCGCCTGATGCAGCGCTGTGCCGAACAAATTGAAAGCGGCATGGTCGCCGTGCTGAAGCTGAACGATGAAACGGTAGAGGCGCTGTGCGCGGCGCAGGGGGCGTATCCGGTGAATTACAACTGCCCCGGGCAGGTGGTGTGCGCGCTGCAAACCGAGAAAATCCCCGCTTTTACCGAAGCGGTGAAAGCGGCGGGCGGTCGCGCACTGCCGCTGGCGGTTAACGGTGGGTTCCACAGCCCCTTTATGAAAGAAGCGGCACAGGGTCTGCGCGTGTACGCGGAAACGCTTGCGTTTGAGCAGCCAAAACTGCCGCTGTATGCCGACTCAACCTGTGCGCCGTATACGGCGGAAACCGCCGCGGAGCTCTTGGGCCGTCAGGTGGAAAGCCCCGTTCGCTGGACAGAACTGATCCGCGTTATGCAGGCGGACGGCTTTACGGATTTTATCGAAGTGGGCGCTGGGCATACACTGAGCGGTCTGATCGAAAAGATCGGCGGCGCGGTGCATATTGGTCGCGTGGAAGACGCAGCGACGCTGGCGGAAACAACGGCATACTATAAGGAGGGCCTCCGATGCTAAACGGAAAAACGGCGCTCGTCACCGGCGGAAGCCGCGGCATCGGGCGCGCCATATGCCTTGAATTGGGCAAAAAGGGTGCGGCGGTGGCGTTCGCCTATGCCGGGAACGAAGAGAAGGCGCAGGAAACCCTCACGATGCTTTGTGAGCTGGGGGTCACGGCTCGTGCGTACCGCTGCGACGTGGCGGATTTCGCCGCGACGGAACAGATGGTGAAAGACGTTACCGCCGACTTTGGCGGGATTGACCTGCTGATCAACAACGCGGGCATCACCCGTGATAAACTGGTGATGCGCATGAGCGAAGCGGAATTTGACGACGTGATCTCCGTGAACCTGAAAGGCGCTTTTAACCTGATCCGCCACACCAGCGCCGGTTTCCTTCGCAAACGCGCGGGGCGGATTGTGAATATCACGTCCGACGCGGGCCTGATGGGCAATCCCGGCCAGGCGAATTACGCCGCGGCGAAAGCCGGACTGGTTGGGCTGACTAAAACCATCGCCAAGGAGCTGGGCTCCCGCGGCATCACCTGTAACGCCGTGGCGCCGGGCTTTATCCGCACGGATATGACTGCCGCGCTGAACGCGCAGATACTGGAAAGCGCACAGCAGTTTATCCCGCTAAAGCGCCTGGGAGAACCCGAGGACGTGGCGAAAACCGTAGCTTTTCTCTGCTCGGATGACGCCGCTTATATCACCGGCCAGGTGATCCCCGTAGACGGCGGTCTGCGCATGTGATGCGAATGTGATATAATAAACCGTCGCGTTGAAACGCGGTGGAGAATTTCATGTATTTTATACGCACTCATCAGGTTCGCACACAGGGAGGATTGGTTGGATGAACCGTGTCGTCATCACAGGCATGGGCGTAGTATCGCCCGTGGGACAAACCCTACCGGAATTTTGGCAGGCATTACAGGACGGCGTTTGCGGCGTAGGCCCGATTACCGCTTTCGACGCATCGGGTATGAAGGTACGCATCGCCGCGGAAGTGAAGAACTTTGACCCGGCCAGGCATGGCATTGATCCCGTCGCGGCGCGCAAACTGGACCCGTTCGTGCAGTACGCGCTGGCCGCCGCCAGACAGGCAATGGAACAAAGTGGATTGAAAACCGGCGAAAACGTGGATGCGGAGCGGCTGGGCGTCTATATCGGCTCCGGTATCGGCGGTATGCAGACGTTTGTGAACGAGACCAAAAAAAGTATCGAACGCGGTCCGGAACGCATATCGCCTCACTTTATTACCATGATGATCGCCAACATGGCATCCGGGCATGTGGCGATCACGTACGGCGCACAAGGCCCGTCACTTCCGGTGATGACAGCCTGCGCTACCTCCACCCACGCGATCGGCGAAGCGTTCCACGCGATCAAGGCGGGTTACGCGGACGCGATTGTGGCGGGCGGCAGCGAAGCGACCATCTGCCCGCTGGCGATCGGCGGGTTTACCAACTGCATGGCGTTATCCACCCAGACCGACCCTCTGCTGGCCAGCCTGCCGTTTGACAAACGCCGCGGTGGATTTGTGATGGGCGAAGGCGCGGGCGTGGTGGTGCTGGAGAGCGAAGAACACGCCAAAGCGCGCGGCGCGCGGATCCTTGCGGAAGTCTGCGGCTACGGGAATACCTGCGACGCCTATCATGTGACTGCGCCCCACCCGGAGGCGATCGCGGCGACGCGTGCCGTACGCCTTGCGATGGCGGAGGCGGACTATTCGCCGGACGATACCGTGTACATCAACGCGCACGGCACCGGCACACAGTTAAACGACGTAAGCGAAACCAAAGCGATCAAGGGGGCGCTGGGGGAGGCTGCGCGGCGCGCGATGATTTCCTCCACCAAGAGCATGACCGGCCATATGCTGGGCGCGGCGGGCGCGGTGGAATGCATCTCTTGCGTAATGGCCCTGCAAAGTGGCGTGCTGCCGCCGACCATCGGGCTGAACGAACCGGACCCCGAATGTGATCTGGACTATATTCCGCTTCAAAAGCGGGAAGCGCGCTGCAGCCTGGCGCTGAGTATTTCGCTGGGCTTTGGCGGACATAACGGCTGTTTGGCGCTGCGGAGGGTGGATGAATGAATATTAAAGACATCAAGGCTTTAACCGCCGTGCTGACTCAGGCGGATTTATCGGTTTTGGACTACTCTGAGGGTGATATGCACATTCGTCTGGAGCGCGCCGCGACGAAAGCGGTTATGCCGGCGCAGGCGGATTGCGCGCCTGCCACAGCTTCCTCAGTAGAAGAGAAAAACGATTTTAACAACCTTTGCGAGGTGAAATCACCCATGGTGGGTGTGTTTTATGCCGCGCCCTCGCCGGATGCCAAACCGTATGTCAAGGTGGGCGACATGGTGGAGAAGGGGCAGGTAGTCTGCCTGATCGAAGCCATGAAGCTGATGAACGACATTACCGCGCCGGTGGCCGGCCAGGTGGTGGATATCTGCGCGCTGGACGGTGCGGTGCTGGAATACGGCCAGACCATCATGAAAATCGTATAAACCAGACCATCATGAAGATCGTATAAAAAGGAACGGGAACCATGAACAGGGATGAGATTAAGAAACTGCTGCCTCACCGGGAACCGATGCTGCTGCTCGACGAAACGACCCCCGAGGGGGACGAGGCGCGCGGGCGCTATACCGTGCGCGGAGACGAATGGTTTGTGCAGGGACACTTCCCCGGCAACCCCGTGGTGCCAGGCGTTGTACTGTGCGAGATGATCGGGCAGAACTGCGCCGTGCTGATCGGGGACAAGCTGCTGGGCAAGACTCCGTTTTTTACCGGGATGAACAAGGTGAAGTTCCGCCATACGGTGCGCCCCGGGGACACAGTGGAGCTGCTGGCGCGCATTGAAAGGCAAAACGGACCGTTTTATATCACACGGGGGGAAGCGTACGTGGGTGGTCAGGTGGCGGCGCAGGGGGAGTTTTCCTTCGCACTGCTGCAAAATGACGACGCGAAGCAGGCGTAACCCCTGCGCCGAACCGACCCAGATTTGTATTGGGAGGCCCTATGTTTTCCAAAATACTGATTGCGAACCGCGGAGAAATTGCCATCCGCGTCATCCGCGCCTGTAAAGAGATGGGCGTTGCGACCGTCGCCGTGTTTTCGGAGGCGGATCAGGACGCGCTGCACGTATCCCTCGCTGATGAGAGTTACTGCATCGGGCCTGGCCCCGCGCAGAAGAGTTACCTGAATATGGCCGCGATTATCACCATCGCGCGTTCCTGCGGGGTGCAGGCGATTCATCCGGGATATGGGCTGTTATCCGAAAACCCCAAATTCGCTGGCCTCTGCGAAGAAAATGGCATCTGCTTTATCGGAGCACCCCGTGAAGTGATGGAGAAAATGGGCGACAAGGCAGCCGCACGCGCAACCATGCGAGCGGCGGGGGTGCCCGTAATCCCCGGATGTGATCTGGTACCCGATGTGGAAACCGCACGCAGAGAAGCGAAAACAATCGGTTATCCGTTGCTGTTGAAGGCACGCGCGGGCGGAGGGGGACGCGGCATCCGCCGGGTGAACGCCGAAAGCGAACTGAAGGCGGCGTTTGCTTCCGCCGCGGCTGAGGCGCAAAGCGCATTCGGCGACGGAACACTGTATATAGAAAAACTGCTGACGCACGTAAAGCACATCGAGATGCAGCTGTTGTGCGATCAGTTTGGTAACGTGCTTTGTCTGGGCGAGCGGGATTGTTCCATGCAGCGGAAGAACCAGAAAATATTGGAAGAAAGCCCCGCTGTGTGCGTATCCCCGGAACTGCGCGCCGAGTTGACCGAGATATCCGTACGGGCCGCGAAAACGGTGGGGTATGTGGGTGCAGGCACCATCGAATACCTGCTGACGCAGGACGGCTCTTACTATTTTATGGAGATGAACACGCGCCTGCAGGTGGAACATCCCGTAACCGAAATGGTCACGGGCGTGGACCTGGTGAAGTGGCAAATCCGCATCGCAAACGGGCAGGAACTGACGCTAAAGCAGGACGAGGTGCATCTGGAGCGTCATGCCATCGAATGCCGTATCAACGCTGAGGACCCGGCGCACGATTTTCGCCCTTCCTGTGGGCAGATCGCGCTGCTGCACGTGCCGGGCGGGCCGTGGGTACGCTTTGATACGGCGCTGTATCAGGGGTACTCGATCCCGCCGTTTTACGACAGCATGATCGCCAAGCTGATTGTTTCCGCGCGTACCCGTGCTGAAGCGATCCGCAAGATGCAGGCGGCACTGTGTGAAATGGTGGTGGAGGGTGTGGAGCATAACGCACAGACCCATATCGATCTGCTGAGTGAGCCCGCCTTTCTGGACGGAAGCTATACCACCGATTTTCTCGCAAACCGAAACGCGTAGGAGTTGAAAGCGTTTGATCAGCAAGGAACTGTTTAAGAAGCCCAATAACCGGCTGGAAGGCGAAAAGGAACCACCCGTGCACGCCAAACCGGAGCAGCCTGCGTTTATCTGCCCGGAATGCAAGACCGCGCTGGAAAAAGCCGAACTGCCCGAGACGGACTATGTATGCCCGCGTTGCGGGGCGCTGATACAGGTCAGCGCGCGGGAACGCGCGCTGTGGCTGGCGGACGCGGATACGTTTACGGAACGGGACGCCGATTTGCAGCCGGTGGACAGGCTTGGTTTTCCCGCGTATGCGGGAAAGCTGGAAAAGACTCGGCGGGAAACCGGAGAGCCGGAGGGCGTGGTGACCGGCACAGCGGAAATTGGCGGCCAACCCTGCGCGATCTTCTGCATGGACCCGTTTTTTATCATGGGTTCGATGGGTGCGGTCGTGGGGGAGAAGATCACGCGGATTTTTGAGTACGCAACGGAAAAATGCCTGCCGGTGGTGGGGTACACGGTTTCCGGAGGCGCGCGCATCCAGGAGGGCATGTTCTCGCTGATGCAGATGGCGAAAACCAGCGGCGCGGTGCTGCGGCACAGCGAAGCGGGGCTGTTTTACGCGGCGGTGCTCACCCACCCTACCACGGGTGGTGTGGTGGCTTCCTTCGCGATGGAGGCGGATGTAATTTTAGCCGAGCCGAAGGCACTGATCGGCTTTGCAGGTCCGCGCGTGATTGAGCAGACCATGCGCCAGAAACTGCCGGAGGGCTTTCAGCGCGCGGAGTTTTTACTGCAGAAAGGCTTTGTGGATCGCATTGTGCCCCGCAACCAGCAGAAGCGGGAGCTTTCGCTGCTGCTGGCGCTGAATCGGAAGGAGGCCGACCGATGACGACGGCTTATGAGCGCGTTCAGGCGGCCCGGCAGAAGGGGCGCCCGACCGCGATGTACTATATCCGGCATCTTACGACGGATTTTCTGGAACTGCATGGCGACCGCCGCTACGGGGACGATCCGGCGATTGTGGCGGGGGTTGCCCGTCTGAACGGGAAGCCGCTGACCGTGATCGGAATCGAAAAAGGCGTGGAAACCGACGAGAAGATCGCGCGCAACTTCGGTTCTGCTCACCCGGAAGGATACCGTAAGGCGCTTCGGCAGATGCGGCAGGCGGAAAAGTTTGGCCGCCCGGTGCTGTGCCTGATTGATACGGCCGGTGCGTTTTGCGGGATCGGCGCGGAGGAGCGCGGGCAGGGGCAGGCCATTGCCGAAAACCTGATGACCATGATGGGGCTAAAGGTACCGATTATCTCCGTGCTGATCGGTGAAGGCGGCAGCGGCGGCGCGCTGGCGCTGGGGGTAGCCGACCGGGTCTGGATGCTGGAAAACGCTGTGTACTCGGTGATCTCACCGGAAGGCGCGGCCAGCATCGTATGGAAAGACGCGGGCAAGGCGGCGGAGGCCTGCGAAGCTCTGCGCATGACCGCGCAGGATTTACAGGGCTTTGGAATGATAGAACGCATCTTTTCGGAAAAAAACGGCGACTTCGAAAAGGTATGCCAAACGCTGGGCGTGGCGCTTGCGGAGGAGATTACGGCGCTGTCCGCGCTTTCTCCGCAGGAACTGACCGAGCAGCGGTATCGCAAATTTCGCAGGATTGGAGGCGATGAAGCGTGATCACGATTATGGTGGACAGCGCCGCGGGCATCTCCCGGCAGGAAGCCGAGGAGCTGGGCGCACATTATGTTCCGATGACTTATACGGTGGACCGGCAGCAGTTTGTGGAGCATTATATCGGCGAAAATGGCCAGTTTGAACCCTATATCGAACGGGAGGACGTGGAACGCCGTACCAGCCAGGCGACGGCCGCCGCATTTGTCTCAGCGTTTGAACAGCAGGTTGCCAAAGGGCGGCAGGTGCTTTGCATCACCATTTCGTCGCGGCTTTCGGGTACCTATGCCAACGCCGTAATGGCCGCCAAGGAAGTGAACGCGGATGAAATCCGCGTGCTGGACAGCCGAAACTGCGCGGGCGGTATCTACTTTCTCATCCAGCGGGCGCAAACGCTGATCGATCAGGGGCTGAACCTCGCGGAGATTGCGGAAAAACTGGCTTCGGAGCGGAAGCTGATCAACAACGTTTTTACGGTCAACGATATGACCAACTTACGGAAAAGCGGGCGGTTAGGCGTTGTACGGCTGAGCGTGAGCACAATCCTGAACCTGCGGCCTATCCTGTGCCTGCAAAACGGGTCAGTGTTTTCTCGCGGGGTTGCGCGCGGTAGCCACGAGCAGCTGCGGATGCTGGCCGAAAGCGTGCCGGAAAACGCGAAGTTTGTCGTAATCCACAGCCGCGAGAATAACCCGCAGCTCCCCCTGCTGCAGGAGATGCTCCGGAAGCGTCTGGGCGACGGGTTGGAACTGCGAATCGTAAGCCTGGGGCCGGTACTGGCGATCCATCTGGGGCTTACGTATTTGGGCGTTTGCTGGATGGATGAGAAGCCGACCGGAAAAGACAGCTGAAAGACAATCCTTTGGGAATAAAAGGGTTGACAAGGCCGGGAAAACCGTCTATAATCGCACCAAACCAGTACGGAAAGGAGGAACCCACGATGCTTGCAGCCACGCGCGGTTCTTCCTTTTACTTTAGCTACTGCTTTACGGGCTATGCTTCCCGTAAGGCCGCTTTGCGTTGTACTGGCTGAGGAACCCGTGTCATCACGGCGTCAACCCCCTCGCAGTTCAATGCTGCGGGGGGTTTTTTCATAGATGTAGTTTGGCAGGACGGTAGGGAAAGGAAGGGTATCACATGATTATCATTCTGAAAAAGAACCCGGAAACAAAGCAACTGGAAAACCTGAAAGCATGGCTGATCGGCCAGAAACTGACCATTCACGAATCCAAAGGGGAAAGCCATATGATCCTCGGTCTGGTGGGGGACACCAGCGCCGTGGATATCGACCTGCTCCGCGCGCTGGATATTGTGGAGGATGTGAAGCGCGTTCAGGAGCCCTATAAAAACGCCAACCGGAAGTTTCACGAAGAAGATACCATAATTCCCGTGGGGAATACGCAGATCGGCGGAGGCATTTTCACCCTGATCGCCGGGCCGTGCAGCATCGAAACGGAACAACAGATTTGCGGTGTGGCGGAAGATGTAAAAGCATCCGGGGCTGCCATGCTCCGCGGCGGGGCGTTCAAGCCGCGCACTTCGCCCTACTCGTTTCAGGGGCTGCGCGGGGAAGGGCTGAAGCTGTTGCTGGAAGCCAAACGCTGTACAGGGCTTCCGGTGGTTACGGAAATTATGGATATTAACCAGCTGGAGCTGTTCGCCGATGTGGACGTGATTCAGGTGGGCGCGCGTAACATGCAGAACTTTGAACTGCTCAAGGAGCTGGGCCATACGAAAAAGCCGATTTTGCTTAAACGTGGACTGGCCAATACGCTGGAAGAACTGCTGATGAGCGCCGAATACGTGATGGCTGGCGGTAATCCCAATGTGGTTCTGTGCGAGCGCGGCATCCGCACATTTGAAACGGCCGCCCGTAACACCCTCGACCTGTCCGCGATCCCGTTGCTGAAACGGATGAGCCACCTGCCGATTATCGTGGACCCCAGCCATGCCACAGGCATCGCGGCGCTGGTGAAGCCCATGGCGCTGGCCGCGACCGCCGCCGGTGCGGACGGGCTGATGATCGAGGTGCACAACGACCCGCCGCACGCCCTGTCTGACGGGGCTCAGAGCCTGACGCCGGAAGCATTTACGGACGTGGCCGCCGCAGTGCGCGCGGTGCTGCCCTTTGCCTGCCGCTACGACCATGGAAAGGCGGTGTGACCCATGGAGATCGCGTTGATTGGGCTGGGGCTGATCGGCGGTTCCGTGGCGAAGGCGATCAAGAAAAACACGCCTCATACGGTGCTGGGGTATGATACCGACGAACAGGTGATGTACAAAGCGCGCCTGTTGGATGCGATCGACGGGGAACTGACCGACGAAAGACTGACGATCTGCGATTGGGTCATCGTCGCGACGCGCCCGCAGGCAGCGGTGGATTATATGCACGCGCATGCCGACCGGATCAAAAAAGGCGCGATTGTGATGGATGTATGCGGCGTAAAGCGCTGTGTATGCGAACCGTTGTGGCAACTGGCGGAGGAGAAAGGTTTTCTCTTTCTGGGTGGGCACCCCATGGCGGGGCGCGAGGTGAGCGGCTTTGACAACGCGAGCGCGGAGCTTTTTCGCGACGCCAGCATGATCGTAACGCCTCCCCACGGTGTGGAGATTGCCCTGCTGGAACGGGTGAAAAAGTTCTGGTGCGCGTTGGGATTCGGCAGCGTAACCATGACAACGCCGGAAAACCACGACCGGGTGATCGCTTATACCTCCCAGTTGGCGCACATAGCCAGCAGCGCTTATATCAAAAGCCCTACGGCGCTGGACCATATCGGCTTTTCCGCGGGCAGCTACAAGGACCTGACCCGTGTGGCAAAGCTGGACCCGGCAATGTGGACGGAACTCTTTCTGGAAAACCGGGACAATCTGCTTGCGGAGGTAGACGATCTGATCGCCCACCTGACGGAGTACCGTAACGCGCTGGAACAAAAAGACGAAACCGGTTTGCGGGCTTTGCTGGCCGCGGGTCGCGAACAGAAGCTGGAAGCAGACAGAAAGGACTATCGTCCATGAGAAGCGTGGCTGTGAATACCGGAAAGCTGTATCATGTGCTGATTGCCCGGGGCCTGCTGAACGAAACGGGCGAACGCCTCGCGGCGTTGACGCCTTCGCGCTTTGCGGCGCTGGTGGCAGACGATACGGTAGACGCGCTGTATGGCGGCCGGGTGGAAGCGTCTCTGCTTGAGGCTGGTTTCCGCGTGGCAAGGACGCGCTTTCCACATGGGGAGTCCTCCAAAACGCTTGCCAACTATGGAGAAATCCTGAATTTTTTTGCCGAAAACCACCTGACCCGCCGGGACTCAGTAGTGGCGCTCGGCGGCGGGGTAACGGGAGACATGGCAGGTTTCGCGGCGGCGACCTATCTGCGAGGGATGAACGTACTGCAGATTCCCACGACGCTGTTGGCCATGGTGGATAGCTCCGTGGGCGGTAAAACCGGCGTGGACCTGCCCGCGGGGAAAAACCTCGTGGGCGCGTTCCATCAGCCGATGGGCGTGCTGTGCGACCCGGACGCGCTGGATACCCTTTCCCCCGAAGGGTTTGCGGACGGAACAGGCGAGGTGCTGAAATACGGGGCGCTGTGCGACGCGCCGCTGTTTGACAAACTGGCGGAGGGGAACTGGCGCGGCGACGCCGAAGCCGTGATCGAGCGGTGCGTACGGATCAAGGCGGAGGTATGCGCGGCGGACGAACGCGAAGCCGGGCAGCGGCAGATGCTTAACCTTGGGCATACCTTCGGCCACGCGATCGAGCGGTGCAGCGGGTATACATGGTCACACGGGCACGCGGTGGGCGTGGGGATGGTTTACGCGGCGAAGATTGCGGAATATATGGGGATGTGTGATTCAACCTGCACCGAACGAATCCGGGCGGCGTTACGCAATAACGGGCTTCCCACCGCCGCACCCTACACGCCGGAGGCGCTGGCGAATGCGGCTTTATCGGATAAAAAACGGGCGGGAGATCGGATCACGCTGGTATTGCCCAACCGGATCGGTGCCTGCGCGCTGATCCCCGTGCCCGTGGAACGGCTGGAGGAGCTGGCGAACGTCGCCGTGAAAGCAGAGTAAGGAAGGACGCGATGCAGGGTGGATTTACAGGCGCTTCGGGAACGGATTAACCAGTGTGACGAGGAATTGTCCAAGGCGTTCATCCGGCGGATGGAAACAGCGCTGGAAATAGCAAAATATAAACAGCAAAACGGGCTGCCCGTGCTGGACCCGGAACGGGAACGCGCGGTGATTAACAAGGTGACATCAGGCTGCGACGAAACCATGGCAATCAATATGAAACTGCTGTATAACACCATCTTCGATTTAAGCCGTACCTGGCAGCAACGGTATCTGGCTAAAGAAACAGAACTGACCAATCGCATCCAGAACGCGATTGAAAACACGGCCAGGGTGTTTCCCAGCCGGGCTGTAGTCGCCTGCCAGGGGATCGAGGGTGCGTACAGCCAGCAGGCCTGCGACAAACTGTTCGCCCTGCCCAGTCTGATGTACTGCAAGCGCTTCGAGGGGGTTTTTCAGGCGATCCAGAGCGGGCTGTGCGAGTACGGCGTGCTGCCCATCGAAAACAGCTCGTACGGTTCGGTAAACGAAGTGTACGATTTGATGCACAAGTACCGTTTTTCCATCGTGCGAAGCGTGCGTCTGAAAATCGACCATCGGCTGCTGGCGCGTCCGGGTGTAAAGCTGGCCGATGTGAAAGAGATTGTATCTCACGAACAGGCCATCGGCCAGTGCGGCGTATTCCTGAAAGGCCTGAAGGACGTGAAAACCACGGTGTTTGGCAACACCGCCGAAGCCGCCCAATACGTAGCCGCCAGCGACCGAACAGACCTCGCGGCGATCTCCTCGCCCGCCTGCGCGGCGCTGTATGGGCTTAACGTGCTTTCCGACGCGGTCAGCGACAGCGACAGCAATTATACCCGCTTTATCTGCATTGCCAAAGAACTGCAGATTTACCCCGGCGCCAACCGCATGAGCCTGATGCTGAACGTACGCCATACGCCCGGCGCGTTGTACGCGATGATCGCCAAGTTTGCGGCGCTGGGCCTGAACCTGACCAAGATCGAAAGCCGCCCGATTGCCGGTACGGACTTTGAATTTATGTTCTACTTTGATCTGGACGCGTCGGTCTACGCACCGGAGGCGCTGCAATTGCTCTGCGAGCTGGACGCGGGGCCGGAACCCTTTACCTATCTGGGCAGCTACAGCGAGATATAAAGCGATGCAGTATGGTTTGATCGGGGAAACGCTGGGGCACAGCTACTCCGCGCGGTTGCACGCGCTGCTGGGGGACGCGGCATATGAACTGCGTCCGGTGAAGCGGGACGAACTGGACGCCTTTGTGAAAGCACGGGATTTTCAGGGGCTGAACGTAACCATCCCTTATAAACGAGACGTGATCCCGTACTGCGCGGAACTGGGAGAAACGGCCCGTGCCGTCGGCAGCGTGAATACGCTGGTGAAGCGTGCGGACGGTTCGCTTTTCGGGGATAATACGGATGCGTACGGTTTTATGAAAATGGCTGAAAAGGCGCGTATCTCTTTTGCAGGCAAGAAGGTGCTGGTGCTGGGCAGCGGAGGCACCAGCCTGACCGCCTGCTATGCGGTGCGTGCGACGGGCGGGGAGCCTGTTGTGATTTCGCGTCATGGGGCGGACGACTACGACCATCTGGAACGGCACATGGATGCGGCGGTGATTGTAAACGCCACACCGGTTGGCATGTACCCCAACCCGGCGGCTTCGCCGGTAGACCTGACCCGCTTTCACCGGCTGGAAGGCGTGCTGGATGTGGTGTATAATCCCCTGCGCACCCGCCTGCTGCAACAGGCGGAGACGCTGCAAATCCCCTGTGCAGGCGGGCTTACGATGCTGGTATGGCAAGCTGTTCGGGCCAGAGAACTGTTCGACGGTCATGCCGTTGACACGGATGTTGCGCAGGCGACGGAGGCTGCACTGCGGCGGGAAGTAAGCAATCTGGTGCTTGTCGGCATGCCGGGATGTGGAAAAACCACGGTCGGCAAACGCTGTGCAAAACAGCTGGGGTTGCCTTTCACGGATGTGGACGCAGAAATTGTTCGTAAGGCGGGCAAACCGGTGCCGCAAATCTTCGCCGAGGACGGCGAAACGGCGTTCCGGGCACTGGAAGCACAGGCGATTGCAGAAATCTGCGGCAAAGGCGGGCAGGTGATCTCCACCGGCGGGGGCGCAGTGCTGTCGGCGGAAAACCGCGCCAATTTGCGGATGAATGGCGTGGTCGCGCGGCTGATGCGCCCGCTGGAACGCCTGAAAACCGAGGGCAGACCGCTGTCCTCAAACCCGGATGCGCTGAGACGTATGGAACGGGACCGTTCGCCGCTCTATCGGGAAACTGCTGATTTTTCCGTGCTGAACGACCGCACGCTGAGCGATTGCGTACGCAGGGTATTGGAGGGATATGATGAAGCTCTTCGTAATTAACGGCCCGAACCTGAATATGCTGGGTATCCGGGAAAAGACGATTTACGGCGCACAGACGTATGCCGACCTGCTGGCCTATATCCAACAGGTGTGCGACCGCGAAGGGATTGAGGCGGAGTGCTTTCAAAGCAATCACGAGGGCGCGATTGTGGACTGCATCCAGAGCGCGTATCAGAACGCGGACGGCATTGTAATTAATCCCGCAGCCTATACGCACACCAGCGTCGCCATTCTGGACGCGCTGAAGGCGGTCAGTTTGCCTGCGGTGGAAGTGCATCTGAGCGATGTAAGCAAACGCGAACCGTTCCGGCAGGTGAGCTATGCGGGTATGGCCTGTGAAAAATCCTTTATTGGGATGGGTTTCCGTGGATATGAGGAAGCGATCCTGTACCTGAAGGACAGGATGCGAAAGCAATAAGCATTAAGACAGATAAAGAGTCAGAGGGACGGAAATTATCCGTCCCTCTGATCGCATCACCGTTTCTTCTGCCCGCTGACAGAATGAATAACAGAAGTAAACATCTCCGATCAGATGGAAGCCGCACCCGCTAACGGCAAATCCTCACGCGGAAAGCGTTTCTGAATAACATAATAAGTGATCGCGTGGCAGACCATCGTTACGAACCAGGAAAGGGGATAGCTCCACATCAGCACTTCCAGCGTGGGGTGAAGCGCAAAGTAGGTGTATATCCATACGATTCTTAACCCGCAAACACCGGCCAGCGTGGTAATCATCGGGAAAACGCTGTATCCCAGCCCACGCATCTGGCCGACCAGCACGTTCATCTGGCCGCACAGGAAATAGGTGAGACAGATGATGACCAATCGTTTCGCACCCCACTGGATTACAACGGGATCGGTGTTATAGATGCTGATCAGCTGTGAAGCGAAAAGGCTGAACAATCCACCGGTAACAACGCCGACAAAGGTACATACCGCCATGCACACCCACAGGATTCGCCGTACTCGCCCGTACTGGCGCGCGCCCACATTCTGCCCTGTAAAGGTGAGGCTGGCCTGGCAGATGCTGTCCATGGTGGTGTATACGAACCCCTCCAGGTTGCTGGATGCGGCGCTGCCCGCCATGACGATTGAGCCGAAGGAATTGATGGAGGACTGGATGAGCACATTGCTGATGGAAAATAGCGAACCCTGCAGCCCCGCGGGAAGGCCGATATGGAGTATTTGCCGAAGCGGTTCCCGGTGAAGACGCGTCATTTTCGGGATATAACGCACGGTCCCGGTTGAATGCATCAGGCAGTGAATGACCAGCACGGCGGAAATGGCCTGAGAAATAATGGTAGCCAAAGCGACGCCCGCGACGCTCATTTTAAGGACGATGACAAAAAACAGGTTGAGCACGATATTCACCAGCCCCGCCGTAGACAGGTAATACAGCGGGCGTTTTGTATCGCCTACGGCACGGAGAATGGCGCTGCCAAAGGTGTAAAGCATGTTGGCGGGCATACCCAGAAAATAGATGCGCACATAAAGCGACGACGCGTCGATCACATCTTCCGGAGACCCCATCCAAAGCAGGATTGGTTTTGCCATCAGAAAACCGAACAAACCAACGCTGAAACCGCAGATCAGGGCAAGCGCCATGGAGGTATGAACCGTTTCCATAACGGCATGGCGGTTACCCGCACCCTGATGCTGTGCGACAACAACGCTGGTACCCACGGACAGGCCCATAAATATGTTGATCAGCAGATTGATGAGCGAGCCGGTGGAACCAACCGCTGCCAGCGCCTCTTTACCGGAATACTGACCCACAACGATGATGTCCGCCGCGTTGTATAAAAGCTGTAGAATACCGGTAAGCATCAGCGGAATCGAGTAACGGACAATTTTTCTGAAAATGGAACCGGTGGTCATGTCCATTTCATAATGACTGATCGTTTTCATTCACCCCGGCAAAACGCCGGCGCCCGCCCCCTTTCGGAGTGGTTATCATACCATATTCCTGTGGGTTTGAACAGCGGGAGAATCGTTTTGCATCTTGACCCGGATTTTTATAGAGAAAGCGAGTAAAGCCGCTTCATCTGACGATACGCGCTTTGCCCGGGGACAACGCGGACGTGAAAACAGGGGGTTTCGACAGCGTTATCAGGGTGAGAAACCAGCGAGAATTTGCATGCCCAAAGAGAATGTTGAAAAGACGGGCAGGCGCCAGTAATCTGGAGTTTTCGAGAAACAGAATGCTTTGTCGTTCTGAGGCAGAGAAGCATGAACTCATTGTTCACTAAACACAGATTTATGTGGATTAATCTATGAAAAACATACTATGAATGGCTTATAATTTCATCAATTGTGTATTGACAACGTTTGCACAGCATGCTATCATGAACCCAGAGAAACAGAGATGGAGGAAAAGGATGCCTGATACTGTTTTGTATTGTGCAAACGTTTTCTATACCAGCTTAGCGTGAGGAATAAACCGACACGGGAAGCAGAAACAACCGCTTGTATGATTTCTGAAAAGAGGTTCCGACAGGCGGAGGAATAACGAGATGTTTCAGGCAAACGTTTGAACAAACGTCCGGAAGGCAGACGCCGTTTCGGACAGTATGCTTTGCGAGGGGTTGCCTCGCCTGCCTGTGAATGCAAAGCGGAGATCCGCTTTACATAGAACATGAAAAGGAGAGTCCCATTATGAAAAAAATCTTGGCTCTGGCAATGGCTCTTGCCCTCGCGCTGACGCTGGTCACCGTTTCCGCGGGCGCCGAAGCAACCGCCACCGGTTCCGTGTACTACCTCAATTTCAAACCCGAACAGGATCAGCAGTGGCAGGATCTTGCCAAACTGTATACCCAGCAGACCGGCGTGCCCGTGACTGTGGTAACTGCTGCGGCGAATACCTATGAGGATACGCTGCGTTCCGAAATGGAAAAGGCGGATGCCCCCACCCTGTTCCAGGTTAACGGCCCCGTAGGCCTGAAAACCTGGAAGGATTATTGCGCGGACCTGAAGGATACCGCACTGTATGAGAACCTCAAGAGCGATGATTTTGCTCTGAAAGACGGCGACAAGGTGCTGGGGATCGCGTATGTAATCGAGACCTATGGCATCATCTACAACAAGACTCTTCTGGCCAAGTACTGCGCGCTGGATAACGCGGTCATCAAAGACGTTTCCGAAATCAACAACTTTAAGACCCTGAAGGCTGTTGCGGACGATATCCAGGCCCGCAAGGACGAAATGGGCGTGCAGGGCGCCTTTACCTCCGCCGGCATGGACAGCAGCTCCGACTGGCGCTTTAAGACCCATCTGGCCAACCTGCCGATCTACTACGAATATAAGGCGGATGGCATCAGCGACACCGCGGCGATCAAGGGAACCTATCTGGACAACTACAAACAGATTTGGGATCTCTACATCACCGACGCGACCTGCGCACCCGCGATGATCGGCGCTAAAACCGGCGAGGACGCGCTGGCGGACTTCACGCTGGGCGATGCTGTGTTCTACCAGAACGGTACCTGGGCCTACGGCGATTGCATCAAAGCCGGCATGACCGACGATCAGTTGGGGATGCTTCCCATCTACATCGGCGTGGAAGGCGAAGAAAATCAGGGGCTTTGCACCGGTTCTGAAAACTATTGGTGCATCAACAACAAAGCTTCCGCTGAGAACATTCAGGCGACCAAAGACTTCCTCAAATGGGTCATCACCAGTGACGAAGGCCGTGACGCGATGGCGAACAAGATGGGCTTCGTTACTCCGTTCAAATCCTTTGATCAGGGCTACACGGCCAACAACGCTTTGATTAAAGCTGCCGACGAGTATATCGCGGCTGGTAAAACCTCCGTTGCGTGGACCTTTACCACCATGCCTTCCGAAAACTGGAAGAACGGCGTAGGCGCCGCACTGCTGGAATATGCACAGGGCACCGGCGACTGGAGCGGCGTTGTAAAGGCTTTTGTGGATGGCTGGGCGACTGAGTATGCCGCGGCCAACGCGAAATAGTCCGAGAACGATCGCTTGTTAAAAGCGCGGCAGGGGATTTACCCCTGCCGCGCCGCGGTTTTTCGGCGGGGGATTC
This sequence comes from Bacillota bacterium, assembly GCA_023395615.1. Taxonomy (GTDB): domain Bacteria; phylum Bacillota; class Clostridia; order Christensenellales; family Aristaeellaceae; genus CAXXOK01. The sequence continues at coordinate 22,292 of JAEWYP010000046.1, forward strand.
ATCGCTGCCTGCGGCAAGGTGTGGGGTAAAAAGCCTGTCCGAAAGGAAAACGCCGGGAGGCGTTGACGAGTCTGTGCATATTTCCCCGCAGGTTTCCATGCCGACCTGCTTAAAGCGGAAGGAATCGGAACCGGCGAGAAAGAACACCTATTTACGCAGATTCTTGAGCGCTTCTTAAAAACCTTCGTAAAGGGGGAAAAACGCGTGGAAAAAGCCATCAAACGGTATTGGCCGATCTTCGTGCTGCCCACGATGATCGCCTTTACCATCGGATTTCTGATTCCGTTCATCATGGGGTTGTATTTATCGTTTTGCGATTTCACAACGGTATCCAACGCAACGTTTACGGGATTGAATAATTATATCAAGGCGTTTACGGACACTTCCAGTAACTTTGTGCATTCGCTTTGGTATACTGCGTTATTCTCTGGTATTTCTACAGTGTTGATCAACTTTTTCGGTCTTGCGGTTGCGTTGCTGCTGGTACGCGGATTCCGCGGTACCAACCTGTTCCGTACCGTATTCTTTATGCCGAACCTGATTGGTGGCATTGTGCTGGGCTGGTTGTGGCAGGTGATTCTCAATGGTGTACTGGCGAATTACGGCGTCACCATCGTTACTAATGAATGGTACGGCTTCTGGGGGCTGATGACCGTGATGTGCTGGCAACAGGCCGGCTACATGATGATAATCTATATTTCCGGTTTACAGGCGATTCCCGGCGAACTGAGCGAGGCGGCCGCCATTGACGGCGCCAGCGGCTGGCAGACGCTGACCCGTGTGAAGTTGCCCATGCTGATGCCATCCATCACAATTTGCACTTTCCTCACGCTGACAAATGGCTTTAAACTGTTTGACCAGAACCTGGCATTGACGAACGGCATGCCGTCAAATCGTTCACAAATGCTGGCGCTGAACATATTTGATACTTTTTACGGCCGCACCGGTTGGGCTGGCGCGGGACAGGCGAAGGCCGTTGTGTTTTGCCTTTTAGTGGTAGGGATCGCGATGATCCAGTTAAGGCTGACCCGGACCAGAGAGGTGCAGCAATGATGAACGCTGTTAAAACGGGCTCCCGGCAGAATACAACCACACGGAAAAAATGGGTTAACGCCTTGTTAACCGTACTGTTTTCTGTGATCTCCATTGCTTACCTTTATCCGTTGCTCGTAATCCTGATGAACAGCTTCAAGGTAAAAGCTTATATCAGCCGAGCGCCGTTTGATTTGCCCATCGGGAAAATGTTCGCCGCGGGAGATAATTATGCAAACGGTATTGCCAAGACGAATTTCTTCGACGCGCTCAAATGGAGCGTTGTTATCACGGTGCTGTCTGTGCTTGTCATCCTTCTCTGTACGTCAATGTGCGCGTGGTTTATCAGCCGTGTGAACAACAAGTGGTCTAAAGCGATCTACTTCCTTTGTATTTTTTCGATGGTGGTTCCGTTTCAGATGGTGATGTTCACATTGTCGAAGACAGCAAACGTTTTGGGGTTGAACACGCCGATTGGCATTGTTGTAGTCTATCTGGGCTTCGGGGCGGGGCTGGCGGTGTTCATGTTCAGCGGGTATATGCGATCCAGCCCGATTTCCATTGAGGAAAGCGCGATGATTGATGGCTGCGAACCACTGCGCACCTTTTTCAGCATTGTTCTGCCCATCCTGCAGCCCACCTATATTTCAACCGGGATTTTGGAGACCATGTGGATCTGGAACGACTACCTGCTGCCCTATCTGGTACTGGACCTTAAACGATTCAAGACGATTCCGATTGCCGTGCAGTACCTGAAAGGCGGATACGGCTCCGTTGATATGGGGGCCATGATGGCCACGCTGGTGATGGCGATTGTGCCGATCATTCTTTTCTACCTCGCAAGCCAGAAGTACATTGTAAGCGGTGTGATGGCCGGAGCGGTAAAAGGTTGATTTGGAACGCGGAAACTTGGTTTATAACGGATTCTCGGTTTCGGGGATCCGTTTTTCGTGTACAATATCAATTTATACGGTTACATGCGACAGGTACGCAGGGAAAAAGGCATGAAACGCGAATACACTAACACATGGACCGATATGGAGTGAAAGAAGGGATCGGATGAAGGTTTCACAGACACCCCGTAAACCCCTGATTTTCTACTATATTATTGCTCTGCTTGTTTTGATGCTGCTGAACGCGCTGGTATTTCCCGCACTGTATGCGCAACCTGTAAAAGAGGTTGGTTACAACGAATTCCTGAAAATGATCGATGAAAAGAAGATTGATCAGGTTTCGCTCAGCGATGCCCAGATTACGTTTACTACCAAAGACGCGAATGGGAATATTACGTACTATAAAACAGGGCGCATGCCGGATGATCAGCTGGTGGATCGGTTGTACGCCAGCGGGGCCACTTTCTCGGCCGAGATCGTCACACAGGCGTCGCCTATTGTGGAATTCCTTCTCAGCTGGGTGTTGCCGCTTGTTTTCTTCATAGGGGTAGGGCAACTGATGACCCGCTATATGACAAAACGGATGGGTGGCGGGAACGCGCTTGCCTTTGGTAAAAGCAATGCAAAAATCTATATCGAATCCCAAACGGGAAAGACTTTTGAAGACGTTGCAGGTGAGGACGAAGCGAAGGATGCGCTGCGAGAGATTGTGGATTTTCTACATGATCCGGGTAAATACAGCGAGATCGGCGCAAAACTTCCCAAAGGCGCTTTACTGGTAGGCCCTCCGGGCACCGGTAAAACACTGTTGGCCAAGGCGGTAGCCGGAGAAGCGAAGGTTCCGTTCTTCTCAATCGCGGGCAGTGAGTTTGTGGAGATGTTCGTCGGCATGGGCGCCGCAAAAGTTCGCGATCTGTTTAAACAGGCGACGGAAAAAGCCCCATGCATTGTGTTTATTGACGAAATCGATACGATCGGTAAAAAACGTGACGGAGCGAACGGCTTCGGTGGCAACGATGAGCGGGAACAGACCCTGAACCAGCTGCTGACTGAAATGGATGGTTTTGATGCGACCAAGGGGGTAGTGATTCTGGCCGCGACCAACCGGCCGGACAGCCTTGATAAGGCGCTGCTCCGCCCGGGTCGTTTCGACCGGCGCATTCCCGTGGAACTCCCGGATCTGGCGGGACGCGTGGCGATTTTGAAGGTTCATGCCAAAGACGTAAAAATGGAAAGCGATATTGATTTTACCGCGATCGGACACGCTACGAGCGGCGCCAGCGGTGCGGAACTTGCCAACATTATCAACGAAGCCGCACTGCATGCCGTGCGCTGCGGGCGTGACAAAGTAACGCAGCCGGATTTGGAAGAGAGCGTGGAGACGGTGATCGCGGGCTATCAGCGCAAGGGCGCGGTGATCAGCGAAAAGGATAAAAAGATTATCGCTTACCATGAAACCGGGCACGCGCTGGTGGCGGCCAGGCTGAAGGACGCGGCTCCGGTGCACAAGATCACAATTATCCCTCGCACCTCCGGCGCGTTGGGTTATACCATGCAGGTGGAGGAAGAGGAACGCGTACTGATGAGCAAGGAAGACGCCTTGAACCAGCTGACCACGCTGACTAGCGGGCGCGCTGCCGAAGAAGTAGTGTTTAATTCCATCACTTCCGGTGCCAGCAACGATATTGAGAAAGCAACCAACATCGCCCGCGCGATGGTGACTCGCTTTGGTATGAGTGAACAGTTTGATATGGTCGCGCTGGAACAGGTAAGCAATCCGTATCTCAGTGGAGACGGCAGTATGGTGTGCAGCTCCGAAACGGCAGCGCGGATTGATGCAGAGGTGGGGGATATCATTCGCCGGGCTCATGCTACGGCGCGTGAAATCCTGGAGAGCAATCGTGAGCTGATGGATCGGCTGGCGAGCCATTTGCTGGAGAAAGAGACCATTACCGGCGATGAGTTTTTGCAGATCGTAAGGGAATACGACAAGGAAAAGGTACTTCCGGCATAAGGGGCATGAGTGCGCAGAGTGTTGAAACGGGCGGCTTTAGCCGCCCGTTTCGCGTATATATTGTGTGTCGGAAAAGAAGCCCAGAAAATGGTTATTATAATAAAATCAAAAACTTTAAAAAAAGGTGTTGACAGTAAGGGGGTGCGGTGGTATTATAGTCAAGCTCGCTTGAGAGCGACGAACCTTGAAAACGATACAGAGTAAAGAACGAAACGCAAAGCGCAGTCAAGGACA
>JAEWYP010000059.1 GCA_023395615.1 Bacillota bacterium
AAGGAAAGTCGGCGTTCATCCTCCGAAGTGGAGAAGGGAGGGGTCGATCAGATCGAATTCCGGGAAAAAAGCAACTACTATGTGGAACACAGGAAAGATGGGAACAAAATAAGAGGAGGTTCACCCACTATGAAGAAGGTTGTTGCCATTGTTATGGCTATCGCCATGTTGTTGTCCGTTACCTCTGCCTTCGCCGAGAAGACCAAGCTGACCGTGTGGTCCATTGCTGTGGAAGGTGATGCAAACTATCAGACCTATAAGGATGCGATCGCGGATTTCAATGCGACCAATGAGAAGTACGAGCTGGTTATGGAATCCACCGAAAACGAAGCTTACAAGACCAAGATCAAGGCGGCTATGTCTGCCGGAGAAGGTCTGCCGGATATTTTCTTCACTTGGTCTATGAGCTTCCTGGGCGACTTCGTGAAAGCCGGTCGTGTATATTGCCTGGACGAAGTGCTGCCCACCTATAAGGACGAGCTGACCGACGCAATGCTGGCCAATACCAACTATGATGGCAAGCAGTACGGCGTACCGCTGACATTCAATGTTGTCACGCTGTTCGCCAACATGGATCTGCTGAAGAAGGCCGGTTGGGAAAAGGCTCCCGAAACCTATGATGAACTGATCAAGTGCTGCGATGATCTGGTCGCTGCCAACATCATCCCCTTCGGCGTTGCCGGCAAGGAAAACTGGTGCTTGTCCGAATACACCGAACCTCTGCTGGTAAAAACCATTGGCGCCAAGGGTCTGGAAGATTGCTACACTGGCGCCGCTTCCTGGAATCAGGAAGGCGTTATCAAGGCCATGACCATCTTCACCGATATGATCGCCAAGGGATACTTTGATCCCAGCGCCGCCGCGCTTGGCAATGAAGAAGTCAAGCAGAATTTCTTCGCCGGCAAAACTGCTTTCTATCAGAACGGTTCCTGGAACTGCGGTGAAGTTGCTGCCGCCGGTGATAATTTTGTTGCGATTCCCTTCCCGGTGATCGATTCCGAAAATGCTACCCTGTATGAAATGGTCGGCGGCCCCAACGATTCTCTGGCCGTTTCCGCTTCCTCCAAGGATCCTGCTGCTGCTGCCGATGCCGCCTTCCAGCTTGCCCGTGCTATTTCCAAGGGCGGTAACCTGAACGGCGCTGGTATGCCTGGTTGGGCCGTCAACTATGATACCAGCTCTGTGAACAGAGTCAGCAACTCTGTTGCCGCTATGGTTGCGCAGTCCAAAGCGATGGTGCTGTTCGGCGACAACTTCCTCTCCGCTGATGCTGCCAACACCTATCTGGATTACATCGCCCGCATCTTCGCCGGCGACATTACTGCTCAGGAATTTGCCGAAGGTCTGGCTGCTGATCTGCAGAAATAAGATTTCTTTGAGAAATCCAGGTTGGCAAATCGGGGAGACAGTCCCGAAGGGGGTTCACCCTGAAGGGCTGTCTCCCTTCTTTTGCGAGAGGATTGAAAAGCCATGAGAAGGACTTTGGGTTACCGAATGAACATTATCCTGTTCCTGCTCCCGGCGCTGTTCCTGTTTGTAGCTGTGTTGATTGCGCCGATCATTATGTCAACCTACTATAGCTTTTTCGACTGGAACGGCCTAACAGCGCCGAAATTAATCGCGTTCAAGAATTATGTTGAATTATTTACCAGCAAGTCGATTAGTTTCCTCCCGGCACTGAAAAACTCACTTCTTCTGGCCCTTTTTTCCGTGCTTATCCAACTTCCGTTTGCCCTTTGGCTGGCGCTGAAGCTTTCCAAACATCTGCCGGGTGAGCGGGCTTTCATTTCCATCTATTTTATGCCGGTGCTGATCTCTACCGTTGTTATTGGTCAGCTGTGGCTAAAAATCTACAATCCAGATTACGGCGTCTTGAACGTAGCGCTTCGCGCTGTCGGACTGGAAAGCTGGACGCGGTCGTGGCTCGGTGACAAGACCACCGCTCTCGGAGCCGCATTTATCCCCACCCTTTGGCAGTATGTTGGTTACCACATGCTGCTGATGTATGCCGGGGTTAAGGGCGTTCCACGGGAACTGCTGGAGGCCGGCATGCTGGATGGCTGCACCGAAAAACAACTGAACAGGCACATTATCATTCCTTATATTAAACCGATTCTGCGTGTCAGCGTAATCTTCGCGGTCACGGGCTCCTTGAAATCTTTCGACTTGATCTATGTATTGACGAATGGCGGGCCTGTTCACGCGACAGAGGTTCCCAGTACATTAATGCTGAATCTATTGTTCCTGAGAAATCGTTATGGTATGGGCAGCACGATCGCGGTCATGCTGATTCTGCTCTGCTTCCTGTTTGCACTGTTGATTAATCTGGCTTTCAAGGAGGAATAATCGGTATGACGATGGATTCCGAAAAGAATAGTATAGGTCGCTTGAATTTCAAATCCGGAAGCAGTGCAAAGGTTTCACAGGTTTTAGAATATAGCGTACTGGTCTTATGGGCACTGTTGTGCCTCTTTCCGGTGTACTGGATGATCACTTTCTCTCTGAAAGACAACGCGCAGATCTTTGGCGCAAACGTCATTGGGCTTCCGGAGACCTGGTTCTGGTCGAACTATGCAAGAGCAATGACCCTCGGACGTATGGATCTGTATTTCATGAACAGCTTTCTTGTCGCTGTGATCACTATTATTATCACTCTGCTTGCTTCCTGTATGGCAACCTATGCGATGACGCGTCTCGTCTGGAAATGGCGTGGCACAATGAACAAGTTTTTCATGCTGGGATTGACGATTCCGATTCATGCCGCTATTGTTCCGCTGTATGTTGTCTTGGGCAAGGTGCATTTGCTGAATTCACTGCCCGCGCTGTTTATCCCTTACTCTGCGTTTGCCCTGGCAATGGGCATTTTGATTTGCACCGGTTTCATGGGGGGGATTCCTTATGATCTCGATGAAGCCGCTTTCCTGGATGGGTGCGGCGTATGGGCCATCTTTTTCCGGGTCATTGCGCCGCTCATGGTTCCCGCTGTCGCGACCGTCGGGATTTATACCTTCCTGCAGTGTTGGAACGAATTGATGTTTGCCACGGTCTTTAACAGCAGCGAAGCGTATAAAACGCTGCCTGTGGGTATTCAGGGACTGGCAGGGCAATACCTGAGGGAGTGGGGTCCAACCGGTGCGGCCATGGCCATTGCAACCATCCCAACCTTGTTGGTTTACATTTTCATGAGCAAGCGAATTCAGGAGAGTTTTATTGCCGGCGCGGTAAAAGGCTGAGCCGAATAGCAGAAAATTCATTCTGTTTTCCATCTCCTCCGGAGGGTTTCTTTCCGGAGGATTTTTTCTTCCGATTATTTCTTCCTTCGATTTTTTTCTTCCTTGTTCATTGGCACCATTTTTCGGCAGGATTTGACTCGAAATGATGAATATTTGCAGAAAAAGAGGCTCTTCGGTAGTTTAAGTGTGTAAGGAAATCTGAGAAAGGCTTGGCAACACAGGGCTTTCTGCTATGATTTTGTTGATAAAACAAGCTAATGGAAGCAGGGAACCAATATGCATGCCAAATGTAGATTTCGCCACGTGAGCACCACGTGCACGGTGTTTTGGCCCCACCGTCACAGACGGTAGCACCACCTCTGTATAATGGCGGCAGCACGCCATAACCTGTTGGCCCTGATCTTGCCCATTATAGCCGCACCCATGACCGTATTCTTCATGCGGCAGTACATGCTCCCTTCGCTGAACCTGGATATTGTGGCGTCTGCCCGTATCGATGGGGCGGGTGAATTCCGTACCTTCAACAGCATCGTACTCCCCATTATGAAGCCCGCTATGGCTACACAGGCGATTTTCACCTACGTAACCACATGGAACAGCCTCTTCTTGCCGATGATCCTGCTGACAAAGAAAGAAAACTATACGATGCCGATCATGGTAAGCCTCCTGAAAGGCGATATCTACAAAACAGAGTACGGTGCTGTTTACCTCGCCTTAACCCTGTCGGTGCTCCCGCTATTAATTGTGTACTTTCTGTTGTCCAAGTACATTATCGCCGGCGTTGCCTTGGGTTCGGTGAAAGAGTAATGAAAACGGAACAGGCCCGAATGAAAGCAGGTCTGCAACGTGCCCTCAACATGGCAGCCGACCTGATTCTGCTCAATCTGCTGCTGATCCTGTGCTGTCTGCCGGTGGTAACCGCCGGCGCAGCCTGGACAGCAGGCTACGCAACGATTTTACGGATTATGCGTGGAGATGACCAATCGTTTCCCTTTAAACCATTTTTTGAGGATTTCAAGAAATCCTTCCGGCAGGCAACCTTATCTTGGCTGCTGCTTTTGGTCTGTATGGCTGTGCTGGCCGGAGATTATTATTATGCTGTATACGTGAGCCAACCGACGAACCAGTTCTTCCTCATCTTTGCAATCATCATGGCCGTTGTATTGCTGCTTGCAGCCGTATGGCTCTTTCCCCTGATTGCTCGCTACCAGAACACATTTGGAAGCACCATCCGAAATTCGTTTCTATTAGCAGCCGCGCTGTTCCCGCGGACGTTACTGGCTTTGATTGTTCAGGTTGCATTTTTGGGTCTTCCGTTAATTGTCCCGGATCTTTTTATGTATTTTGGTTGGCTATGGGTACTTGTCGGGTTATCAATGCCCCTTTATGTTACCGCACGACTTTTTCGAAAAACGCTGGACAGCGAATTAAGAACGAAGACGAAAACGGGCAGGATTAACTCCTGCCCGTTTTCTTATCTTAGCTTTCTTCAGTCAGGTCGCCGGAGAAGCACGTCGGATCACCGAAAGCCCTTTAAGGCGGCTTCTCTGTATAAAAGGAAAGGCCCCTTTTAATCGACAGCCTTCACAGTCAGTTTCAGGTTATAATTATCGCTTGCGGCATCCCCAAACACCTTGAGAATCCGGGGTATGTAATCTGTCATTTTTCCACGGGGTTTTGTGGAATATTGCAGTTGGATATGGACCGGCTCGGTAATGCTGGACAGCTCATCAAACAGCGCGTCCAGATTGGCGCCATAATAGAAAGGGAATCCCATCTGTTCCTTCAGGTAACGGTGCAGGGAAATTTTCTCTTCGAAACGGGAAATGTCCAATCGAACCTCTTGCATGTTGCAATCCTCCCTCTTCCCACGGCTTCCTGTCGGGCGGTCGGTCACTTTCCGGCTCCGTTTTCGGATGTTCTGTCCGTTGCCGCAGGCAGAACGGCTTCGGTTTGCAGATGTTGAATTTCGATCTGCCGAAATGTATTATAGTGGTCATCCGTATAAAAAAGCAACCCGTCGCTGGAATACAGCAGTCGTTGCCCATTGCGGTAACGGCCCGTATACCCGATGTCGCACTCGCGCCAGGTTCTTCCGCGGGCATCAGGCAGGCTTCCTTCATAATTTCCAAACCGATCTCCGCCGATGGAGCTTCCCGGCGCAACCTCCCACAGATTTCCGCTTCGGCTGTCCCATCCCGCATCGTAAGCCTGTTGCTTGGTAAGGTAATTCCCCGGCAGCGTCCCGTACAGGCTCAGGTAAACTGCCACTTCCTCCAGCGTGTCATAAGCCCCGGATCTTTCCACAGTCTTTGTGGCCGCGTCTACCGTGATGATTCTGGAGGCAGCCAGCGCGCCCGTTAAAAAAGGTAACAGGCAAACTACAGCGCATAACAGAGCCAGCCATTTCCTAATGTGTCGCATCTGGGACCCTCCCTGTGGTGATGGGTTCGGATTAAAGAGCGATCGGACTGCTCCAGGCGTTCTTTCCGTTCGGGTCGATAATCTGGCAGCGAATAAATCTCTCCCCATGTGCAATCTGTAGCGGATAAACTGCCTGTGTGATTTCCCGGCCAATCACCGCACGCCCCGGCGTCCAGGGAAGGTTACTGTGGAAATACACACGGCTGGCCGGCGAACAGTGCACGATCATTTTCCCATCTCCCAGTGAAATCTGTTCAATCCGGGGGCCTTGGCTGGCATAGAACAAACCCGCGTCCATCGCCCGCCTGATCCCTTCCTCCGTAAGTTCCTCCGTTTGAACCATAGTATAGCTTACGCCCGCTTCCCCGCTGTATTCGTGCGAATCGTCCGCAGCGACCAGCGGGTACAGTTTGCCGTGTGCGGCGGCCACATCCAGCACATCGGAACTGTCCGGGCGCAGGTAGGACATAGTATTGTATATTTCCGCGGCGGTAATGTCCGTAAGCCCGGATAGCGTCGCCAGTGTATTGAGCGACCAGTGTGGATGCGCCAGGATTGCCCGCCCGCCGCAGCGGCGGATCATATCTACACCGGCCTGCGGCCCCAGCTCGTAGCGAACCTTGTCCTGCACGGCCTGATTGACAGCAAAACCCACCAGATGGACTACTTCGCCGGTTAACGAGTAATCCAGCTCAATGCCTGAAAGCAACAGCATTCCTTCGTCCATGCGGCTTTCCGGGATTGTGACGCGGCGATGATCGGTAATCGCCAAAAAATCATATCCCATATCGCGATAAAGCGCAATCACTTCCCGCGGCGTTTTAACGCCGTCGCTTTCCGTGGTATGGCAATGCAGGTTCCCCTTCCGAAAAGGCACGCCCTGCTTGAATATCTCCATTCCTATACGCCTCCAACAACCGATCCGCTTCGGCTTCTGTTTGTCTGACCGTCCATATATTCGCTATTTTTCCGTTTGGGTAAGCTGCTGAAGAACCCACGGCATCTGTCGGTCCAATTCCGCAGCCGTCGCGCGGTAAACCGCCATGGAACCTCCGTAAGGATCGAATACCGGCGGGTGGAACGCGATTACCTTAGCGCCCGGATACCGCATCCGAACGGTTGCCGCCGCCTCTTCCCCCATCGTTACAACCAGTCGTGCGTTTCGTACCGCCGCGGCGGACAGAGGCGTACTTACGTGCATGGAAAGATTCAGCCCGCGCTCCTTCGCGACAAGATAGGTGTTCTGCGACGCCGGTTCGCCTTCCCTCGCATACAATCCGGCGGATTCCGCATGATACGGCAACCCGTTTTTCGCGCACAGGTCGTTAAAAAGCGCTTCCGCCAGCGGGCTGCGGCATGTGTTGCCCGTACATACAAACAGTACATCCGCCATCGCAGGGCCTCCTTCTTTGGGTTCAATGTTATACTTCCAGCACGTGAAACGCCGCCGCGCGGCAAAGTCGATTCATCAGTGCCAGCCCGATACCGCTGGTCTCCACCGTTTCGCAAAGAATCACTTCCACCTGCTCGTCATCCATCCGCCGAAGCGCAGCGAAGATCGAATGCGCAAGCGTTTCCTGATGCTTCAGGCTGCCGATGATTAGCGTGCGGCAGTGCTTGTACCCTTCGGCATGCTCCTCCGGGATCAGGATGCAGGCTTTATGCCCCTGAGCATTCGCTTCCTCATACAGGCGTAAACAGGTCGCCTGCACCTGTTCCGGCGCACCTTTAACCAGCGTAAGTTGACCTTTGGGCGCATAATGCCGGTACATCATTCCGGGGCTAACCGCCTTTTCTCCCTTAGCCAGCGGTCGCATCACACTGTCGGCCACCTTTACATCTGGTAAAACCGTAAGCAGCATTTCTCTGGTTACTCCGCCCGGGCGTACAATGATGGGGATGGCAGCAGTCATATCCAATACGGTGCTTTCCAGCCCCACGTCACACGCGCCGCCATCCAGAATCAGCGGGATTCGTCCATCCATATCTTCCAGCACATGTTGTGCCGTCGTTGGGCTGGGTCGTCCGCTCAGGTTGGCGCTGGGGGCGGCAATCGGTACCTTACACGCTGCCAGCATCGCGTGAGCCACCGGGTGGCTCGGCATACGGATTGCCACGCTGGGCAACCCCGCGTTGGTAGCCGCCGGAATGATCGGTTTCTTAGGCAGCAGCAGGGTCAGCGGCCCCGGCCAGAAAGCCTCCATCAGGCGCTTGGCGCGCTCATCCATCAGGCAGAGCGGCTCCGCCGCCTCCGGCGAGGAAACGTGTACGATCAGCGGGTTATCGCTCGGCCTTCCCTTCGCTTCATAAATCCGCCGAACCGCATCCGCGTCCAGCGCGTTGGCCCCCAATCCGTATACTGTTTCTGTCGGGAATGCAACCAGTTCGCCGTTTTCCAGCAGTCGCGCCGCTTCCAGAATCGCATCCTGCGTCGGCTGCACCACTTTCGTGATCATTTCTTACGCCTGCTCCCCAAGATTTTTCAGCTTTTCCGCCTGTTCCGCCAGCGACAGTGCCTCGATCAGTTCGCTCAGATCGCCGTCCATCACGTCGTCAATCTGGTAGAGCGTTAACCCGATCCGGTGATCCGTCACACGGCCCTGCGGAAAGTTATAAGTGCGAATTCGTTCGCTGCGATCGCCCGTACCAATCTGCCCGCGACGGTTGGCGGCGTAAACGGCGTCCTTTTCCTCGCGCAATTTTTGATACAGTCGGCTTTTTAACACCATCATGGCTTTTGCCCGATTCTTAATCTGGCTTTTTTCATCCTGGCAGGTCACCACCAACCCGGTCGGCAGGTGAGTGATGCGCACAGCGCTGTCTGTGGTGTTGATACACTGTCCTCCGTGCCCGGTAGAACGGTACACGTCAATCCGAAGATCGCCTGGTTCAATGTTGATCTCCACATCTTCCGCTTCCGGCAGCACAGCCACGGTACAGGTGCTGGTATGGATGCGACCGGACGCCTCGGTGCTGGGAACCCGTTGTACACGGTGCACGCCGCTTTCATATTTCAGTCGGCTGAAGACCCCTGTACCCCGGATATTAAACACCGCTTCCTTCACACCGCCCAGTTCGGTCATATTGTAGCTGACGGGTTCCAGCTTAAACCGGTTGCGCTCGGCATAACGCGTATACATCCTAAGCAGCAGCGCCCCGAAAAGCGCGGCCTCGTCTCCCCCCGCGCCCTGACGAATCTCCATAACCACATTGCGGTCATCGTCCGGGTCCTTTGGCAGTAAAAGAAGTTTCAGTTCTTGCTCCTGTTCCGTTTTCAATTTTTCCAGCGCCGAGAGTTCTTCCCTGGCCATATCAGCAAGTTCCGGTTGATCCAGCAGACTCTCTGCTTCGGTAATCTGCGTGAGGGTATGCTGATATTTCCGGTATGCGTTCACCGCTGGTTCCAGCGCCGCGTGCTCCTTGAGCATTTTTTGATAATGCTCCGTATCGGCAATGACCTCGGGCTGGCTTACCGCCTCACCCAGTTCCTGATAGCGGCCGATCATCCAGTCAAATTTTTCAAACATCGCAAAAACTCCTAACACGTGGTTGCTCATCATTTGTCTGCATTTTCCGTCTGATTAAAAGGAGCTTTCGCTAGGTCGGGCTGGGCGTGCGCCGGGCGGACACAAAGCGCTTTATCCCGAAAAGATCCAGATAGATATTCACATTGCAGAACTGTTTTGTATCGGACAGCAGCGCCGCCACCTGTTCCGCCTGTCGGTCGCCCACTTCGGCAATCATCCATCCGCTATCAGCAAGGTAGGTAGGCGCATCCGTCGCGAGCCGACGGTAAAAGGCCAGTCCGTCTACGCCGCCGTCCAGCGCCAGCCGCGGTTCGCGGGTCACTTCCGGTTGCAGGGTTTCGCATTCCGCACTTTTGATATACGGGGGGTTGCAGGCAAGCAGATCATATTGTTCACCCGCTACAGGAGCCAGTAAATCGCCCTGTAAAAATCGCACATCTACGTCGTTCAGGATTGCATTTTGCTTTGCCACAGCCAGCGCTTCCTCGCTGATATCGCAGGCTGTCACCTCTGCCTGTGGACAATGTTTTTTTAGCGTCACGGCAATTGCGCCGCTGCCGGTGCAAAGGTCCAGCACGCGGGGGCGCGGGATGTGCCCCAGTTCCCGCAAGGCCAGCTCGCACAACGTTTCTGTTTCCGGGCGCGGAATCAGCACGCGTTGATCCACGGCGAATTCCAGGCCATAAAAACATTGGGTGCCCAGCAGATACTGAAGTGGTTCTCTCCGGGAACGCAAAAGCAGGAGGGAACGAAAACGTTCCTCCTGTTCTGCCGTCAGGGTGTCCTGTGGGTGTAAGCGCAACTCCAGCGGCGTTTTACCCGTCACTTTTTCCAGCAGCGCGATCGCATCCACCTGCGGGTCCGGGACCTCCCGTAGCTGTTCAGCGCCGAGCCGGATGGCCTGACCTGTCGTGATCATTCAATCCACAATCGCCGTTACCGGCTGCGCAACGGCCGCAGGTTGTTCCGCTGCCGTAGTAGGGTCGGCTTGCACAGTCTGGGTTGTTTCGCCGGTTTGATCCGCTTCCGGGTGATAATCCGGGTCGCTTTCTGCATAGCCATGCAGAACCGCCCAGCCTTCCGGCGTGCGCGGCGCATGCGCGGGCAGCCCGTACAGAGCCACGTTCATCGCGACAATCGCGCATTCAACCATTTCATCCGTCGGGGGACGAGTCGTAAGGCGCTGCAGCTGCATACCCGGCCAGCGCAGTACCCGGGCCAGCAATGTTTCGCTGTGCGCCAACCCTTTTAACGCTTCATAGCTCACACCTGCCACCACCGGCAACAGGGCAAGGCGGCTGAGCAAACGCCAGATATAGGAACTGCCCTGATAGCCGACGAGTGAGAACAATACGATAGAGATAACAAACACCAGTAGCAAAAAGCTGGTACCGCAGCGGGGATGCAGGGTGCTGAACTGCTGCGCGTTTTGCGGCGTAAGGGGCAGGTTATGTTCGTGGCAGTAAACAGTTTTATGTTCCGAGCCATGGTACTGGAACGTGCGGCGCACATCCGGCACAAAGGCGCAAAAAATGATGTACGCAATCAGGATCAGGATCCGTACCAGACCGCTTAACAGGTTAATCGCAAAGTTCATGCTGGGGTCGGGCCAGATTCCCTTGAGGAATTTGGCGAACAGTTCCGGCAGCATGAAAAACAGGCCAATGGAAAGCGCGATCGCTAATACGATCGCCGTGCCCATCACAATTTTATCAATGCTTTTACCAAGCGTTTTACTCAGCCATTTCTCAAACTTTGTTGGTTCCTCGTCCAGAATACCCAACATATCCGTGCTCTGTTGCAGGGTTTTCATGCCCATGGACATCATGGTTACAAGGCTGACCGCGCCTCGCACAAAAGGCCAGCCCATCCACTTATGTTTTTCCGCCGGGCTGTGCGACTCCTCGTGGCGTACGACAATCGTATGGTCAGGTCGGCGCACCGCAATGGCAATTGCTTTGGGGGCTTTCATCATCACGCCTTCCATGACAGCCTGGCCCCCGATATCCACGCGCTTGCAGCCGGTTTGTTTCTCTTTCATCCGTTTGTTCCTTTCCGCCCAATTGCCGGGCTATCCATTGCATTTCGACAAACGACGGCCTTTTCCTGCTGTTTGCAGGTTACAGCCCGCCGTTAAAATTCCATCTTCAGGCTGCGGCGGAAGAGCCCGTCCAGCGTTTCCCGTACATCCGCATTTTTATACAGCACTTGATATACCGCACGGCTGATGGGGAGTTCCACCGAGGTTTTCGCCTCCAGGTCCATCAGGGCTTTCACCGTATAATATCCTTCAGCCAGCTCTGCATAAGGTTGTCCGGTCGCTACGCATTCGCCAAAACGCCGGTTATGGCTGTAGGGAGAAAACACTGTCGCTTCGTAGTCTCCAAGGTGGCAAAGGCCATACGCGCTCAGTTCGTTACCACCCAGCGCCCGGATCAGCCGCGCCACTTCCCGCGTACCGCGGCTCATCAGCGCACCTTTGAGGGTGCTTAATCCCAGCCCGTCCAGTACGCCCGCCGCAATACCAACCACGTTCTTGGAGGCCGCGCCAATTTCGCTGCCGATCAGGTCTCTTCCATAATAAAACCGGATCAGTTCGCCGGACAGCGCGTCGACAAGCCACGTTTTCAAGGTCTCATCGGCGCTGTCGATCACCATGCAGTTGGGTACGCCGCGCGTAAATTCCTGCACATGGCCAGGCCCGACCCAGACCGCAACCGGTTGGCTTTCACCCAGCTCCTGCCGCACCACTTCGGTCAGGCGGCACCCGGTGCCAATCTCCAACCCTTTCATACACAACACAAGCGGCTTGCCGCGCAGCGCCTGCGCATGTTCGCGAAGCAGGCTCCGAAGGCCTTGAGAATCAACGGAGATAAAGTATACCTCCGAGTCATCGTTCAGCGCGCAGGTCAGGCCCACCGTCTCCGGCAGGGTTAGCAGGTCGTTCGACCGGGTCTGCATCAGCGCCTGTATATGGCGGGAACTTTCGCGTCCGTACAGGCGCGCTGAATGCCCCAGCCGATCCAGATACCAGGCAAGAAACGTTCCCCAGCGTCCACAACCGATTACCGTTACCCGCATGCTGATCCCTCCGTGCTTATGATAACACGTTGGCTTGTATCCCGCAAGATTGCGCGACTGTGACACCGGATTGCAGCAATTATGATTGACCGGAATATTAATTCAGGGTATGATAATATTCATTAAAACAGAATTTTCATACGGAGGTGCCCACCATGTTGATGGATCGTAAGATATGGGTTGCCACTGGCGACAATACTCCCTTGTATTTACTGGCAAACATGGCAAATCGTCATGGGCTGATCGCAGGCGCCACAGGCACCGGCAAAACGGTAACGCTGAAAGTGCTGGCAGAAGGGTTTTCCGCGATGGGGGTACCCGTTTTCTTAAGTGACGTGAAGGGCGACTTGAGCGGCATGGTACGCACTGGGGAGAATACCGACGCCATTGCTGCGCGGCTGATGGCCACGGGCATCCGTCAGTTCCAGTTTGCCTCGTTTCCCACCGAGTTTTGGGATGTGTACGGGGAAGAAGGTTATCCCGTACGCGCAACCATCAGCGAGATGGGGCCGCTGCTGCTCTCCCGGATGCTGAACCTGAACGACACGCAGGCCGGAGTACTCAGCCTGCTGTTTCGCGTAGCCGACGACGAAAACATGTTGTTGCTGGACATCAAGGATTTAAAAGCGATGCTTGCCTATGTGGGCGAAAATGCGGAACGCTACACTCTGCATTACGGCAATGTGAGCAAGGCAACCGTCGGTGCAATCCAGCGCGCCGTGGCGGTGCTGGAGGATCAGGGCGGCGACCGTTTCTTCGGTGAACCCGCGCTGAATATCACGGATTGGATGCAAACGGACGAAGCCGGCCGCGGTGTAATCAACATTCTCAATTGCGACAAGCTGTTCCTGAACCCCGTGATGTATTCCACCTTCCTGCTCTGGATGCTGTCCGAATTATATGAGGCTCTTCCGGAAGTGGGCGACCCGGAAAAACCGCGTATGGTATTCTTCTTCGATGAGGCGCATCTCTTGTTTTCCGACAGTTCCAAACAGTTGATAGAAAAGGTAGAGCAGGTGGTTCGGCTGATTCGCAGTAAGGGCGTGGGCATCTACTTTATCACCCACAACCCCGCCGATATCCCAATGAGCATTCTGGGGCAGCTGGGAAATCGCGTGCAGCACGCTCTCCGCGCCTATACGCCGCTGGATCAGAAAGCGGTAAAGGTTGCCGCGCAAACATTCCGTGTCAACCCGGATTTGAATGTGGAAGAGGCGGTTACACAGCTTAAAACCGGCGAAGCGCTGGTGAGCTTTCTGGACGAAACCGGCGCGCCCGGTATGGTCCGTCGCGCGCTGATCCTGCCGCCGCAGAGTTATCTGGGCGCAGTGGATGCCGAGATTCGTAAGGCTTATAGGGAAACCGGACGGTTTGCCGGCGTATATGATATGCCGGTGGATCGTGAAAGCGCCTATGAGTTTCTGGCGGCTTCCATGAACTTGGGCCGTCCGACCGCGCCGGTAAACGCTCCTGCTCCTGCAACCATCCCCGTGCAGACACAGGCTGCGCCTGTACAAAGCGCGCCGCCCGCCATACAATTCATGGTATTTGATCCGGCCACAAACAGTTATACCGCCAAGTCACTGGATACCATGACCCCCATCCCGGCAGCGTCTACGCCAACACCCGCACCCGCGCAGACCATTCAGCAGAACGTTCTGGTGCTGGATCCGACGACGGGGCAATACGTACAAAAGCAGATGACGCTCGCACTGGACCCGGTTAGCGGTAATTATGTGCCCGTTGTCGGGGATGTGGAAGCCAAAGCCGCCGCCAAAGAGGCGGAAGCCACTCGCCTGAAGCAGGAAAAGGATGCCGCAAAGGCGGTGAAGGAAGCGGAAGCCGCCGAGCGCCGCAAACAGGCCGACGCCCTGCGGGAAGAGCGCGCCCAGCGGGCACGCCATAACGACAGTATTCTGGGCCGGGTACAAAATACAGCCATCAATACCGTTACTCGCACGGTCGTGGGACAGTTAACCCGCGGCATTCTCGGCAGCCTGACCGGCAAACGCTGAAACTCGAATCCGTTTACTACTCTCTTCAGATCGGTTTTTATTTCTTAAATACAATCAGATTACAACGCGGGCTGGCTCGGGGATTTTCCCGTCGCCAGCCCGCGCGATTATTCCTCTGTATTTGTCTTTCCATCCGTAATCCCCAGCACACCGCTCACGCTGCGGGGACTGCTCTTTCGCCTGAACTTGCCGGTGTGGTTCAGCTGGTCGCCCATAAATATCATCGCGGCGGTTTGGCCGCCATCCAGGTTCAGGGCTTCGGTCACCCCAACCTCCAGCATTCTTTCGGCAATTCGTTTCAGCCCGCACCCGATGCTTCCGTCATGCCGGCCTTCTACAACAATCCCGAAATAATGATAGGGGGTAATCATCCCAAGCGCGCTTCGCGGCTCGTGGTCGGCATATCCCTTGGCAAGGCGCGGGTCCATCACGCCGCCGCGGATCAGGATGGGGCCGAAGCTGACCACATCCAGCGCGCCCATTTGCAGGTACTGTTCCCCTGTCGCCTCCTTCGCCCCAAAAGCTTTCAGCGACCCGTCCGGAAAGATCGCCAGCGCGTCCAGCGGTGGGAACGGGTTGCCGTTCCCGTGGTACACGTCATCGTACAGAATTTGACCGTTCCGGATGATCACACCGGTTTTCAGCTTTTGACTGCCGACACGATCCCCGAAAAAATCATCCGTCTGGGCATAAATCAATGAATGCTTCTGCGCGATCGTGTCCGGTTTTTTCAAATGCTTCTGCGGGCGGTCTTCCGCGCTGAGCACGCAGGCGAGCGGGGCATTTTCGCTGCATTGCAGGTCCGCTTCATACCAGATCAACGGAATCGCCGGGTCGTTCTTCCGGGTGATTTCCACGCGCAGGTTTGCGCTCTGGTAAAGCCAGTGTCCATTTCCCTCGTCCTGTATTAAAACAGGCTCATCGGAAGGCGCATTCGTATCGGAAGGGGCCGTTTCCGCCGCGGCGCTGCCGCACAGGCAAAGGATCAGAACCAGGGCCAGTAACTTTCTCCAAAGATTTCTCAAGCCTTGCCGCCTCTTTCGGGTGGATGTTTCGCTTTTTTTCGCGGTTTCCGTTTCGCTCCTGACGTTTCCGCACGTTTGGGCATCCGCCGTTTCAAGACCTCATCCCCCGCCACGGAATACCCGAAAAAGCCCAGTTGAGCGCCAAGCGCGCAGTATTGCCCGTGCACGAAGGCTACCAGCCGCATCGCTCGCTCGTCGATGCTTCCGTCCGCGTGCAGGTAAGCCTGCCCGACGCGCACATCCGAAATTTCCGCAAGAAACAGATCGTGGCTCCCCAACGGGATTTTCTGTCGTACCTTGCAGCAAAGGTACGCGGGCGCTTCCGCCAACGCGGGCGCGCAGGTAAGTGTGGGCGCGGGTATGGCATGCAGGCCAAGGGTCGCGAATTTATCGCCGTCCCGACCACTTTTAATCCCGCACAAGTCCATCGCGCGGCAAAGCGGCTCGCCGACGAGGTTTACGGTAAACTCACCTGTCCGGTCAATCAACCCGTAGCTGTAGCGTTCCGGGCGTACCGAAATGCCAAGCATCGGCGGCTTTGTGCAGCAGATACCTGTCCAGGCAACCGTAAGCAGGTTGGGCGCGCCTTCGCCCTTTAGCCATCCGTCGCCGTCCGCGCAGCCAATCAACACCGCGGGAATCGGCCCCAGAAAGGTTGTCGCTCCAATGGATACGAAGTTCGATTCCATATTTTTCTTCCCCCTTGATCGCTTCTTCGCTTCCGTGTACAATGATAAGCGTTCGTCCCATCATCACGCAAGGAGGGGATTCCTCTGGCCCGCGCCCGCTATGATTTTAAATATCGCAAACCGCCCCGTCGTAAGCTTCGCCTGTCCAGGATCGTTCTTTTACTCCTGGTGGCGGTACTGATTGCCTATCCGTTTTATGAGGGTCGCCACGTGAATGTTGAGAATACGACACTGACAATCGACGGCCTTCCCTCCACCCTGAAAAACATCAGAATCGTGTACGCTACAGATATTCTGGAAAGTGCCCGTTATCCGCAAAGCAGTGTGGACAGTCTGGTGAATACGATCAACGGTCTTAGCGCCGATCTGGTACTGTTTGGTGGCAACTATGCCGAAAACAGCGAAGCGACCGTTTCGTTTTTTGAGCATCTGCCTGGTATCCACGCACGGTTGGGCGTATACGGCGTGCTGGGCGATTGTGACCGTGCCGGACCGGACAGCGATATTACGCCACTGATTAAAGCCATGGAGAATGCAGGCGTTACGCCGCTGGTCAACAGCGTTGCCAAGGTGAAAATCGGCCAGACGGCGCTGTTCCTCGCCGGATCGGACGATAAACTGAGCGGTCAGCCAGACCTGACGGGGCTTGCATCGCAGGTTCGGGTAGCGGACTTTGTGATATTCCTGGGAAATCATCCCGACCTGTTAACCGAGGCGTTGAAAGCCACCAGTGCCGATGGCGATAACCACTGGTTTGATCTGGCGCTCTTCGGGCATACGTTGGGTGGGCAGTTTACATTTATCGGGCTGCCGCTGAAAGCCAGCCTCGTACCCGCTGCGGGAACCCGCTATCTGTCCGGCTGGCGCACGGAAAGCCGGGCCAGCATCCTGATCAGCAACGGCGTCGGCACCCGCGATTTTCCGGCCCGTATCCTCGCGCCTGCTAAGATACACCTGATTACGCTGAAAGCTCAATAAACCGCATCGCCCGAAGCCGTTACGCTCCGGGCGATTTTTCTGCCATTCGCACGGCGGTAATGCGCTCCAGCGTCGGCGGGTAAAGCGGTATGGGAAATTTCATCACCGCCGCCGCTGCGCAGGCCGCCGCGAACGATACGGTTTCATCGTCGTCCATCTCTTTCAGCAGCGCGTACGTACAGCCTGCCTTAAACGTATCGCCCGCGCCCAACGTGCTTTCCGCTTTCACCCGATAGGCCGGGCGACGTTTTACGCCGCCTGCTTTGCGGCCATACAGCAAGTCTCCGCTGCCCGACGTGAAAATGGTCAACCCTTCGCCTGATTGCAGATAACGAGTCAGCGTTTTTTCGCGTTCCTCACCGGGAAAGTTCCAGCGCAAAAACTCCCCGCTTACGGCGTTGATAGCCGCATGCGAAGCCAGATAGGATTCCGGCGGGCAGTCAATGGTCACGTAAGGCAAACCCGCTTCCACACACAGGCGAGCAACGTTTTCGCTCGCATCCCCGAAAAACGGGTCAATCGCGGCGACGCGGCAGCCCGCCAGATGGTCCGCGGTCGGCCGGTTCCAGCGGTACCCCTCCGGCCCCTGAAACGCTGTGAACGTACCCAGGCAGGTTCGCGCGTCCCCGTCCACCAGCACAAAATCCTCCAGCCCATCGAAGGTATCGTCATAGGTGAGCAGGCTCAGGTCTACCTTTTTTTCCCGAAAGTACTCCGTTACCCCGCTCATGGTATTGCGGCCCATCCAGGTGCCTTCCATGCGCACGCTGCATCCCAGCGAATCCAGCACCGCCGCGCAGACGGCGGTTTCCCCGCCGATCAGGCGGTAACGGGCTTTCAGCTCGCCGTAACCGTCGCGCGGGGGCATTCCGTTTTGCAGCATCAGGCTTGTGGTCATCAAAATTTGGCCGTACAGATAAACATCCGATTGTTTCATACAGTGATCTCCCCCGCCGTCAGGCAAGCGGAACGGTCTTCCCGCAGCGGTGCAGCACCACATGGAACGGCTTACGACTGTCCGTTTCCACGGTGATATCGTCTCCACGCACGGTGAGCGTATAGCAGGCATCTACGTTTCCCTTCGTATCGGGGATGGTCAGCGTCAGTTCACCGTCTTCCGGCTCGTACACATGCAGGGTTACACCGTCGGCGTAATCGTAATCCGCCTGCGTCTCACAGGAACCCATGGGCAATACGGTGTTCTGCCGCACCATCAGGGGCAGGCTGTGGAAGTCGTGCGTCTCCCGCACCCAACGACCACCCTCCACTACCTGATTGTTCAACAGACTGGTCCAGCGACCTTCCGGCAGATAGTAATCTACATGTCCGTCTTCGTGGAACACCGGGGCTACCAGCAGGCTACCGCCCAGCATATATTGCGTATCACAGGGCTCGGCGGCAATATCGCCGGGAAACTCCAGCATCATGGCGCGCAGCACGGGTACGCCGTGTTCGTGCGCTTCCACCGCAGCGTTGAATATGTAGGGCATCAGGCGGCATTTCAGGTTCACGAATTCCTTGAGCACCACGCAGCTTTCCTCGCCGAACAGCCACGGCACCCGATAGCTGCCGGAACCGTGCAGCCTGCTGTGGGAGGACAGCATCCCGAAGGCGCACCAGCGTTTGTAAACATCCGCAGGCGCGGTTTTCTCAAAGCCGGAAATATCGTGGCTCCAGAAACCGAAGCCGGACTGACCAAGGCTCAGGCCCGCGCGAAGCGTTTCCGCCATGCTTACGTAGCAGGCGCTGTTGTCGCCGCCCCAGTGTACAGGAAACTTCTGCCCGCCCGCCGTGGCGCTGCGTGCAAACAGCATGGCTTCACCCTTGCCGCGTTCCTGTTCCAGCAGTTCGAATACCATCTGGTTATACAGGTAGCTGAAGTAATTATGCATCTTTACCGGGTCGCTGCCGTCGAAGTATTTAATACCGCGCACAGGGATGCGTTCGCCAAAATCGGTCTTGAAACAGTCTACACCCATGTCCAGCAGGCGTTTCAGATGGCCGCAGAACCAGGCTTTCGCCTCGGGGTTGGTTACGTCCAGTATCCCCATGCCCGGCTGCCAGAGGTCGCTCTGCCATACATCGCCGTTCTCTTTGGCGATCAGGTAGCCTTTCTCCATTCCTTCGGCGAAAAGGGAGCTGGCCTGCGCGATGTAGGGGTTAATCCAAACGCAGATATGCAGGCCGCGGCTTTTCAGGCGTTTCAGCATCGCGCGAGGGTCCGGGAAAGTATCCGGGTCCCACTCAAAGTCGCACCAGTTGTACCCCTTCATCCAGAAGCAGTCAAAATGGAACACGTTCAGGGGAATCTGGTATTTCTCCATTCCGTCGATCAGCTTGGTCACAGTCGCTTCGTCGTAGCTGGTGGTAAAGCTGGTCGTAAGCCACAAACCGAAGCTCCACGCCGGGGGCAGGGCGGGCCTGCCGGTGAGTGCGGTGTAGCGGTCCAGAATCGCCTTGGGCGTTTCGCCATAAATAATATCGTAAGTCAGGCTTTCACCGGGGTGGCTGAACTGCACGCGCTCCACTTTTTCGCTGGCCACCTCAAAGCTAACGTCGCCCGGGGTTTCCACAAACACGCCGTAGCCGCGGTTGGTCATATAAAAAGGTACGGTCTTGTAGGATATTTCGCTGGCGGTTCCGCCATCCTCGTTCCAGCACTCCACAACCTGCCCATTCTTGACATACGGGGTAAACCTTTCGCCGAAACCGTATACTTTTTCGCCTACATCCAGATAGAGCGAGTCGATCATGTAGCTTTTTCCGGTCGGTTTATGCAGGGCGCGGGCCATGCCGCGGTAGCCGGACTCGGTCAGGCGCCTGCCATCGGCCGAGTAGACCACGCTCCAGCCCCGCTGGGCCTTGCATACGGTGGCTGTCAGTTTGCCGCTTTGAATCGTCAGTTCCTGTTCGTTCTCTTCGATCAAGGGCTTCACGGGTTCTTCCGTCAGCTCATATTCCGGCCCCTGTTCCTGTACGCCGGTAAAATGCCGGATGTTCACCCGCAGAACGTTTTCCATAGGCGCGCTGAACGCAACCGTGAGCACCGGGCCGGAGAGTGTGTCTCCACGCTCGCGGATCGATACGCCGGGGCATAGAATCTCCACCCGATCCTTCGTGATCTTCGAGCGGTAGTATTCCACCGCAAAGCCAAAATCGAATTCCGGTTTTAACATCCAGTAGCCGTTGGTAAACTTCATAAGCCGTGCTCCTTACCCGTATGGATTTGATCGAATGATGATCGCCGGGATCACTCCGTGCAGCTGTCGCAGGTAACCACACCGCGTTCGGCATCCAGCATAACGACGGCGCCGGTTTTCAAAATCCGTGTGGCGTTCTCCGCGCCAATGATGACAGGAATATCGAGGCTCATCCCCGCGATCGACCCGTGGCCGTTGGGATCTCCGTCCTCCAGCACCAGACCGGCAGCCTTGCGAACCTGCGGAAGCAGACGGTTGGTCGTTTGGTGGATCACCAGAATATCGCCGTCGTTGAAATTCTTCTCCGCATCCGATTCGCTTTCGCACACACACAGGCTGGCGCGAACCTTCCGGTGGCTTACGCCGTGGCCGGTGACCAGAATGTGCCCCACCACGTGCACCTTCATCAGGTTGGTGGTACCGCTGATACTTAACGGCACGCCCGCCGTCATCACGACCAGTTCGCCGTTATGCAGCAGCCCCGCTTCTTCCCCGGCGCGCACCGCGCGTTCAAATAAATCGTCCGTGTTGTGGATTTCTTCAATTTTAAGCGGGATCACGCCCCAGCTGAGGTTCAGCCTGCGGCAAACGCTGTCGTCCATGGTGCAGCAGATAATCGGGCAGTCCGGGCGGTATTTGGAGATCATCCGCGCCGTGCGGCCGCTCTTGGTGACGGTAATAATCGCTGCAGCCCCCAGGTCGTGCGCGCTGGTGACGGTCGCGTGGCTGATGGCGTTGGTCACATCCGGGGTGTGTTCGTTCTCCCGCTCTTTAAAGCGCTTCACATAGTTGATGTCCGCCTCCGCCCGGAAGGCGATACGGGCCATGGTGCGAAGCGCTTCGACCGGGTATTGCCCCGCGGCGGTCTCGCCGCTTAACATGGTGGCGCTGGTACCGTCGTAGATGGCGTTGGCTACGTCGGTGGCCTCGGCACGGGTGGGGCGCGGGTTGGTAATCATACTTTCCAGCATCTGCGTAGCGGTAATGACCTGTTTGCCGGACGAATACGCCTTGCGAATCAGCATCTTTTGCAGCACAGGCACTTCTTCCAGCGGAATTTCCACACCCAGGTCGCCACGCGCCACCATCACTCCGTCGCTGACACGCAGAATTTCATCGATATTCTGCACGCCCTGATGGTTTTCGATTTTGGCGATAATCCCGATATCCTTGCCGCCGTTACTGCTGAAGAGTTTGCGGATTTCCAGAATATCCGCGGCGCAGCGCGTGAAGGACGCGGCGACAAAGTCAATGTCCTTCTCAATTCCGAACAGAATATCAGCTTTATCCTGTTCGCTTAAAAACGGCATGGACAGTTGCGCGCCGGGCACGTTGACCCCCTTATGGTCACTGATGTCTCCGTCGTTTTCCACCCGGCAGGTGATCTCCTGATCGGTCAGAGAAAGCACCGTCAGGGAAATCAGTCCGTCGTCCAGCAGGATCACGGTTCCTTCCTTTACATCGCTGGGTAAATCTTTATACGTAATCGTGGCGTGTTTTTCATCCCCGGCCACCTGATCCGTGCACAGCACGAAGGTTTGCCCTCTTTTCAGGCTTACCTTGCCCTTGGCAAAGGTGCCCAGCCGAATTTCCGGCCCCTTCGTATCCAGCATAATGGCAATCGGCAACCCCAGCTCTTCCCGAAGCTTTTTCACACGGGCCATCGTTTTGCCGTGCGTCTCGTGCGTGCCGTGCGAGAAGTTGAGCCTCGCCACATCCATCCCGGAACGCATCATTTCACGTAAAACATCGTCGCTCTCCGTGGCAGGGCCAAGCGTGCAGACGATCTTTGTTTTGCGATATCTCATAAAAAATCTCCTCACCCAACAGTTTCAGTCAGATCAGCAGCAGATTCATCTCTTGTTTCCAGCTCCAGCAGGGATCGTTTCAGCGGCAGTCCGCCGCCGTACCCTACCAGTTTACCGCCTGCGCCCACCACCCGGTGGCAGGGGATAAAAATCGGCAGCGGGTTCCGGTGGTTCGCCATGCCCACCGCACGGGCCGCGCGGGGGTGGCCGCACAGAGCGGCCAGCTCTCCGTAAGTAACAGTGCGTCCATAGGGCACACTGGCTGTAAGCGTTTGCCACACCAGTTCCATAAAAGACGTTCCCAGCGGTGCAAGGGGTAAATCAAACGATGTTCGTTCTCCCGAGAAATATTCGGTCAGCTGTTTCTGCGCCCGGGTAAGCAGGGGCGTTTGCGCAGGGACATCCGTGGGATACTGTTCGCCATTCAGGCGCAATTCACACAGATCATCGCCCCGCTGAACCAACGTCATCCTGCCCAGGGGAGTCTCCACAACCGCTGTTTGACAGGGCAAGCCTTTCTGTTCGGCATTTCTCGCTGCCGCAAAATCCAGTGTGATACCCATGGCGCTCTCCTCCTTCGGTTACCCTTGCGGTTCGGCGGGGATTTGGATACGCAGGCTTTCTTCGCCGTAAACACCCTGTTTCAGTTTTCGCCACATCGTATAGGGCGCAAGGAACAGCGCCAGACAGCAGGCCGCCATGATGCCGTAATCACGCAGGAGATTGTTGCTGCCATCCACGCTGAACTCCACCATAACGCAGCACAGGATCGCCGCGATCGCCGCCAGCCAGGTGATGATCAGCCGCAAATCCGCGCCGCGCACCCGTAAAAAGAACAGCAGATAAACCGCCAGCCCCGCCAGCAGAACGCCGCCGAGTACCCTATGGCTCGTTAAATCCAGCACATGGTTGATCGGACGGATCATCAGATACCCTACCAGCGCCACGGCAGGCAGAAGAAGCCACGCGGCAACCGCCGTCTTGCGTATCTGGCGGATGTGCGCATACCGCACGCCCAGAATCGCCAGCACAACCAGCGGGATCAGTGCGCAGGCAAGCTGCTGTACCCGGATAAATCCTGCTACCATATGCCCGTCGTCCCGCAGGCTTTCCAGAATAATCTGCATTGCGCCAAAAAGCGCGTATACCAGCATCGCCGTATCCCCGGCGCGTGTTTTGCGATCCCTTGTGCGTCCAAAAAACAGAACCAGCGACAGTACCAGTAGCAGTGCTGCAGCGGCCGCTTCATACCGGTATACCGCCATGCGCAGCAGGGTAAGCGTGCCCATTTTTTCAGTAACAAACAGCCACGGCATGATCTGAGCCAGCGATGTGGCTTCCACCTGCCGTCCGATCCCCAGTTGGCCGTCGGTAAACGCTTCGGCCAGCCGCAGGCCAATCAGAAGAAGTCCGATCGGCGCGACCGACACATCCAGCAGAACACCAAAGCGAACTTTCCGGATTTTCGCCGTCAGCAAAGCCGCCAGAAACAACCCGCACAGCGCGCCGATCAGGCTGTATCCCCCGTCCCAGAAATGCAGCATTAGCCACGGTTGCGATACACTTTCTGTGAAATAGCTGTAATTAACCGCACAATATCCCAGTCGCGCGAAAAGCAGCCCCATCGGCAGGGCAAACAGGCCATACCAGCGCACTGTTCCCGCGGGAAGGCGCCTCACATAGCCCAGTACACCCGCAAGGCAAAGATATGCAAGCGTGCTTACCCCCGCGATCAGACCGTACCAGTACCCTGTAAGCCCCAACACGGAAAAGGTCACGGTCGCCGCCTCCTTATTGCGCTGCGCCCTGTTCGGTAGCGGATGCAAAGTAAACGATGTCGTTAACCGAGCGTTCCTCTACCCCTTTGATGCTTAATAGCTGATTGTGATACACCAGCGCCGAACTGTTGCCGCCGTCCAGATTATACGCCTGCTGGCAGCCGATCTGCGCCATAAACTTGGCCAGCGTCGGCAGCGTAACCCCCGCCGACTCGTCGATACGCCCGTCCACCGTCACGATGGTGTAAGTCAGAGGGCCAATCTGCCCGATCGCGGCGCGCGGCTCCTGCCCGTAAGGGTTCCATCCGTACTCCTGTGAAATGTCGCAGATATTGCCGTCCATCACCAGCGAAGGCCCGAAAAAGAAAGCGTTCACAATCTGATGGGTTTGCAGGAGCGTGACGATGGCGTTCTGCTGTGTCTGTTTGCCTGCGGGCAGCAGGTGAAAATCCGCGTTCTCATCAATCAGCAGCAGGTCGTAATTATCACTCACTTTTTTACGAACCGTCTGCCCCTGCCGCACAATGTAGCCGCCCGTATACTTGGAATAGAAGTCGCCGTTGACCGCCACGACAGCGTTCACGCTTTTCGCAAGCGTCGTGGTAGGCGCGGTGCGCGTGCTGTTCAAATCCCCCGCTACGGCAGTGCGAAGCTGCGACGGTGTGGCAATCTTCACATACGCGACGTGGTAAATACTGTCGTCCTGTTTCACTTCCTGTATTTCCACGATGATCGTATCATCGCGGTAGCCCGTGTCGGTAAAGTTCGCTTCTACCGGCGCGCGGCCGACGGTGTTGATATCCTCGTCCAGACTTGCGATGTCGTTCACAGGCAAAATGTCGCTCATCGCGGCGCTGGCGAGAATCCGAAACGGTTTCAGCTGCGCCCCAAGATCAGCGGGCACCTCAGCTTCGTCGTCGTCGCCCCAGTCCATCGGCGCATCGTTCTGATATTGTTGCCGAGCCGTTTGCAGGATCGCGCCGGATGGTACTGCAAAGGTTAGCGACAGCGCCATCACCGCAACAAGCAGTGTAATCAGCGTGAGAGTCAGTCGAGATCCTCTATGGTTGCCCTTCATGTACGAATTCGTCCCTTTCTTTATCATTTCACGCGCCGTTTTCCCGAAGTCAGGCGTGAAACCTGCCATAAATTATTATACATGATCGCACTGTTCACGGCAAGGATGAAACCGTTTCAACCCTTCACAGTCGGCGCGTTTCGTCCAGAAAGTGCTGTTCGTTCAGCAACGCTTCCAGCATATACACGTTTCGGCACAACAGCGTACCCGCCTGTTCGACAGCGCCAATAAATTCGCCGCTCATGGCGCGTAACCCACCCTGTTCCGTAAGCGGGCACACAGCCCACGCGCGCGGGTCGATCTCGGCTTCTATGCGTGCGTTGTCCCCGCTTTCGTCCATTACTACCTTAACGCGCAGCGGAAAGATACGGCACGCAAAGGGTCTTTGGGTCCGGTCGCACTTTCCTTCGCAGATGAGTTTTTTTCCACCTTTATATAGTGTGTCGTCGTCTGCCAGCCGATAAGGGAACCCCTCGATCGGTTCGCGGTAGAGACGCTCCTCATACGGCATCAGCAGCATCCCGTTTTCCCCGGTTTCGTCCGCTTTGCAGCAGGCCCCGCCGCAGATACGCCCGCAGTCGGTTTTAAGCGGCGTGGCATCTTCCAGCAGCTTTCGCGCCTCGCGCAGCGTTTTCAACGCAAGTGGCGCAGACAGGATTCCAAGCAATTTGCTCATGACAGTCCTCCCCGTTTTGCCGGTATCCGGCTTCGCGGCGCCCCCATCATAACAAAGCCGGGCATGCTTTTCAAGCGGTACGGATGCACTTTACCTGTTTCAAACGTAAACTTCACCCAATTCGACTTGCGCGGTTTCCCGTCTGCGCGCAAACTGAAGAAGACGGTTCGTTTCACCGCACGGCGATTGACTTTGCAGCTCGACCGCGCTATGATATTTTCATGGCGGCTGCGCCGCAATTGAAGGAGGAAAAAACCTCATGAAACTTGACACGAGCCGAACCGTCCGAGTCGGATTCGCGTTCCTCTCCATCTGTGCTTTCTGGCAGCTTTACGACAACGTGGTTCCCCTAATTCTCAAATTCACCTTCAACATCCCGGATGGGCCCAGCGGTATCGTGATGTCGCTGGATAACATACTGGCGCTCTTCCTCCTGCCGCTGTTTGGCGCCCTTTCCGACCAGACCCATACCCGTCTTGGCAGGCGCACGCCTTTCATCCTGGGCGGTACAGCTGCGGCGGTGCTGCTGATGAACCTGCTGCCCATCGCGGATAATGCACACAGCTTCTGGCTGTTTATCGTGGCGCTGGCGCTGCTGCTGGTGGCCATGGGCACCTACCGCTCCCCCGCCGTGGCGCTGATGCCGGACGTGACCCCCAAGCCTCTGCGCTCCAAGGGCAACGCAATCATCAACCTGATGGGCACGCTGGGCGGCATCTTTACGCTGGTCGTAACCAAGTTTCTGGTATTAGACCGTGCCGGCGGCTCCAGCGACTACACCTATCTGTTTATCGCGGTCGCGGTGCTGATGGTAGCCGCCGTAGTCGTGCTGTTAATCACGGTAAAGGAAAAGAAGCTGGCGCAGGAAACCGCCGTCGTAAACGACGCCTACGACGCCGCGGAAGCCGCCAAGCTGCCTCCGGAAGAGCGCCGGGCCGAAGAAGAAGCCAGCCGAAAAGCCAAGGCAGGGCTGCGCTCCCTTTCGCCCGAGGTGCGGAAAAGCCTGATGCTGATTCTGTTCAGCGTTTTCTTTTGGTTCATGGGGTATAACGCGGTCACCACCGTGTTTACAAAGTATGTAATCGTGCAGTGGGGGTACGATCTAAGCACCGCTTCCAACTTCCTGATGATCGCCACAGGCGCGGCCATGCTTTGCTACATTCCGGTGGGCATGCTCTCCTCCCGGTTTGGCCGCAAGCGGATGATCCAGTTCGGCGTGCTTCTGCTGACCCTGAGCTTTGGGGTGCTCGGTCTGTTCGGAAGCTTCTCGCCGCTGCTGTATGGCCTGTTTGCGCTGGTGGGCGTCGCGTGGGCCACCATCAACGTCAACAGCTATCCCATGGTGGTGGAAATCAGCAAGAGCGGAGACGTGGGCCAGTATACCGGATATTATTACACCTTCTCTATGGCCGCGCAGATCGTGACCCCTATCCTGAGCGGTTACCTGATCCAGTATCTGGGTTATCGCGTTCTTGCTCCCTATGCGGCTCTGATGGTCGCCATATCCTTTATTACCATATCGCTTACCCGGCACGGCGACGCTCGGCCCGAGGCCCCCAAGAGCGCGCTGGAAGCTTACGACGCGGGAGATGATTAACCTTGGTGTGGTATCTTTGGCTGATAATCATTGTCGCTTTTCTGTTTGCCCTGTATCTGTGGCTGATTGCCCCAAGCCTGCGCCACCCCGCACTGGGAGTGCTGGGCGGGAAATATTACGCGCATCGCGGCCTGCACGACGGAAATCATTCCGTGCCGGAGAACAGTCTGGCGGCCTTCCGGCTGGCGGTGGAAGCGGGGTACGGGATGGAGCTGGATGTGCAGCTGACAAAAGATCATGTGCTGATCGTCCATCACGACGGCAACACCCGCCGTGTCTGCGGCGTGGATCGTGAAATCTGCAACACTCTCTA
>JAEWYP010000073.1 GCA_023395615.1 Bacillota bacterium
AACAGCCGCTGCAAGCCGACAGGTGCGGTGCGTACGCGTGGATCCGCCTCGATACGGGCCTGATCCTCCGGTGTGTTCAGCTTCACATGGCGAACCAGCGAACCGCCCATCTCTTCTTCCTTCAGCAGCATCATGCCGTCTGTAAGCTCCCGTACCGCCTCCGGCGCACCGGAAACGCTCAGGTAGCCGTTTTGAAGCTCTTCCACCGTGCCCGCGCAAAGCAGATGACCCGCATCGATCAATACCGCGTAATCCAGCACGCGCGCCACTTCGTCGATCAGGTGGGTGGATACCAGGAACATGCGGTGCGGATTCCGGCGTTTTTCCTCCACCAGCAGATCGTAAAAGCGTTCCCGCATCACCGCGTCCAGGCCCAGGCTGGGTTCGTCAAACACCGTCAGGTCCGCGCCGCTGGCCAGTCCCACACAGAGCATCAGCCCGGTCTGCATACCGCGGCTGAAGGTTTTCATTCGCTTATTCATCGGCAGTTCAAAGCGGGCAATCAATTCCCGCGCATAAGGATCGTTCCAGTTGGGAAACAGCCCTTTGCATACATAAAACAGGTCCCCGATTTTGGATAGGCTGCCGAAGTCCGGCGTATCCCCGATCAGGCACAGTTTCCCCAGCGCGCGCGCATGGTCGTATACCTTTTCTCCTTCAATCTGTGTTTCGCCCACATTGGGCTTAAGCATCCCGCTGACAATGCGCAGCAGCGTGCTTTTCCCCGCGCCGTTGCGGCCCAGCAGGCCGACAATTTTACCTGCCGGGATGGTCAGGCTCAGGTCGTTCAGCGCCTGTGTATTGCGAAAACGACGGCTGACGCCGCTTACCTGCAGGGCGGCAGTTTCCGCGTGATGGGTCATCGAGTCCGTTTGCATCTCATCTTCACTCCTTGGCATTCATATTGCTCATAACAGGGCTATTATACCCGAAACAGAAAGACTTGGAAAGAATCGCCTGCCATATCCCGCCATACGTGGTTCCAAACCGGCAGGATGGCGTTTGACCCTTTCATAGCCCAGGCACACCACCGCCGTCTCACTCAAATACAACGATTAAACTTTCGATATGAAACGGGCGAGGCGGTGATATGCCACCGCTCCCGCCCGTTCCAATTCGCATCTTCGACTTCAGCAATACCAAAGCGCATCCGCGGTTTATTTAACGATCAGGTTGCAAAGCCTTCCCGGTACGAAAATCAGCTTGACCAGCTGGCGGTCGCCCACAAGGGCCTTAATTTCGTCGCGCTGAGGCAGTTCCTTTTGCGCCTGCGCATCCGTCATGTCCGGGTCGATGGTGATGTGGCCGCGCACCTTGCCCAACACCTGCACGGCAATGTCAATCTCGCTGCGCTTCATCGCCTTTTCATCATAAGCGGGCCACGGTTCAAAAGCCAGTTCGGTGCCAAAGCCCATCTCCTGCCACATTTCTTCGCAGATATGGGGGGCGACAGGCGCCAGCAGCAGGATCAGCGTTTTCAGTTCGTCGCGCGTGCAGCCGCCCGCCGCGCCGAATTCGTTCACCAGCGTCATCATGGCGGCGATAGCCGTGTTAAACTTCATGGCCTCGTAATCGTCGCCAACCTTCTTGATGGTTTCATGCATCAGCGGAGTCAGCGCCTTCTGGTACCCCGCGCCGTCCTTGATCGTATCCATCAGCCGCCATACGCGATCCAGGAAACGGCGGCACCCACGAGCGCCGTTGGTGCTCCACGGAATCGCCTGGTCGAACGCGCCCATGAACATTTCATACAGGCGGGTGGCATCCGCGCCGATTTCCGCGATGCAATCATCGGGGTTCACGACGTTGCCGCGGGATTTGCTCATTTTTTCGCCGTTTTCCCCCAGAATCATCCCATGGCTGGTGCGTTTCTGGTAGGGTTCCGGGCAGGGCACCACGCCGATATCGTACAGGAACTGATGCCAGAACCGGCTGTACAGCAGGTGCAGCGTGGTATGCTCCATGCCGCCGTTGTACCAGTCCACATTCATCCAGTAGCGCAGCGCCTCCGGCGAGGCAAACGCCTTATCATTGTGCGGGTCGCAATACCGCAGGAAATACCAGCTGCTGCCCGCCCACTGGGGCATGGTGTCGGTCTCGCGCTGTGCGTGGCCGCCACAGATGGGGCAGGTCGTGTTGACCCACTCGGTCATTTTGGCCAGCGGGCTCTCCCCGTTATCGGTCGGCTCGTAGTTTTCCACATTGGGCAGCAATACCGGCAGCTGATCTTCCGGCACGGGCACGGTGCCGCAATGCGGGCAGTGCACCACGGGAATCGGCTCGCCCCAGTAACGCTGACGGCTGAAAACCCAGTCGCGCAACTTATAGTTGATTTTTTTCGTGCCAAGGCCCTTCTCTTCGAGCCAGTCGATGATTCTCCGCTTCGCATCCGCCACCCGCAGACCGTTGAGGAAATCGCTGTTGACCAGCGTGCCGTCCTGCACGTCGGTATAGGCTTCCTTTGTGATGTCTCCGCCCGCGATCACCTCAATAATCGGCAGATGGAATACCGTGGCAAACTCATAGTCGCGGGTATCGTGCGCGGGAACCGCCATGATGGCGCCGGTGCCGTAGCTCATCAGCACGTAGTCGCTGGCCCAGATGGGGATCTCCTTGCCGTTTACAGGGTCAATGGCACGCAGACCCTTCAGCTCCACACCGGTCTTTTCCTTGTTCAGCTCCGTACGCTCAAAATCGCTCTTGCGCGCGGCGGTTTCCCGGTATGCCTGCACCTCGCTGTAATTGGTGATTGCGGATTGATATTTCTCGATAAAAGGATGTTCAGGGCTCACCACCATATACGTCGCGCCGAAAAGCGTGTCCGGCCGGGTGGTAAACACGCGCAGCTTGTCATCCGTGCCCGCGATGGCGAAATCAACCTCAGCGCCCTCGCTGCGGCCGATCCAGTTGCGCTGCTGCACCTTTACCTTCTCGATAAAGTCCACATGGTCCAGTCCGTCCAGCAGTTTCTGCGCGTAATCGGTAATGCGTAGCATCCACTGGCTTTTCACCTTGCGCACCACTTCGCCGCCGCAGCGCTCGCACACGCCGTTGACCACTTCTTCGTTGGCCAGGCCGCACTTGCAGCTGGTGCACCAGTTGATGGGCATTTCGGCCTTGTAGGCCAACCCGTGCTTCAGCAATTGCAGGAAAATCCACTGCGTCCATTTATAATACCCGGGGTCGGTGGTGTCCACCTCGCGGGTATAATCGAACGAAAAACCCAGCTTATGCAGCTGTTCGCGGAAATGCGTGATATTCTGCTGGGTTACGATGGAGGGATGCACGTGGTTCTTAATCGCGTAATTCTCCGCGGGCAGACCGAACGCGTCGTACCCGATGGGATAAAGCACGTTATAGCCTTCCATGCGGCGTTTGCGCGCGATAATATCCATGGCGGTGTAGCTGCGCGGGTGCCCTACGTGCAGCCCCGCGCCACTGGGATACGGGAACTCGATCAGCCCGTAAAATTTCGGCTTATCACTGGGGAACTGGGCGCAGAACGTGCCCTCTTCCGCCCATTTCTTCTGCCACTTGCTTTCAATCTGATCCGGATTATACGGTGGACGCTGTTCCTGATACATATACAAAGAACTCCTTACTTATCCATTGCGCTTCTCTGCCCGCTACAGCTTCTACCCGTTCAGCCGCCCAGCTTACCAATGGCGGCATCCAGCCTGCGCAGCGTTTCGTCTCTGCCCAGCAGATAGGCGATTTCAGTCGCGCCGCCGGGCGTGCTTTCCAGCCCGCTCAGGGCCACGCGTACCGGCCACATCATCTGCCCGGTCTTTAACCCGTTCTGCGCGGCAAGCGCCATCAGGCAATCCTTCAGCGGCTCCTCGCCAAAATCGGTCACCGCCGCCAGCGCGGGCCGCGCCAGTTGCAGCGCCGTCAGGCTGATCGCCGGATCGGTTTTCATTTTTTTATGGGTGTAAAGGCTTACGTCATATTCCGGCAGCTCGGCCAGAAAGCGCACCATGTCCGGCACGCGGTTAAGCACCTCGGTACGGCCGTGCATCAGCTCCGCCAGCCTCCGGTAATCCATGTTTTTCCCCGCAAGCGCCTTGTCGAACCACGGAGCAGCCATTTGCAGGTAGGTTTCGAAGTCCATCTTCTTGATGTACTCGCTGTTGAACCACACCAGCTTTTCCATGTTGAAGATAGCCGGAGACTTGGAAAGCCCGTCCAGATCAAACGCATCCACCAGTTCGGACAGCGTGAAAAACTCGCGCTCTTCCTTGGGACACCAGCCCAGCAGGGCGATAAAGTTGATAATTGCTTCCTTTACAAAGCCCTGCGCCAGCAAATCCTCAAAGCTGGGGTCGCCGTACCGCTTGGAAAGCTTCCGCGTCGCGTCCTTCATCACCACGGGCAGATGCACGTAGATGGGTGTTTCCCAACCGAAGGCCTCGTACAGCAGGTTATATTTCGGGGTAGAGCTCAGGTATTCCGTGCCGCGCATCACGTGGGTGATCTTCATCAGGTGATCGTCCACGACGTTGGCAAAGTTATAGGTCGGCAGGCCGTCCGCCTTGATAAGCACGTTGTCGTCCAGCGTGTCGCAGGGAACCTCCACATGGCCGAAAAGCGCATCCTCGAAGCTCGCGGTGCCGGTCGACGGCACGTTCTGGCGAATCACAAACGGCTCGCCGCTTTGCATGCGGCGCTTCGCCTCGTCCTTTGGGATGTTCAGGCAATGCTTGTCGTACTTAAACTGCTCGCCCCGCGCGGTCGCGGCGTCGCGGCGCTCCTGCAGCTCCTCCTTGGTGCAAAAACAGGGGTAAGCCGCGCCGCTTTCCACCAGCTGCATGGCGTAGGGCAGGTACAGGTCACGCCGTTGGGTTTGGATATAGGGGCCGTAATCGCCGCCCACGTCCGGGCCCTCGTCGTACAGCAGCCCCGCCTCGCGCATACTGTGGTAGATCAGGTCCACCGCGCCGGGCACCTCACGTTCCTGATCGGTATCCTCAATGCGCAGGATAAACTTTCCGCCGTTTTTACGCGCGAACAGATAGGCGTACAGCGCCGTGCGCAGACCGCCAAGGTGCAGGTAGCCCGTGGGGCTGGGGGCGAATCGGGTGCGGACTTCTGACATGGTTAACGTTCCTTTCGGTGTGAAAAATCGTTTGGTTGGCGTCGTTCCCTTTCGGTATCACCGGAGCAGGTCGTGTTACGCTTTAACTTCCTTTTTAAAGCTGTCCTTCAGGCCCACCACCAGATTAAATACGGCCTTTTCGGCGGTGGAATCCGGGTCTTTGCAGAAATAGCCCATCCGGAGGAACTGGTACTTATCTCCCGTTTTAGCGTCCGCCAGCGACTTTTCCATAAATCCATGGCAGGTAACGAGGCTGTTTGGGTTCAGATGCTTTAAAAAATCCTTTTTCAGCGCGCTGCTGGGCACGGCGGCCTCTTCCTCAGGCTTATCCTCCTGCGCGGCTTCGTCGGCCTGAGCGTCTTCCTCCGCCAGCAGCGGTTCGTACAGGCGGGCTTCCAGCGGCAGGTTTTCCGTCGCGCTCACCCAGTGCAGGGTGCCCTTCACTTTGCGGTTGGCGCCCTCGCTGCCGTTGCGGGTATCCATATCCACGGTGCAGTACACGCAGGTTACGTTGCCGTTCTCATCTTTGTCGCAGCGGTCGGCGCGGATGATGTACGCGCCCTTCAGGCGCACCTCGCCGCCCAGGAACAGGCGGAAGTACTTCTTCGCGGGCACTTCCATAAAATCTTCCTGCTCGATGTACAGTTCCCGCGTCAGTACGCTCGGGTGAGTGCCCCACTCGGGATGGTCGGGGTGGTTTTCCAGCGGAAGCTCGTCCCGCTTGTCCTCCGGCCAGTTGGTCAGCACCAGTTTCAGGGGCCGCAATACGGCCATGGCGCGCGGCACGGTTTGGCCCAAGTCCTCGCGCACGCAATGCTCCAATAGCGCGAGGTCCACAACGCTGTCCGCCTTGGCAACACCGATCCGGTCGATAAAATCGCGGATCGCGGCGGGGGTGTAGCCGCGGCGGCGCAGGGCGCACAGGGTGGGCATGCGCGGGTCGTCCCAGCCGGAAACATAGCCGCCCTCCACAAGCATGCGCAGGTAACGTTTGCTCATGATGGTGCGGGTCAGGTTCAGGCGGCTGAACTCGATCTGCCGGGGCTTGCCGGGCAGTTTGTTCTGCGCGTGCTCCACCACCCAGTCGTACAGCGGACGATGATCCTCGTATTCCAGGCTGCACAGGCTGTGGGTGATCCCCTCCAGCGCGTCGCCGATGGGATGGGCAAAATCGTACATTGGGTAAATACACCATGTTTTGCCCGTGCGGTGATGCTCTTTAAATAAAATCCGGTACATGGCCGGGTCGCGCATGTTGATGTTGGGGCTGGCCATGTCGATCTTCATCCGCAGGATCATACTGCCCTCGGCATGTTTGCCCGCCTTCATCTCTTCAAACAGGCGAAGGCTTTCCTCCGCCGGGCGATCGCGCCACGGGCTGTTCTTGCCCGGCTGGGTCAACGTTCCGCGGTACTCGCGCACCTGCTCCGGGGTCAGCTCATCCACATAGGCAAGACCGCGTTTGATCCAATCCATAGCAATGTCAAAGCACTGCGGATAATACTCGCTGGCGAAAAACAGGCCGCCCTTCCAGTCGAAGCCCAGCCAGCGGATATCTTCCTCGATCCCCTCCACAAACTCGGTTTCCTCTTTGGCGGGGTTGGTATCGTCAAAACGCAGGTTGGTAAGACCCCCGAAATGTTCGGCGGTCGCAAAGTCCGCCACCAGCGCCTTGCAGTGGCCGATATGCAGGTAACCGTTGGGTTCCGGCGGGAAGCGGGTGTGCACGCGCTGGTAACGGCCGCTCTTCAAATCTTCTTCGACGAAATCCCAGATGAAATTTGCCTTTTTCGCGGGCGTTTCCATACCGTGCGCCATCCTTTCAATCGCCGTTCGCCTATGGTTCCGACGGCATTGTAACATTATAGAACGAAACCGAAACATTGGCAAGGCCCGCGGCCTGTTTTCCACATTTTCAGCCCCTCGGGGAGGCGAACGAAAATCTGTTTTCGGAAACGAATTTTCAGTTTGACTTTGCCTGTTGCCTGCCTTATACTTACCGTGACAACAGAACAGGGAAACGCTCGGCTGACGGTTTGGGGAGAGCGCGGAACGCCGCAGGGCGCGTCCGCCGCCGAAGGTGCAAGCTCGCAGAAGCTCTCAGGCAAAAGGACCCGAACCCGACGAAGCTCTGGAAAGCAGCAATGCACCGAAGAGGCAATCCGCCATTGTTCGGTTCGGCGGTGAAACTTTCAGGTAAACGGACAGAGGCGCGAGGAAAGCGGCCGCCATCGGCCGGGCTTTCTTTGCAGCCTGTTTTTTGTTTGCCGCTTAATCTGAAAGGAGTGTGAACCCTGTGAGTGAAACGGAAACGCCACTCAAAACCCCGCTGTACCCCATGCATGTGGAGCACGGCGGGAAAATTGTTCCCTTCGCGGGCTATTTACTGCCGGTGCAGTACGAAGCGGGTGTGATGAAGGAGCATCAGGCCGTTCGGGAAAACGTGGGTCTGTTTGATGTAAGCCATATGGGCGAGGTGCTGTTTACCGGGCCGGACGCGCTGGCTAACCTGCAACACCTGCTGTGCAACGATTTTATCAGCCTGCAGGACGGGCGCGTACGCTACAGCCCGATGCTGAACGCGCAGGGCGGGGTGATTGACGACGTGCTGGTATACCGCTTCACCCCGGAGAAATACCTGATGGTCGTTAACGCCGCCAACCGCCACAAGGACGTAAAGCACATCCTGAGCGAACAGATCGGCAACGTTAAAATCACGGATATCTCCGATACCCTCTGCCAGCTGGCATTGCAGGGTTCGAATGCGGAAGCGTTGCTAAAAACGCTGGTGCCGGAAACGAACATCCCACAGAAGTATTACAGCTTTCTGGCGGATATCTCCGTAGGCGGGGTCAGCTGCCTGGTCAGCCGCACGGGCTATACCGGCGAGGACGGGTTTGAGTTTTACGCTCCCGCCGGGGACGCGATCCGGCTGTTCAACGTTCTGTTTGAGGCCGGCAAGCCCTTCGCCCTGCAGCTTTGCGGTCTGGGTTGCCGCGATACCCTGCGCATGGAAGCAGCGATGCCCCTGTACGGTCACGAGATGGACGACACCGTTTCTCCGATGGAAACCGGGCTTGGCCGTTACGTAAAAATGGAAAAGCCCAACTTTGTCGGTAAGCAGGCGTTACTCAGCGCGGGCGAACCCCGCCGCGCGCGAATCGGACTGAAAATGGTCGGTCGCGGGATCGCGCGCGAGCATTTCCCGGTTTACGCGGGTGATACGCAGGTAGGCCACACCACCAGCGGCACCTTCTGCCCCACCGTCGGCCCCGTCGCCATGGCACTGGTAGAGGCGAAATATCAGACCGTCGGGGACAAACTTTCCGTAGAGATTCGCGGCAACCGCGTGGAAGCCGAAATTGTTCCCCTTCCTTTTTATTCTCGTAAAAAGTAACTCCCTGATTACCTGCCCATGCGGCAAGGAGGCATTTCCATGGAAATTAAGAACGATCGGATGTATACCAAAAGCCACGAGTGGGTTCTGTTTGAGAACGATACCACGGCGACCGTGGGTCTGAGCGACTTCGCGCAAAGCGAACTGGGTGATCTGGTATTCGTGAACCTGCCGCAAGTCGGCGACGCGGTCACCGCGGGCGAAACCTTCGCGGATGTGGAAAGCGTAAAAACCGTAAGCGACGTGTTCTCTCCCGTGACCGGCACCGTCGCCGCCGTGAATGAAGCACTTAACGACGCGCCCCAGAAGATCAACGAGGACGCTTACGGCGCATGGCTTGCGAAGGTGGAAAACATCACCGGCAAAGAAGAGCTGATGGACGCGGCCGCCTATCAGGCTTTCATTGAAAAGTAACTCAAACTAAACCAATAGAATATCGAGGGAGCGCTCATGAGCCATTATCAACCGCATACCGAAACGGAAACGCGGGCGATGCTTGACCAGCTGGGGCTTTCAAGTGTTAACGCGCTGTTTAAGGACGTACCGGAGGCCGTGCAGCTAACAAAACCGCTGCCGCTTGCCAAAGGATTAAGCCAGATGGATACCCTGCGCGCCATGGAAAAGCTGGCCGCGCAAAACACCGCGTACCGCCTTATGCTGCGCGGCGCGGGCTGCTACGACCACTTCATTCCCCCGCTGGTCAGCCAGATTACGGGCAAGGAAGAATTTGTGACCGCCTATACCCCCTACCAGTCGGAAATGTCGCAAGGGATTTTGCAGAGCATTTTTGAATATCAAACGCTGATCTGCGAGCTGACCG
Organism: Bacillota bacterium; assembly: GCA_023395615.1. Classification (GTDB taxonomy): domain Bacteria; phylum Bacillota; class Clostridia; order Christensenellales; family Aristaeellaceae; genus CAXXOK01. The sequence goes on from JAEWYP010000073.1 coordinate 9,313, forward strand.
GCATGGAGGTAAGCAACGCGGGTGTGTACGACGGGGCAACCGCCGCCGCCGAAAGCGCCACCATGTGCCGCGAGCGCAACCGTACGGTCACGCTGGTTTCCGCCTGCGCGCACCCAGATACCCTCGCTGTGATGCGCACCTATTGTTATGGCACCGGTCACGAGCTGCGCGTGATCCCCGCCGTGGACGGGCATACCGATTTGAACGCGCTTCAAACCATGCTGACCTCCGACGTGGCGGGCGTATACATTCAGCAACCCAACTTCTACGGCATTCTGGAGGATGTGCCCGCGCTGTTTGCCGCCGCGAAGGCCGCGGGAGTCAAGTGCATCCTCGGCCAGAACCCCATGACCTTCGCCCTGCTGCCCAGCGGCAAAGAAGTCGGCGCGGACATTGTTTGCGGCGACGTGCAGCCCTTCGGCATCCCCATGGCGTTCGGTGGTCCCTCGGCCGGCTACATCACCACCTCCGCCGCCCTTCAGCGCAGACTGCCGGGCCGCATCGTCGGCCAGACAACCGACGCCGAAGGCCGCCGGTCTTTCGTGCTGACCCTGCAGGCGCGGGAACAGCACATCCGCCGGGAAAAAGCCAGCAGCAATATTTGCAGCAACGAGGCGCACTGCACGCTGACCGCCTCCGTATACCTCACCTATCTGGGAGCAAGAGGGCTTACGACGGTCGCGGAAAACTGCCTCGCCAACGCGCACGCGCTGGCCAAAGCCCTGTGCGCCATTCCCGGCGTAGCGCTGCGTTACCCGGGCGAGTTCTTCCATGAATTTGTAACCGATCTGCCCGTAGCCCCGCAAAAGGTGGAAGCCGCTCTGGAAGCCGAAGGCATCTTAAGCGGTCTGCCCGTCGAAGGCGGCATGCTGTGGTGCGTTACCGAAAAGGCGGACGCAGCGCAGTTGGCCCGGGTCGCGGAACTGGTGAAAGGGGCGTGTGCAAAATGAGCGAAACCGTATCGCTGAGTTTTGAAAAGAGCGTGAAGGGTCGCTATACCGACGTGGTTTCCCCGTCCGACGCGCCAGCGTACGCCCTGCCGCAAACCTTCCGCCGCAAGATCGCGCCGGTATTGCCGGAGCTGTCGGAGGTGGATGTGGATCGCCATTACACCCAGTTGGCCCACCGAGCCTACGGCGTCAACTGCGGGTTCTATCCGCTGGGCAGCTGCACCATGAAATATAACCCCGCCGTCAACCAAGCCGCTTCCGCCCTGTCCGGTTTTACCAACGTACATCCCCTCGCACCCGCGCACGCTGTAACCGGATGCCGGGCTGTGATCGACGAACTGGCAAATGACCTGTGCCAGATCACTGGGATGGACGCGTTCACCCTGCAGCCGGCGGCAGGCGCGCACGGAGAACTGACCGGGATGCTGCTGGTGAAGGCCTATCACGAGGCGAGAAACGACGGCAAACGGGTGAAAATGCTTGTTCCGGACAGCGCCCACGGCACCAACCCCGCCAGCGCCGCCATGGCCGGTTTTACCGTGGTCAATGTGCCCAGCCGTGACGACGGCTGCGTGGATCTGGACGCATTGTCCGGCCTGCTGGGGGACGACACCGCAGGCATGATGATGACCAACCCCAACACACTGGGTTTGTTTGAGAAGGATATTTGCAAAATCAGTCGAATGGTACATGAAGCGGGCGGTCTGATGTACTACGACGGCGCGAACCTGAACGCCATTCTGGGCGTTGCGCGCCCCGGCGACATGGGCTTTGACGTGACACACCTGAACCTGCATAAGACTTTTTCCACCCCGCACGGCGGCGGCGGACCCGGCAGCGGCCCCGTGGGTGTGAAAGCAGCGCTGACGCCCTATCTGCCCGCGGTTGCCAGCCTGGGGCAGCAAAGCAAGTTGCAGATGAAAGCGTTTCACGGTAATTTCGGCGTGATGGTGAAAGCGCTCGCCTATCTGAAGGCGCTGGGCGCGGAGAATCTGCGCGCGGTTGCGGAGCACGCGGTATTGAACGCCAACTATTTAATGAAACGCCTCAAGGATATGGGATATACCCCCGCCCACGACGTCCCCTGCATGCACGAGTTTGTGCTGACCCTTACGGATGTGAAGGACACCTGCGGCGTAAGCGCGCTGGATGTAGCCAAGGCAATGATCGACCATGGCATTCATCCGCCTACGATGTACTTCCCCATGATCGTGCACGAGGCGCTGATGTTTGAGCCTACGGAGACCGAATCCCGCGAAACGCTGGACAAGGCCGCCGACGTAATGGCCGATATTCTGGCCCAGGTGAAGCGCGAACCCGAGGCGCTGCACACAGCGCCGCACTGCGCCGTGATCGGCAGGCCGGACGAGGTGAAAGCGGCCCGCACTCCGGTGCTGCGCTGGAACCACGAATCATAACCCCCAATCGTTTTTGAAGCGGCGCGTACCCCGCGCCGCTTTCAATATCATGTACGGGATACGATCCACCAAAAACGGATCGTCCCCGATTTATCGGCGGTGAATAACGGATGATCAGACGCACGGCCTACCTGCTTGCCAGAGGAACAGACCCCTACCGCAATCTTGCCATCGAAAAGCACCTGATGGATACGCTGCCCGAGGAGACGGCCATCCTGTACCTGTGGCAAAACGCCCATACCATTGTTGTGGGGCGCAACCAGAACCCGCGGTACGAATGCCGTGTGGACGATTTTCTGGCTTCCGGTGGCAAAATCGCCAAGCGGCTCAGCGGCGGCGGTACGGTATACCACGATTTAGGCAACCTGAACTTTACGTTCATCCTGCCTAAATCGGAGTTTGACGTACCCCGGCAATTATCCGTGATTCGCCTTGCCCTGTCCGCTTATCGGCTGGATGCGTACCAGAGCGGCCGCAACGACCTGCTCATCGGCGGCCGCAAGTTTAGTGGCAACGCCTTCTATAAGGCCGGGCACAACGCCTACCACCATGGCACGCTGTTAATGGACAGCGCCATGGACGTGATGGGTAAATACCTGACCGCCGACCAAAGCAAGTTGCAAACGCATGGCGTACAAAGCGTAGCCTCCCGTGTGGTCAACCTGAAAAGCCTCGCGCCGGACCTGACGCTGGACAGTCTGGAATGCGAACTGTATAACGCGATGGCTACGGTGTATCGCTGCCAGCCTGCCGTATTGGACGAGGTGATGCTGGATCAGCCTACGCTTTCCATGCTCACAGCGCAGTTCTCCGACCCGGAATGGATCTATCCCAAAGAAGTCGATTATACCTTTACCGTTTCGGAACGCTTTCCGTGGGGTGGCGTTACGGTGAAACTTCTGGTGGAGGATGGGGTTATTAAAACCGCGCGCCTGTTTACCGACGCGATGGAAGCCGGTTTGTTTACAATGCTTGAGCAAACGCTGACCGGCTGCCCCTACCTGATTTCCGCCATCAACGGTCGCATCCGCCAGAAGCTGGAGATGATGCGCGACCCACAGCTTTTGCAGATGACCAACGACGTGTCGGTGCTCATTTGTGGCCACATCCGGGAGTTAGACCGTTCCACGCCCCACGACGCCGCCGAAACGGAACAAAGAAAGTAACCGCGGCACGTTTCGATTACCTGATTCATATTCCTCCCGACCTCCGCGAAAGGAGTTCTCCATGTTTGATCTGATCGTAATCGGCGGCGGCCCGGGCGGGTACGCCGCCGCGGAATTTGCAGCCCAAAAAGGAATGAACGTTGCGCTGGTGGAACGCGACCGGCTGGGCGGCACCTGCCTGCACCGCGGCTGTATCCCCACGAAAACCTACCTGCACACGGCGGAAACAGCCCGCCAGGCAGAAGCCTTTGCGCCGGATTTTGCAAAGTTTGTCGATCGCGGCTCGATGCTGAAGCATAAAAACGAAATTGTGGAAACCCTTGCAAACGGAGTGGCAACACTGCTTAAAACCGCAAAGGTGACTGTGTTCTCCGGCACCGCCACGCTTGCCGGCGCATCGGCACCCTTTCGGGTATCCATTATCGACGGCGACGGCGCAACCCAGTCTATCGAAGCGCAGCATGTATTGCTAGCCACGGGCAGCGTACCCGCGCGCCTGCCCGTTCCCGGCTGTGATAACCCCGCCGTCTGGACCAGCGACGATCTGTTGGCCGAACCCGGAACCGAACCGTTCCAAAGCATGCTGATTGTCGGCGGCGGTGTGATCGGCGTGGAAATGGCCAGTATTTACGCCGATCTGGGTATATCCGTAACTATCCTCGAAGCCGAAACCCGTTGCCTGCCCATGATGGACACCGAACTGGGCCGCAGTGCCGAAATAATGTTAAAAGGGCGCGGCGTTACCGTGCTGACCGGCGCACGGCTCCAAAAAATCATCCAAACCGATATCGGCTTTACCGCTGCATATGAAAAGAACGGCGCAGCCGCCGAGGTATCCGCCGAGCGCGTACTGCTGGCCACCGGTCGCATCCCCGCGACCTCCGGACTGCTCGCCGACGATGTGTCCCTTGCGATGAATCGACGTTTTATTGCCGTTGATGCACAGTACCAGACCAACGTCCCCGGCGTATATGCCATCGGCGATGTAAACGGCCAGAACCAGCTTGCGCATGCAGCGCACGCGCAGGGCGTCGCCGCCGTCAGCGCCATACTGGGCATCGCTTCCCCCATTGATCCAATGCTGGTCCCATCCTGTGTGTACACCGCGCCGGAAATCGCCTCCGTAGGCCTTACACAGGACGAGGCGAAGGCCCAGAGCCGCGATGTTGCCATCGGCAAAGCCCTGACTACGCAAAACGCGCGCACCCTGATCGAAGGGTTGGGGCGCGGCTTTATCAAACTGTTGTTTGACAGGCAGACCCATGTGTTGCTCGGCGCACAGCTTTTCTGCGGCCGTGCCACCGACATTGTGGGTGAACTGGCACTTGCCATTCAGAGCGGTTTGACCGCCGAAGCCATGTTGCGCTCGCTTCGCGCCCACCCCACCTTTGAGGAAGCCATTACCGACGCCATATCAGCAGCAAAGTTTTAAAGAAATGCCGTGCATAAAGGCACAACCAAAGGGTTTCGCAACCCTTTGGAATCTAGTTTTTGCGCCCATCGGGCACATAGGTTTCACTCCTGTGGGCACGGGCGGGAGGGCCATACCTGCGGGTATGGGCAGGGGCTTTCCGCTCGCCCCTGCATCCTTCGGAATCGCCTTCTTACACGGCGGGCTACGCGGCAGGGGTCGCTCTCGGAGTACGGGATAGTCGTCCGCTGCTACCTTCGGTAGCGCGACCGACTATCCCGTCCATCCATCGAGCGACCCTTGCCGCGCCCCGCCTGCTGGTATTCAGGCGATGGGTGAAAATCATAGACTGGCATGGCCGCAAAACCAAGGGAACTGATAAGCAAGATAATGAACCAATAGATTTTCAGGGATAAGATGTTGTTATAACATATCCCCTTTTTTCGTTTGCCGTTTTTTCGCATGAACATTGTTGAGTGTGAAAAACCCTCATTTTTCGTGTCCCGTTTTTCTTTCGCATACACATTGTTGTGGGTGGTTGAATGACTCTCATCATCATTTCCCGTCATTTCTTCTGCAGGCACATTGATTTTAAGGGAGTAAATAGTTCACTTTTCACGTTTCCCCGTTTTTCTCCGCATGCACATTGTTGCTACAGGGGGCGAAAGACTCCCTCG
>JAEWYP010000013.1 GCA_023395615.1 Bacillota bacterium
ATGGGCAACGGCGAATCGACGGCCGATTATACGGGCTACACCTTTGAAAGCGCGGTGGCCGATGCGATGGCAGCCGCCAACTACATGGCGGGCCTTACCAACATCGCGCCCGATAAAATCGGCGTGATGGGCTGGAGCCAGGGCGGCACCGACGCGCTGCTGGCTTGCGGCTGGCACCCCGAAATGTTTAAGTCGCTGGTAACCTGGGCGGGTGCGCCGCAGTTGAAAATGGATGGTTTCTTTGGCGATAAGGAATACGAGGAAGCCAAGGCAAACGGTTACTTCGTGATGAACTTCGACTGGCGCGAACCGCTGCATGTGTCGCTGCAGTGGTGCGAAGACGTGATGAACACCGACGTGCTCAAGGAATTCAGCGCCTACACCGGTCCGGTGCTGGCAATCGCCGGCACCATGGATACCACGGTAGACCCGGACTGGAGCAACAAGATTGTGGCGGCCAACACCAACGCAGCCTCCAAGACCCTCTTCATCGACGGGATGGATCACACCTTCAATGTTTTCGCTGAAGCGGATTTGCACTCGCTGCATACCGCGATTGACGCGACGGGTGAGTTCTTCGCCGCGACGCTCAAGTAAATCGCGTAGATTTGTCAACGTAAAAGCGACTCCCGCAAGGGAGTCGCTTTTGTAATGTCCGGCGTTGGCGCAATCCCTGGGATCAGGTGGTTTTCCGGATGGGCAGCCAGGCTTCGCAGCGATAATCCGGCGAAAACTGATCGCCTACAAAGTACACCTCAATATCCGGCGCGTTGGCATACTCGTACCCGGAGGTGGGCAACCATTCGGTAACAATCCGTTTTTGCAATGTCTGCAATGCGTCCGGCATGGGGCCTGTGCAGTCGAAGATGGCCCAGGTACAAGCCGGAACAGTGGATTCCGCCATGCCCTGCGGCACGTCCGCGTCGCTGGCCACGGCGATGAAATAGTCGAACGTTTCACCTTTCATGCAGGCAGATACGCCCAGCAATCCTTTGGGCGTACAGTTCATCAGCGGCATCAGCTCCGGGATACGGGGGACGCTCTGCTGCCAGAAGCGCGGCACCTGCGCAAAGCTTTGTTCCACATCCATGGGCATCGTTACTTTCAGACCGACAATCCGGAAGGCTTTCAGGGTTTCAATGCGGTAGTTCATCGATGTTTCTCCCTTTACCGTCAGTGTAAAGGAGATGCGCGGATAGGCGGTCAGGCGCACGCCGCCCTCCCGCGCGCGGGAGGGCGGAACCCCGTGCACGTTTTGAAACGCGCGGTTGAACGCCGTTGGGGAATCGTATCCGTAGCGAAGAGCAAGGTCGATCACCTTCACGTTTCCGCCTGCCAGTTCCAGTGCCGCGAGGGTCATCCGCCTGCGGCGCAGATACTCGCTTAACGGAACCCCGGCGATATACGTGAACATCCGCTGAAAGTGAAACTGCGAACACGCCGCCAGCTGCGCTGCCTGTTCCAGGTCGATTTCGCCATCCAGATTCGCTTCCAGATAGGTTAACGCATCGTTCATACGATCCAGCCATTCCATGCGCATTTCTCCTTCCGACGGTCATCATAACAGGATGCGAAGGATTGCGCCTCTCTGTTTGTGTGCAAAAAAGGAGAGGTGTTCCTCTGCGTAAGCCGGCCCGCAGATAGGGTGGATAACTTACGATTTATTCGCGGTTTTTTCCGCGTCACGCGCCGTCCGACGCGCGTCCCGCGCCTTCTTCTCCTGCACATCCAGCGCCGCGCCCAGCGCGATCCCCAGGCACAGGCCGATGGAGGTGCTAAGCCCGATGTTGCCCAGCGATGCGCCAAAGGAAGCCCCTACGCCCAAGCCCAACGCAAGATAGATGACCATCCAGTTGCTTGCGGGCTTTTCTTTCTCGAAGCGCGGCCCTTCCGCCCCTTCGCCATATTGCCTGAAACCGAGTTTTTCCAGCACCCGTTTAGACTTCTGGTTGACCGGTTCGGTTTCCGCGGTCACGTAGTATACATCCGGCTGCGAGAAGGCCCAAGCTGTCAGCGCGCCTGCCGCTTCGGTGGCATACCCTTTGCCCTGAAAGGCTTCGCGGATGCCGTACCCGATTTCCACCTCGCCTTGGAAAGGCGGACCTTTAAAACACAGGTCGCCTGCGAAAGCGCCGTCTTTCTGGTAAATCCCCCAGGGCGCATACCACTGGCGCTCTGCCGGATGGGCACTGCTACCGGATAACATTTCACCGTAAGCCGCCCGCATATGCGGATCGGTTTCCCTGTCGATCAAACCCTGTATCTGTTCATCCGTCAGCACTGCCAGCACAAGGCGTTTTGTTTTAAATTTCAGCTTCATGGCGTTCATTTCCTTTTCATTACATTTGTCATCATCATTCGCATACGGTTCGGTCAGCCGATCAGGCGATGCGGCCGTGACGATACGGCGGGAACAGCCCTGTATACCGGCTGTTCGGAACGATTGTATCACGGGAAACCCCGACCGTAAAGATAAAGCAACCGATCCTGAAGACTTACCAGATTTCTGGCAGATTTTCCAATGGGAATTGACAAAGCGACGATAAACAGATATAATTACAAAACAAATGAGGGTACCTGAAAAATCCATATCACAACGGAAGGACGTATGTCTCATGAAAAAGTTACTGTCCCTTCTACTGGTGTCCCTGATGCTATGCAGCATGGTTTCCATCGCTTCTGCTGAGACGCCCGCTACCGTGTTCGACCCCGCGCTGGTTGAAGCGGCGAAGGCCGAAGGAGAACTGACCGTGTATGCATCCTGCGAAGAGGCCTACATGAACGCCGCTGCCGACAACTTCCAGAAGCTGTTTGGCATCACGGTGAACCGCCAACGCCTGTCTACCGGCGAAGTGGCTGCCAAGATTGAAGAAGAGAACGGGAATCCCAGCGCGGACGTATGGTTTGGCGGCACCACCGACCCATACAACGAATCGGCGGCCAAGGGATTGCTGGAAGCCTACGATGCCAAGAACGCCAGCCACCTGACCAGCGATCTGTATCGTGATAAGGATGGCTACTGGTACGGCATCTACAAGGGCATTCTGGGCTTCATGGTGAACACGGAAGAGATTACCCGCCTCGGGCTGCAGGTTCCCATGGATTGGGACGATCTGATCAAACCCGAATACAAGGGTCTGATCTGGATGAGTAACCCCAACACCGCCGGCACCGCGAAGCTCATTATTAACACTATGGTACAGATGAAGGGTCACGACGCGGCCATGGAGTACTTCAAGGCGCTGGATGCGAACGTAGCTCAGTACACCAAGAGCGGCTCCGGCCCCAGCAAAATGGTAGGCCCGGGCGAATGCGTTATCGGCATCGGCTTTCTGCACGACGGCATCACCCAGATCCTGGCCGGATACGATAATATCCAACTGGTGCTGCCTGCCAGCGGAACCAGCTACGAAGTGGGCGCTACGGCGATCTTCAAGGGCGCGAAACATATGAACGCTGCGAAGCTGTGGATTGAGTACGCCTTAAGCCCCGAGTGCGTCAACCTGGCCAAGACGGCAGAAAGCTATCAGTTCCTGGTACTGGACAATGCCGAGCAGCCCGCCGAGGCGACGCAGTTCGGGCTGGATGCCAGCAAAACCATCAATTATGACTTTGCCGATGCGAAGGCCAACACGTCCAAATATGTGGAAGACTTCTTCGCCGCGATCGGCTCCGGCGCGGACGACCGCTTTAAGACCGAGTAACGAATAGCGGGCCATGTAACGAGGAGGATGGCGGTTCTGCCGTCACCCTCCTCTCTTCATTTACGCATCGGGCGCCTGAGCAAAGGGAAACATCAACCTGCAGCACGCATGCCGAAGGGGGCTGGCGCTATGGTGACAAGCAAAGTACAGAGTAAACGGCTGGACCGCAGAAAATTTTTCTCCGACCCCATCATGGTATCGACGATCTTTGTTCTTCTGATTTTTCTGGCCTTATTTATCCTTTATCCGCTGGCTACGCTGTTGGTAGACAGCGTTTTTGACCCATCCAAAGGTTTTACACTGGATGTTTTCGGTCGGGTGCTGAGCATGCAGCGGTTCCAAACGGCGTTTGGTAATACGCTGGTGCTGGGCCTGATCACTGGTTTCGCAAGCACGCTGATCGGCCTGCTGTTTGCTTATGTGGATATTTATATGAAGGTGCGCAGCCGCGCGGTGAAAAAGCTGTTAGACGTTGTAAGCCTTCTGCCGGTCGTTTCGCCGCCGTTCGTACTATCGCTGAGCATGATCCTCCTGTTTGGGCGGAGCGGGCTGATAACCCGAACCGTATTGGGAATCTATGACAGTGAGATCTACGGCCTCCATGGCATCGCCATTGTGCAGACCCTGACCTTTTTCCCCGTGTGTTATCTGATGCTCAAGGGGCTGCTGAAGAATATCGACCCCTCGCTGGAAGAAGCCGCCCGCGATATGGGCGCCAGCCGTTGGAAGGTGTTCACCTCCATTACGTTGCCGTTGTTGTTGCCGGGGCTAGGCAACGCCTTTCTGGTCACGTTTATCGAATCGGTAGCGGATTTCGCCAACCCCATGCTGATCGGCGGCAGTTACGATACGCTGGCGACCACCATCTACCTGCAGGTGACCGGCGCGTACGACAAGGTCGGCGCGGCGGGAATGGCGGTAGTGCTGCTGGGGCTTACGCTGGTGTTGTTCCTGATCCAGAAATACTATCTGGAAAAACGCACGGTGGCAACCCTGACCGGGAAAGCGAACCGCGAACGGATGCTGATTACGGACAAGAGCGTCACCCGGCCGCTGACGATCCTCTGTTCGCTGGTGAGCGCCTTTGTGATACTGATGTACGTTAGCGTTCCCTTCGGCGCGCTTTTTAAGCTTTGGGGGCGGAATTATTCCCTGTCGCTGGTGCATTTCGATTATATTATAAAATACGGAGGCGCGCGCGCCTTCCGTGATTCGTTCATACTGTCGATCATCGCCGCGCCCATTACCGCGCTGCTGTCCATGATTATCAGCTATCTGGTCGTGAAGAAGAAATTCCGATCGAAAGCGTTTATCGAGTTTGTCAGCATGCTGGCCATGGCGGTGCCGGGCACGGTGTTGGGCGTGGGTTATATTCGCGGCTACGCAAACGGACTGTTTGGCAGCGGTATCCTGCAGGGGCTGTATGGCACGGGTGCGATTCTGGTGATCGTGTTTGTGGTGCGCAGCCTGCCGGTCGGCACGCGCAGCGGCATCTCCGCCCTGCGGCAGATTGACCGGTCCATCGAGGAAAGCGCGTACGATATGGGAGCCAACAGCGGCAAGGTATTTATGACTGTAACGCTTCCTTTAATTAAGGACAGCTTCTTCAGCGGTCTGGTTACCACGTTCGTTCGTTCTATCACGGCCATCAGCGCGATTATTTTGCTGGTAACGCCTAAATACCTGCTGATAACCACCCAGATCAACGAATTTGCCGAGAAGGGCAAGTTTGGCGAAGCGTGCGCATACGCCACCATCCTGATCCTGATTGTCTACGCGTCCATCCTGCTGATGAACCTGTTTATCAAGTATTTTGGCACCAGTAAAAAGATCAGGGAGGCTGAAAAGAATGGCTAAAGTCAGTAAAGGCGTTCGCCTGGAGCATATCTCCAAAATATATCCCGATCCTAAAACGGGCAAGAATTTTTACGCCGTCAAAGATGTGAGTATCGATATTGCGCCCGGCACGTTCGTAACGCTGCTTGGACCCAGCGGATGCGGTAAAACTACCACCCTGCGCATGATCGCCGGGTTTGAAAGCCCGGACGAGGGCGAGGTGTACCTGGGAGAGGAAGCCATTAACGCGCTCACCCCGAACAAGCGCGACACGGCGATGGTTTTTCAGAGTTATGCGCTGTTCCCGCATTACAATGTTTTTGATAACGTAGCCTACGGCTTGCGCCTGCGGAAACTGCCCAAAGAAGAGATTGAGGAAAAAGTACGCAGTATACTGGAACTGGTGGAAATGAGCGGCATGGAAACGCGCATGACCAACCAGCTTTCCGGCGGACAGCAGCAACGCATCGCGCTGGCGCGCGCGCTGGTAGTGGAACCGGGTGTGTTGCTTTTTGACGAGCCGCTGTCCAACCTGGACGCGAAGCTGCGTGTGACCATGCGCACAGAAATCCGCCGCATTCAGCAGACGCTTGGCATTACCGCGATCTACGTAACGCACGACCAGAGCGAAGCCATGTCGATCAGCGATACCATTATTATTATGAACAAAGGCGAAATTGCCCAGGTGGGCACGCCCATGAACATCTATTACCATCCCAACAGCGAGTTTGTGGCCGATTTTATCGGCGAGGCGAATTTTCTGGATGGGGTATTCCACAGCCGGGAGGGAACGGATTGCCGCGTGGATATACAGGGGCACGAAATGCTGGTGGAGAGCGAGCGCGACCTGTCCGCCGGGCAACCCTGCAAAGTGGTTTTGCGGCCGGAAGCGATTCACATCGGCGCACAGGGCGTTTTACCCTGTACGGTTGAACTGAGCTGTTTTATGGGCAGCTACCAGAATTACCATGTGCGCGTTGGAGAGACGCTGGTGAAAATCGCGGACAACTGCCCGGTGAATAAGCGGATTTTCGCGGTAGGGGAGCAGGTGTTTCTTTCCTTTGACAAGGAATGCGCGCATCTGCTGTAAACGGTGAAAGGCGCTAAAAAGAGCGACAATCTTTCTGTTACGAGCGATTCCCGAATATCGTTTTGCATAGCATCAAGTTCACATCAACGCATTTTAATCGCCGGAACCGTTATGGAATGAGTAATAAAACCGCCTGAAAGCATTGCTTTCAGGCGGTTTTGCGTGGCGTTCCCGTCGGGATTCGAACCCGAGGCCTTCCGCTTAGGAGAGCCGCCAATCAGCATTTTAGCCGTTATGAATAATCCACTGAATCGCTCAAAGTCCAGTGTTTAACGGTATTTCCAGCAACTCAGATTCTGAATCTTACTGAGGTGTTACGGCGATTTGAAGGTCTTTTGAGCTTTCCGATTGGTGGTTTGTTTGCCGCCCTGCGAAGAAACGGCAGAAGGTTCAAATACAATCTGGTGCAGATATGCACGCCTCGTTTCAACTTATCTGTAAGCATTATAGAGGTTCCAGCGGCATAAAGCAAGGAGCAGTCTCACACAGAATGAAACTGCTCCTTCTAATTTAGACGCTACCAACGAAAGATTTAATGAGCGTTGCAAATTCAGGATTTGACAGAAGCTGTATAAACTTTGCTTTGTCGCTGTCCGTCAGCTCCGAAGCAGGTGCAGCCGATGCGGCAGGCGCTTCCGGCGCTTCAGACTTAGAATAAAACTCTGCTTCAAAACGCTGCGCATTGGTTGCTCTGTCCTCGTCTAAAATATGAGAATACTCTTATATGTTAATTCGTAGCAAACCTGTTCTACTGGTTCGTGTTGATAGGCACATGGCTCCGATGAAAGCCATTGCCTTTTTTTAATTGATAGCAGCTATATAAAGCAGCTACATAATCGAC
>JAEWYP010000036.1 GCA_023395615.1 Bacillota bacterium
GTTTACAGAACGCAGCGGTTTTGGCGATAATGCCGAATCCCGGCACGAGTGGCGCGATGGTTTCTTCCGGGGCGGCCACGGCCGCGGCCGTTAATTTCGGTTTGTAACAAGAGGTGATCAATTTGGAATGGATCATTGACGATCAAATTCGCGTGCTTCTTACGGAGGTGGTACTACAATACCTGCAAGCCGGTCCTTTATCGGACCAGGCCGTGATGGAAATACATCTGACACCCGTTTTACTTTCTACGGATTATGTTCAGGATATCCTTTGCGTCACCCCGTCCGGCTCTTTCCATCATCGCGTTTTCGGTTTTCCCCCCGTGAACGCGCAGCTGGATGTAATCCATGACGAATGTCATACCCTCGTAAAGATGACCGGCGCGTCGCCTTGTATCAGTGGTTTGCCATCTCCGGAAAACGAAGGATAATGACATTGACCGTGAAGAAGTCCTTGTTGCGTTGAAGGCCGAATAGGAAGCGCTGAACCTTCAGCAGATTGCGGCCGGGGTTAAAGCGCGGAGGAATAACGCCGCAAAAAAGTGCGGTAAAAAGTGCAGTAAAAGATAAAGATAACGCCTGTGAAATGCATATTTCACAGGCATTTTATGTGGTGGAGGTGAGGGGAGTTGAACCCCTGTCCGAAGGCATGCCGATCAAGTTTTCTCCGAGCGCATTCAGGGTTTTAAGATTCCCCTCGGCGCACGCCCCCTGACGGGCTTGTGCCTACGGTAGCTTCATTTTTACGGACACGCTTCAAAGCTTGGGCGTGCTCGTTCCCCACGATCATGACGCCGATTGCCGAATCCGTGGGCGGTTCGGGTCGACGCGCGGCATTACGCCGCGAACGCTAAATCGTTAGTGTCAGTTGTTGTTTTTCCCCGTTGTTGCGCGGTACAGGGTCCGCGGCTCGCTTACCCAACCTTCAATAACCCCCGTCGAAACCGATACACCCCCATGTTTTGCCGCTTGTTTCAGTCTTCGCGTCTGCGGCTGCTGAACGCGCGTTCGATGTCGCGCTGCGCGTCGCGCTCGGCGGCGGCATCGCGCTTGTCATGCAGCTGTTTACCCTTGCACAGGCCCAGTTCCAGCTTCATACGGCCGTCTTTCAGATAAACCTTGAGTGGGATCAGCGTATAACCCTGTCGGCTCACGAGGCCCGCCAGCTTGCGGATCTCATTTTTATGCATCAGCAGCTTTTTGGGGCGAAGCGGATCGTGGTTAAACACGTTTCCCTGCTCATAAGGGCTGATGTGCATGCCTTCAGCGAATATCTCGCCGTTTCGGATCATGCAAAAGCTCTCCTTCAGGTTCACGCGTCCCTCCCGAATGCTTTTTACTTCCGTGCCCTGCAAGCTCAGCCCGCACTCATAGGCCTCCTCCACGAAGTATTCGTGGTAAGCCTTCTTATTCTGGGCTACCGGCTTAATGCCTTTCTGCCGTGGCACAACGCATCCTCCCTCACGGTTTAACGTGCGCACCCGGCCATCGGATGCGCATACTGGATTATACCATAGTTTTCATCCGTTGCAAAGCGCCGCGCGGTGCTCTATAATAAAGTATCTTGTTTGGGGAGGGGATACTCCATGGCGTCCGAAACCATCCGCAGCATGGCGTTAAGCGCCCGGCAGGCAGGTTTGCAACTATGCGCCACATCCGCGCAGCAGCGCAACGATGCCCTGTTGGCTATTGCGGACGCGATCCATAAGCGTTTGCCGGATATTCTGGCGGCAAACGAGCGCGACATCGTAAAAGCCACCGCTGAAGACCTGAGCGCACCCCTTCTCAATCGACTTCGTTTTGGCGAGGCCAAGGCGGCGCGCGTAACGGAAGGGCTGAAAGCCCTTGCTCAGCTACCCGATCCCCTCAACCGGGTACAGTATGCCAACGAATTAGCGGAAGGGTTAAAACTCTACCGCACCACCTGCCCGATCGGGGTGATCGGCATTATTTTTGAAAGCCGACCGGACGCGCTGGTGCAGATCAGCTCGCTTTGCTTAAAAAGCGGGAATGCCGTGCTGTTGAAGGGTGGCCGTGAAGCCATGGAGACCAATGAGGTTCTCCAGCAGGCAATATTAGAAGGTTCTCGCGCAGCCGGTCTGCCGGATAACTGGTCCCACCTGCTGCACACACGTCAGGATGTGGATGAGATGCTCAAACTGGACGACTGCATCGACCTGATCATTCCGCGCGGCAGCAACGCTTTCGTGCACCACATCATGCAAAACAGCGCGATTCCCGTGCTTGGCCATTCCGAAGGCATCTGCCACGTTTATGTGGATCAGTCTGCCGACCTGAATGAAGCGGTTCGTATCGTTGTGGACAGCAAAACACAAAATCTCTCCGTTTGTAACGCCGCCGAAACGCTGCTGGTGCATCAGGCGGTTGCAAGCGAATTTCTACCTATGGTCGCGTTGGCGCTGCAAGAAAAAGGTGTACTCCTCCGGGGAGACGATCACACCCGGGCGATCATTACCTGTGATGCGGCTACGGAGGAGGACTGGCGCACCGAATATCTGGACGCCATTCTGTCCATCCGGGT
The DNA here is from genome assembly GCA_023395615.1 of Bacillota bacterium. Taxonomy (GTDB): domain Bacteria; phylum Bacillota; class Clostridia; order Christensenellales; family Aristaeellaceae; genus CAXXOK01. Next base: position 2,543 of record JAEWYP010000036.1, read on the forward strand.
TGTGGACACGTTGGACGCGGCGATTGACCATATTAATCGCTACGGTTCCCGCCATACGGACAGTATCGTTTCCGCCGACGACGCGGCGATCGAAAAGTTCATGACTCTTGTAGACAGCGCGGATGTGTTCGCCAATTGCTCCACGCGTTTTTCCGACGGATTTATGTACGGCTTTGGCGCGGAAGTCGGTATTGCCACCGGCAAAATCCACGCGCGCGGCCCGATGGGGTTGGAAGGGCTATGCACCTATAAATATAAACTGTATGGTCACGGCCATACGATGTCCGATTTGAACGCCGGTAAATTTCAGTTGATCCATCGAAAGTTGAGTTGACATATATTCTCTATGTAGATACAGGCGCTGTACGGTAGTTCCGCACAGCGCCCTGTTTATTTTGCTTGCGTTTCCGGGGTCGATTTTGCCCTGTACAGTGCCGACCGGCGATAGAGGATCGTTAATAAAAAGCTGCACAGTGCCCAGCCTACCGGATAGGCCAGCGCGACTGGCACAAACCCGTTGCCAAGCAATCCGTTCACAAAAAGATAAATTTGCCGGAACACAACGAACGAACCGATCATGACAATCACAGGCGCGCGGACAATTCCGATCCCGCGCAACGCACCGCCGTAGATTTGGTTAAAGCAAAGCAGAACATAAAACGGGGAAATCATCAGGATAAAGCGCGTACCGTAATCCAGCACATCCGGGTCCTGTGTAAACATCGTAAGTAACGGCCTTGCAAAAACCATCACCAGAACGCTGATGGCCGCAGTAATGATCAGAGACATGCGAAGCGCGGTATTCACACCCCTGTGCGCTCTGGGGAGGTTGCCGGAACCGTAATTCTGACCGACGAATGTCGTGGACGCCATTCCGATGCTTTGCACTGGAATCAGGATCAGCGCGTCCAGCTTGCCATAACTGGCCCAACCCGCCATGCAGGCCGACCCGAAGGCGTTGATGTATCCCTGCACAAAAACATTGGAAAACGCCGTAACTGCCTGCTGGATTGCGGAGGGCATGCCGATTTTCAGGATTTTCTGAAGCATCTCCATGGAAATGCGCAGGTGACTCCAGCGAATGCCGTAGGGCGCATCCTCCCGGGAAAGTACAATCAGCACCAGTGCCGCAGAGATCGCTTCGGACAGAATGGTTGCGATCGCAACCCCGGCCACCCCCATATGAAAGTAAATTACAAACACTAGGTCCAGCACTGTGTTGACCACGGCGGACACACATAAGAAATAAAGTGGACGCCGGGTGTCCCCCACTGCCTGTAAAATCCCGGAACCCATATTGTAAATCAACAGGCCGGTCATCCCGTAAAAATAAATCGTCAGGTATTGTTTGGCCATGTCAAACACGTCGTCCGGCGTACCCATCAGCTTCAGGGAAAGGTCCACAATCAGCAGACCAAGCCCCGTCATCACAACGCACAGTACAAATGAAATTACAATCGCCGTATGAACGGCGTCATGCAGTTTTTCCGTATCGTGCGCGCCGTAGCACTGAGAAATTACGACCGTGGCGCCCAGCGAAAGACCGGCGCAAAAGCCGACCAGCATGTTAACGATGCTTCCGACGCTTCCGACAGCCGCAAGCGCTTCCTTACCCACAAACTGGCCGACAACGATTGTATCCACTGTATTGTACAGCTGCTGAAAGATTAACCCGATCACCATCGGAACCGAGAACTCCATCAGCTGTTTCCATATCACGCCCTGCGTCATATCTGAATCCGTTCTGCGAAGTATCTTATGCGTAGGTTAACCCCTCCCGTTTCGGTGTGCTGAATCCATGGTAAGCAGAATAGCACAAACCCGCAGGCGGGTCAACTGTAGCCATTCTCTGCCGGGTCTTCGTTACGGTTTTGCGTTGCAATGCAGGTTTGCTATTGATTTTCGCTTCTGATATAATGCCATTGGGTGTTTGTCGCCCGATGGAGTGTTTATAATGGATACGAAAACCAACGTAATGCGTCTTCTGGACGGTATGAAAATCCCCTATCATGCTTACCAGTACCCGGCCGAACACGCGCTGAGCGGTGTGGAAGTTGCCGAACTGCTTGGCCAGCCGAAAGAAAGGGTGTTTAAGACCCTCGTCACCGTGGGTAAGCCCCGCCAATACTATGTGTTTATGATCCCCGTCGCGGAGGAGCTGAACCTGAAAATGGCAGCTTCCGCCGCCGGTGAAAAGTCCATCGAGATGATCAAAGCGAAAGATTTGCTTCCCTTAACGGGTTATGTGCACGGCGGTTGTTCGCCGGTTGGCATGAAAAAAGTTTTCCCAACTTTTATACACGACACGGCGCTTTCTTTTGACACCATCCTTTTCAGCGCGGGTAGAATCGGCTTTCAGGTGGAGCTTTCGCTTGTCGATCTGCAAAAAGTAGTCAACGTACGGCCCGCGACGCTGATCTGACGGATTGACCCCTCGGTCTTGCCCCTAATTGCAGAAATTTGAACCGAAAGAAAGGCAAACCATGCGTTTACAGAAATATCTTGCCCTGTGCGGCGTTGCTTCCAGGCGTGCGGCGGAAAAGCTGATCGCGGAAGGTCATGTGACGGTGGACGGTTTGACCGTTACCGCTATGGGCATATCCGTGGAAGACAGTCAAACCGTTTGCGTGGATGGCAAGCCTGTCCACCCGGAAGCGGAGAAGCACTACCTGATGTATCACAAGCCCGCGGGCGAAGTGACGACTTCCAGCGACCCGGAAGGACGCGCCACGGTGCTGGACAAGTTTCGGGATTATCCGGTGCGGCTGTATCCGGTCGGCAGGCTGGATTATGACAGTGAAGGGCTACTGCTGCTCACCAACGACGGCGAGCTGACCGAACGGATGCTGCACCCTTCGCAGGAGGTGGAAAAAGTCTATCTCGCGCGGGTCAGTAACCAGGTGTCTATTCAGGAAGCGAAAATGCTGGAACGCGGCGTGCTGGTAGACGGTCGCCTCACCAGCCATGCGCGCGCCCATATCCTGAATACACATTCGATGTATACCGATATGCTGATTACGATTCATGAAGGCCGAAACCGTCAGGTTCGCAAAATGGTGGAATCCATCGGGCACGACGTGGTGTTGCTGAGGCGTATCCGCTTCGGCCCCCTCAAACTGGGCGATCTGCCTCGCGGAATGTGGCGTACGCTCACCCCGGAAGAGGTAGAGGCGCTTAAATCGCTGTGATTCCGGCCGTATATCCTTTTTGGAGGTGCCTATGAGCGCATATCAATGCTGGCTGGACCAGAAGGATCGGCTGCGCGAAACGCTCCACACATCCGCCATGCACGAGAACGCCACGCTGCTCACACGCCATACACTGGCACAGGTAGAGCAAAACGCATTAGCCGAGCAATCCGACGATCTGCTTCGTCAGCAGATGGGCATCCTTTTTTCCTGCTTTAAAACTTCGCTGAACTTACTGGATATCTCCGTTACCACAAAGGTCTGGCAAGCCCGTTCGCTGGTAAAAAAGCCGGAAAAGCGTCCCGCGTCCTGGTGGTTGCTGCTTGCCTGCGCGGTTCAGCTTGCGGCCGGTCTGCTTGCCTATTTTCAGGGGCGGCTACTTTTGTGGGTTCCGATCGCCGCATCGCTCACCCTTACTGCGATCGGTTGGATCACCCTCCGCCGGGTGCCTAAAGAGGACCCGCTATCCGAAGATCGGTTCAAGGTAACCGCCACGCCCGACACGGACAAGCTGTTTCAGGCGATCGACGCGCAGATGAAGGCGATCGACCGGTATATGAACGATTTCACCTATTTAAACGAGCAAAATGCTTTGCGCGCATCGTCGCCTGATCCGCACTCCATCACGGCGCTTGCCGAACTGCTGGAAGCGCTGTACGAATGCGAAGGCGACGAGGGCGAGGAGGCGATGGCCGCGGCACAAAAGCTTTTATGGGCATCCGGTATCCGGGCCCTGCCCTACGCGCCGGAGGATGCGCGACATTTTAATATTCTACCAAGCGTATCTCAGACGCGCACCCTTGTGCCCGCGCTGGTTGCGCAAAAGGACGGGGCGCTTCTGTACCGCGGTACCGCCGCCGTACTGGAAAGCGCTCTGGCGGGCGATGTTTCCACGCCACCATCCGCGCCTCGTCCCTGAAGGAGTGACGTATGAAATATATCGGTTTTGATATGGGCGACGGGGAAAGCGCCGTTGCGGTATTCCAACAGGGTTCCGGTATCGAGCCGATCATTCAGCCTATCGCCGGAAGCCGTAGCCTTCTTTCGGCCGTCGGCACGCTCAACGGAGAAATCGTCGTTGGCGAACAGGCCTATACAAGCGTTCTTGCGGATAACCTGAGCGTTCGGTTTAAGAGCCGGTTTACCGACGATCCGCGTTCTTACGATACGATCGTCCTGTTTGCCCGCGGCGTGTTAAAACAACTGCAAGAGGCTGATGTTTACCACGACGGAGATTGCTTCGTCGTAGGTTGCCCGGCCGGATGGAACGCCGCGGCACGCTCCCGTTACGCGGATTTGCTGGCTCGGGCGGGGGTGCGGAATCCGCAGGTGATCTCCGAATCCCGCGCTGCTTTCTTATACGCGAAGTACGCAAAAACCGTCGCGTTGGATCTGGACATGCTCCGGCAAAGCGCGCTGGTCATTGACATTGGCAGTTCCACTCTGGATTTTGCCTATATCGTCGACGGCCGGGAAACCGGCGTGGGCACCTTTGGCGATACGCATCTGGGCGGCGGTCTGCTGGATGAAGAGATTCTGCGCCGCGCCGTTGACCGCAGCCGGGATCGGGATACGATCCGCAAAGTATTCGCAGCCAGCCGCAGCTGGTACAGCTACTGTGAAATCGCGGCCCGCAAAGTGAAGGAACAGTTTTATTCCAACGCACCCCAGCAGCCGGATTTTTCCGTAAAAAAGCAAATGCGCATCTGTTATGATGGAACGCAGAAACTGCTGTTATCGCTGGATGCACAGGAAGCAGACGACGTGATCCATGCTCCGCTGCCCTCTCTGAGTGGCGAAAGCTTTTCGGCCGCGTTATACCGCACTTTGCAAAACGCAGCTTCCGTTACCGCGGATGATCCTCCGAAGCTGATCCTGCTCACGGGCGGTGCTTCACGGATGGATTTTTTTCAGGCACAATGTCGCGAAGCTTTTCCCGGCGCCGTGCTGGTACTGTGCCCCGAGCCGGAATTTTCTATCGCCAAAGGGTTAGCCTACGCAGGCTGGGTGGACGAAAACCTGCGGGCGTTTCGGCATGAAATTCATGAAGAAATTACCGACGAGCGAATCACCGCAATCGCCAGGGACGCGCTACCGCAGTTGATTCCCGGTGTGGTAGACGCGCTTGTGGAACTGACGATCACCGAGGCCGCCATTCCGGTTGCATCCGCATGGCAGCACGGAGACATCGCCACGCTTCGGGAGATGAACGCACAGATGCAGCGGCGTGTGGAGCATGTTCTGGCGTCGCCTTTGGCGGAAGAAGCGTTAAGCCCCGTGATGGAGCAATGGTTAAACGTGCTGACCGGAGAGCTGCAGTCCATGGTAGACCCCATCTGCGACCGCCACCACGTTCCTCGGGAAGAAATGAAGCTGCACTTCGCGCAATCCGGCAGCGCGGCGGACGTGCACATCGGCGCCAAACAGCTGATGGGTTTCCGCCTGATTGGCGCAATGGCCGGCGTGGTGCTGGGCATCGTCGGCGCATCCCTGTGCGGCGGCGGGGGCGTCGCGCTGATTGCCTCCGGGCCTGTCGGTCTGCTGGCAGGCGCGGCCATCGGGGCCGTCGTTACCGCGTTCGGCTGGCCCGCGATTACCGACCTGCTGATGCGGGTTCGCCTCCCCCGTGCGTTTCGCTGGTTGCATGTTGAAAAACGTCTGCGCAGCGAAAGTACCCGCAAAGCGCTTCGTGATTCGATCACCCGGGAGCTGTCCCGTCCCGATGGCGCATTCTCCAAAGAAGTCGCAACCGGTTTTTCCGCCGCCTTCCGAAAATATCTCTTTCAGACGGCGCAGGAAGCGGAAATACCCATCCAATAATAATGGTTATCCAGTCAGGCGCGGGTTGGAACGCGCCTGTTCTTTTGCTGTTTGTACGCTTGCAATGCCGCGCGTCAGCCGATACAATACAAAAGAACCCTCACAGGGGATCAACATCGAAAGGGACGTATCAATGGAAAAAATTCTCATGACTACACCGCTCGTGGAGATGGACGGCGACGAGATGACGCGGGTGCTGTGGCAAAAAATCAAGGAGAAACTGCTGCTACCCTACGTGGACCTCAAAACCGAATACTATGATCTCGGCCTCAGACACAGGGATGAAACCGACGATCAGGTGACTGTGGACAGCGCGATTGCAACGCAAAAACTGGGCGTCGCGGTAAAATGCGCCACCATTACCCCGAACGCGCAACGCGTTTCGGAATACGGGCTAAAGCAAATGTGGAAAAGCCCCAACGCGACCATCCGAGCCATTCTGGATGGAACCGTTTTTCGGGAACCGGTGCTGGTAAAAGGCATCACGCCCTGCGTGATCAACTGGAAAAAGTCTATTATCCTTGCCCGTCACGCTTATGGCGACGTTTATAAAAGCACAGAATACCGCGTGCCTGGAAAAGGGCTTGCGGAATTGTGTTTCACCGACGAGAACGGTAAAGAGACCCGGCTTCCGATTCACCAGTTTAAAGGACCTGGCATCATCAGCGGGATGCACAATACCGACGAGAGCATTATAAGCTTTGCCCATTCCTGCTTCCGCTACGCACTGTATGTGAAACAGGATCTCTGGTTTTCCACCAAAGATACGATTTCCAAGACGTACGATCATCATTTCAAGGATGTTTTCAACGATCTGTATGAGAACGTCTATCGTGAGGAATTTGAAAAGGCCGGGATTTCGTATTTCTACACACTTGTTGACGACGCGGTTGCCCGCGTGATCCGCAGCGAGGGCGGCTTCATCTGGGCGCTGAAAAATTATGACGGCGACGTAATGAGCGATATGCTCGCCACCGCATTCAGCAGCCTGGCGATGATGACCAGCGTTCTGGTGTCCCCACACGGCCAGTTTGAGTACGAAGCCGCGCACGGCACCGTAACCCGCCATTATTATCGTTACCTGAAAGGCGAAGATACCAGCACCAACCCGGTTGCCACCATCTTTGCCTGGACAGGCGCGTTGAATAAGCGCGGTGAACTGGACAATCTGCCGGATCTGTGCCGGTTTGCCAAAGCGTTGGAAAAGGTTACCCTGCAAACCATCGAATCCGGCCGGATGACCAAGGATCTGGTGCCCCTGTTTAACGGGAGAGCACAGGCGCTTAGCACCGACGGTTTCCTGGACACTCTTTCGGAGGGCTTGCAGGCCGAACTTGCCTGAAGCATCCCAAGAGAATCGTTACAGCCGGTTGTTCTTCAGAACAACCGGCTGTTTTTCATACCACGTATATCGAATAGCATCTTTTTATTTCGGGTATATCAAAAAGTAGTCAGCACCGAGAACAGCTGTGAAAACGGAATCCCCATCAACAGTTCGATCATAATAATCAGCAGCAGGTGCAACGGATAGAAACCGTACCCGAGCCATTTGGGGATATAAATATTCGTATGTGTCCGGATCAGGATCAGGGGAAGCGCCAGCCACATGAAAGCCTGCATCCGGAAAAGCGGGGTCAGCACCGGGCCAACCGCCGGCCACGACAGGAATGTAAACGGTACCCCCGCGAAAGAATCAACGACGCTGTTGGAGGTGCCCCAGTACATCGCGAAAGCCAGAAAAACCGCGAAAAGCGCGGCGCGGTTTTTACGGGCCGCATACAGGAAAAGGATGAACGTGAGCCCCCGCCAACCGTAATCCACATTGACGAACCCCAGCACCAGATAGCAGAGAACAGGCCCCCAGAACTGGCTGCCGTACCATTTTTTACGGATTCCGGCGATCGCCATAACCCCCAGAAACAGCAGAAACAGAATATTCAGTTTTGTCCAGCTGTTGCCAAGCGCTACCATATTGATCGGCTGGGAGATGATCGCCAGCACCAGAAGTCGCCATGCATAACGCAGGATATCGTGGGTATAATCGCACCCCACCACCAGGCACCATGCGTAGATCGGCATAGCAATGCGGCCCAAAACGCGCATTTCCGTCAGGTTACCAAAAACCGCCACCCCCAGATGATCCACCATCATAAAAACCAGCGCGATGATTTTTAGCCAGGATGTATCCAGGTTCCCCGCAGGTGATATTCTTCTTTCATCGGTCAATGCGTGCGCTTGCATGTTTTCCGCTCCTCTTTCAGATTCGATTGATTATAACATAAGCCGTCGATCCGGAATATTGTTTTGTTCAACGAACGTTCAACTTTCCTTCATCCCCGTTTCACGGCTTCATGTGATAATAGATCATCCGATAACGGAAACACGGAGGTGATCTGTCCATGGATCGTTCCATTCTGCTCCCAACGGTTTTATGGTCGGTGGCGGCTGTGCTTGTACTGGTTGGGCTTACGCTTTCCAAACAGCTATAGATTTGGTATACTGTATATTATCAGGCGAAAGGGGCGATACGGATGAAGCTTCTCATCGTTGACGACGAGCAGAAAATACGCGAATTGATTGCGAAATATGCCGTTTTTGAAGGTTACACCTATGCCGAAGCAGAAAACGGCATGCAGGCGGTTGAAATCGCGCGGGCAACGGCGTTCGACCTGATCGTGATGGATATTATGATGCCGGAGCTGGATGGCTTTTCGGCATCCCGGGAAATCCGTAAAACCAGCCCCAACGTGCCGATTATCCTGTTATCCGCCCGTGGAGAGGAGTACGATAAAATCCACGGTTTTGAACTGGGGATTGACGACTATGTCGTTAAGCCCTTCTCCCCTAAGGAGCTTATGCTTCGGATCGGCGCGGTGCTCAGGCGGGCTCACGGTGTTACACCCGGCGAAGAAACCCACCAGACTACGTTGGTCGAAGGCATGACCGTAGATTTCACCGCTCGCCGGGTAACGATTGACGGCGCAGAAGTGGAACTATCTCCGAAGGAGTATGATCTGCTTTTCTATCTGGTTCGCAATCGGGGAATTGCGCTGACCCGTGACAAGCTGATTTCCGAGGTGTGGGGATATGATTTTTTTGGAGACGATCGTACGCTGGATACGCATATCAAACTCCTTCGCCGCCAACTTGGCAAGTATGCCCATTATATCGTGACCCTCAGAGGGGTAGGTTATCGCTTTGAGAAAGAACAGTAAAGCTGCTCCGCTTACTCAGGGGGCAGCGCGTCGCCGCTTTCCGGCTGTCGGATCGTTCATCCGGGGCGTCTTTGCCCCATTGAACCGACTGGGGATTCGCGGCCGTGTTTTTTTGTATTTCCTGATTTTCACGGCAGCGTTGCTGGCGCTTCTCTGGGTATTTCAGATTGCCTTTCTGCAAGATTTCTATCAGTTGCAAAAAAAGAGTATGCTCACCTCAGCCGTAAACACATTGCGGGAGAACATCGATAACGAGGACCTACAATTGTTGGCAGACCGGCTTGCCGAGGCGAACGACATCAGCATTCTGGTGGTCAACCAGAGCAGCGAAAAGATTGTGTCTGCGGACGCTTCACGAGACGGCGTAATACAGCGCATGTCACTCAGCGATATTGCCCGTTATGTGGCGCTTGCGGATAATGATCAGGCAACCGTATATCGAAGTTACAATATGGACAGTATCCGTAAAACCGGTTATAACGAAAACCGTTTCAGCGGTCCGGTGCCTCCCGCGAATAATAACCTTGCCCGCAGTATGGTAGCCGTTCGTAAGGTTCAGCTTTCCGGAGGGGAAGCACGATATATTCTTTTAGGCGCACAGATAACGCCGGTTGAAGCCACCGTTCAAACGCTGAGCAGCCAGTATGTTTACATCGCCATTCTCATGGTGATGCTTTCCTTCCTGATCTCGCTGGTCCTCTCCAGACGTATCGCCCAGCCCATCATTGACACCAGCGAAGCGGCCGTCGGGCTGGCGGAAGGCAGTTTTCGCCCAGCACTGACCAGCATCAGTTACCGGGAAATCCACGATCTGAACGCAGCGCTGACGAAGGCGGCCAAAGACCTTCGCCGGGTGGAGGATATGCAGCGGGAACTGCTCGCAAACATCTCCCATGACCTTCGTACGCCGCTGACGCTGATCGAAGGCTACGCCGAGGCCATGCGTGATCTGCCAGGCGAAAATACCCCGGAAAACATGCAGGTAATTATCGATGAAACCCGTCGGCTTACCAGCCTTGTGAATACCGTACTGGAATACAGCGCCGGAAAGAATGGCTGTATCGTTATCGAACAGGAACCGTTTGACCTGACCGACAGCATCCAATGCATCCTGAAGCGGTATCAAAAGCTGACCGAACAGGATGGATACCATCTCCGCTTTCTCTTTGACCGCAATGTAACCGTCTGCGCCGATGAAATGAAAATCGGTCAGGTGGTGTATAATTTAATTAATAACGCTCTGACCTATACAGGCGAAGATAAAACCGTTACCGTACGCCAAATCATCCTGGATGGCGTGGTACGTCTGGAGGTAAGCGATACCGGCGAAGGGATTGCACCGGAGGAACTCCCCCACATCTGGGATCGGTATTATCGGGGGCAGAAGCCCCACAAGCGGTCAGCCGCCGGAACGGGGCTTGGTTTAAGCATTGTCAAGGGGATTTTAGATGCTCATAAGCTGCAATACGGTGTGGAGAGTACCGCAAACGAAGGAAGCACCTTCTGGTTCACCATTCCTGTGGTAGCAGATCATTGATTCACGTCTCCCCCATGCATGCAACCCGGCTTTCGGGCCTGCTTAACCCATAATAGAAATTTCATTGCTTGCTTCTTCATGAAACCTGCCTTTTTCATATTTTCATGAAATGCTCTTCTAAAGTATACGTGTGGCCTTCGTGGTAGGTAAACGCCCCGTCTGTAAAATAACGCAGACGGGGCGTAACTTGTTTTGTTCAGTAGATAAAATTACTCAGTGCAGCTGCCAGCAGAATACTTCCTAACAACATCACCGCCAGAATCAGCGCGATCAGGCGCGTCAGATTGGCTTTGTGGTTTATTTTCTTTTTTGTCTGTCCGGCCAAATTGCGTTTCTCCCTTCCGCGTGTTTCATGGAACGCTGGGATTATACCACGAATGATTTCAACTCGTAAACTGGCACTATTCTCTTTTTACAACAGGCCCTTTTGTTCCATGGTTTCCAGCGTACGGATCAGCGCGAGTTTCCCATGGCTGTACGTAAGCCCGCCCTGTAAATAGACCGTGTAGGGTTCCCGCATAGGCGCGTCGGCGCTTAACTCAATGCTTGCCCCGGAGATAAACGTTCCCGCCGCCATAATCACCTGTTCCTGATAACCCGGCATATCCCACGGCTCCGGTACGGCCATGCTGTCCACAGGCGAGGCGGCCTGTATCCCCTGGCAGAACGCCACCAGCCGCTCTGGCGTACCCATTTCCAGTGCCTGGATGATGTCTGTTCGCGGCTCGTTCACATCCGGCGTCGTTTTCATCCCAAGATCTGTGAATACGGCGGCGGCCAGCGTAGCGGTCTTTACCGCCTGCGCCACCACATGCGGCGCCATGAACAGCCCCTGATAAAACGGCTGATACCCCGCCGCATAGCTCCCGATCTCCAATCCTACGGAAGGCGCGGTCAACCGGTAGCTGATCCGTTCGATCAGGTCTTTACGGCCAACCATATACCCGCCCGTCGGAGCGAGCCCGCCACCGGGGTTTTTTATCAGGCTGCCGACGCACACATCCGCGCCGTAGTGAGTCGGTTCCTTCAGGCGCACAAACTCACCGTAGCAATTGTCCACCATCAGGCAGGCATGGGGAAACTCCGTATGCAGCATTTGCACCAGAGGTTCCATTTCCTCCGGCGTGAGCGAACGGCGCACGGAATACCCGCGGCTGCGCTGCACGGCCACCACTCTGGTATTGGGCTTCATCGCTGCGCGAATGGCGGGTAAATCCAGCCCGCCGTTTGCGTCCGGTTCCACCTGCGCATAGGTAACGCCCATTTCACGAAGCGATCCGATTTCCGGTCCATGGATGCCGATTACGCCTTCCAGCGTATCGTACGGCGCGCCGGAAGCATACAGCAGCTCATCGCCCGGCAACAGCAGCCCGAACAGGCACATCGAAAGCGCGTGCGTACCGGAGGCAATCTGCGGCCGCACAATAGCGGCTTCCGTGCCAAAAAGGTCGGCAAAAATCGCTTCCAGTGTGTCGCGGCCCGTATCCCCGTATCCGTACCCGGTTGTCGGCGCAAAGTGGCGTACCGCCACCTCGTGTTTCTGAAACGCATCCAATACCCGCGCGGTGTTTTGCAGCGCGATTTCGTCAATCCTTCTGAACGCCTCTCCGCAGAACAGCTCTGCGGCTTCCACCCGTTCCCGAATGTTCATTCTTTTGCTTCCTTCCAAAACGCTTCGCCGATGCGCAGCGCCTGATCCGTACTGTTTTCCTGCGCCATATCCAGCCATTGAAAGCGTTTTTCGGCGTTAAACCATGTCCACTGCCGCTTGGCGTAATGCCGCGTGTTTTGTTTAAGCAACGTAACCGCCTCCGCAAGCGGCGTGTGATCCAGCACAACAGGAACCAGTTCTTTATACCCAATCCCCTGCATCGCCTGCGCTTCCGGCGGTATGCCCGAGGCTAACAGCGCGCGTACTTCGCCCAGTAACCCCAGCGCCATCATCGCGTCTACCCGCTTTTCGATCCGCCGGTACAGCTCCGAACGTTCCAGCGTGGTCCCGATCAGGCAAAACGTGAACGGTCTTTCCTGCACGGGGTTTTGTTGTTGGGACAGGGGCTTGCCTGTAAGCAGATATACCTCCACCGCCCGGGAAACGCGCGCGACGTCGTTGGGGTGCAGCCTTGCGGCCGTATCCGGGTCTATCGTTACAAGCCGCTGAAACAGCGCCTGTTTGCCGTTCTCGTCCGCTGCGGAAGCTTTCAGCCGTTCCCGCAGTTCCGGGTCGCTGGGCACACTGCCAAGGTGCAACCCATCGGTCAGCGCGCGAAGATAGAACCCGGTGCCGCCAACCAGAATCGGCAGTTTCCCGCGCCCGACTATTTCGCGGAGGCACGTTTCCGCTCGCTGCGCATATTCCGCCACGGAAAAAGATTCCGTCGGTTCCACAATGTCCAGCAGGTGATGCGGAATACCTTCGCGTTCTTCCGGGGTCGGTTTCGCGGTGCCGATGTCCATGCGGCGATAAATCTGCATGCTGTCCATGTTTACGATCTCGCCGTCCAGATGTTTAGCCAGCCGCACCGCCAGAGCGGTTTTACCGCTTGCTGTGGGACCCGCCACGCAAAGCACCGGGGTTTTCTCCATCTGTGCCGCTCCCTTACTGTATCCGTTTGAAGCGCTTTTCCAGCTCCCGACGCGTCCACTCGCTCACAATCGGCCGTCCGTGCGGACAGGTGGGCTGCACGTTGGTTACAAGCATCTGGGCGATCAGCGCCTTCACATCCTCCACCGACAGCGCGTCCCCACCCTTGATGGCGTGTTTACAGGCCAGTTGAGCCACCCTGCGGCGGATTCGGTCGTGCGTCACCTTTCCCCGGTGGTTCAGGCTCTCGTCCAGCATATCCAGCAGCAGTTCCCGGATGGGTTCGTTTTGCCCCAGAATCACGGGAATGGCACGCACCGCGACCGTGGTCGCGTCGAAAGGCTCAATCTCAAAGCCCGCTTCGGCCAGCTCGGGTTCCATCTCGGTCAGCAATCCCACATCCCGCGCGGTCAGCCGCACCATCTGGGGTGTTAGCAACCGCTGGGATTGTTTCGGGCCGCGGTATCGCGCCATAAAACGGTCGTACAGCACCCGCTCGTGCGCTGCATGCTGGTCGATCATCAGCAGGCGCTCCCCTACTTCAAACAGCAGATAGGTTTTAAACGCCGCACCGATATAGCGCATCTGCGCCGGTTCGGCATCCGGCAACATCCGCTGCTGCTCCATCGAAACCAGCGTTTCGGCATGGCCTGCGCTTTCCGCCCAAGTGTGTCCGGCAAGCGGCGCGGAAGGTTCCGGAATCGGCG
>JAEWYP010000026.1 GCA_023395615.1 Bacillota bacterium
GCTTCTTTTGTTCCTCGCTGTATGTTCGTTTCGTTCGCCGTTGGGTCATGGTTTTTTTCCTCCTTGCCTTCCCTGTCATTTTACCATGACCTTATTTTTTCTGTCCGATTTAGTGTAGCCAATCCAAGGATACGCCTCGTTTGTATCCAATATCAAGATGTGCTGGCTATCCCTCTATCCGGTTGCGTGCCCGCGTTAACCTTTCTTCCCCACACAAAGTATAAATTCTTGTCGTTCGGAGAAGCTTTCGGTTCACTTGTCCCGCACGTCCCCCCTGTACCGGAATGAGTTGTTATTACCCAGCGTGTCTGACAATGTGCGCACAGTTCAGTAGCATGTCATTCACACGTCCTTCCGTGCTATTAACACAGTATTCGTTTAGGCGGATATTAATGCTGCTGCAGAAATCGCAGTTCATTAGCAGTATACGATTCAATCCAAGTATTGCATTGCATATCCATTCGCCACTGCATACTTCTCCGCCGTACTGCCATGATAAACATACATGGTAAGCACGATTGGTTTGCCTTTCCATCCAAACGTTTCCTCAGCGGCAGCAGCATCAAAACTAGTAAATACGTCATCTTTGATTGTTACGTTTTTATTCTCAAAATAGACCGATGTCAGCAGATTGCAGTATGAAAACGCATCCGAACCAATTGTTTGAACTGTTTTCGGAATATGTATATGGGTCAGTCGCGCTTCTGAAAATGCTTGTTCTCCAATTTCGAGCAGGCCTTCAGGTAATATTATATCCCGAAGGTTGGTGCATAGATCAAACGCTCCATCACCTAATTCTTTCAAACCTTTGGAGAATTCAACCGACGTTAGACAACACATTGCACCGAACGCATCGTTTTCAATGGAAGATACGGTATCAGGCATATTGATAACATTCAGGTTATCGCAACGGTAAAAAGCCGAATCTCCAATCGCCTCTGTTCCCTCCGTAATGGAAAAATGTGTGTGTGTTCTTCCCCGTGGATAGACCAGTAACCTTTTTTGATTTTTAGAATAGAGTACGCCATCAACCGAGGAATAATGTGGATTCTCGGGTAGAACATGAAAATTTACAAAGCTTGAATTGGGATTTTGAAACGCCTCGAGGCAATCTGTTACAGAAGCGGTTAACGTGATCATCTGTAAACCATCCGCAAATTCGAACGCATTCTCATCAATTGCTGTGGTTCCATCGGGTATCACATATGCGCTGGCAATCCGTTTGTTTGGATATCTGAGCAGTGTCTTCTGATCTTTTGAAAACAGGACACCATCAATTGCAGAAAAGCAGGGGTGAGAGGAGTCTACCTGATATCCTGAACAAGATGAAGGTTTATAACACTCATCTACGTCTGATAAATCCGTGATTGTGTTTGGAATGGTTATATATTCTTTCAAGGCATCTTGCGCATAACCGATTTGAGGGAAGATAAGGAGAGCAGCGACCAGCCATACGATCAGGTTTCTCCATAAAATTGTACTTTTTCCTCTTAAGTGGACCATAATTTATCCTCCCCAATATCCATTTCCCCTCAGCAATTGCCTTTACTGTTCTTTTGGACGGATTCTACATTACAGACCAGTGAATTTTCTTGTATCCCCCATCCCGAATAATTTCCAGGATGGGGGAGCATAATCGCAAGGCCTATACCAATTGTTATATAGTTGCTATATTGTTATAAACATGAGTTATGGTTTAACCACCCCCTTTTCGAAATATTAACACTCATGGCATTTCTCGAAAACTGTACCAGTGATTTGCCACAGGTTGAATGTCTAGCCAGTCTGGAAGGCTATCAATATCTGTCGTGAAAACTAGCCCGCCTGATAAGGAAAATAGCAGCAAGGGTTTGCCCTTTTTTGCCCAAAAAATCACTGCCGGGGAATATAACCTGTCGGTTCTATCAATACCAATCGCTTGCAGCTGAGGGTCAAGGTTCTGTTGGTCGTCTGCTGTCTCAGCGGTTTGACCCACCTCGTCCGTAAACAAAGTAGGATGTTCTAAAAACAAAGACTTCATACTCGCATGGTAATTATTAATCATCGTATCTCGATATAATACAAATGTGCCCGCTAGTACGACAAGTAATATCAAAGGGCTTAGCAAGCAGCCAACTCTGCGCGGCCATCGACGAGGATGCGGTTTAAAATTATCCATAATGAACCCCCTTTCCTTATTCAAACAAAGTGATACCAAACCGTATATTCTCATGATCTTTTTGACTGTCAAAATAACAGCTGAGACCGCCGCTTGTGTCACCTTGATCTTTCAAGGCTGCAAATCCTCCTCCTGCATACAAAATATCATCCGCAAAGCCCAATGCTTTCCCGATATATCCATAGTTTATATTACCATATTCTTCCAGTCCAATATCTTTGCCAAAGAAGTTAAAGCGATCCGCAAGTGACCATTTGGGTTTTCTAGCCTTATAATCCATTTCACCTTCCTTCTTTACATGTTCATAAAACCATAGATAATCCTCTTCGCGATTAGCGATCAATATTTCACCGGCACTTGAAGGGGAAACAGCTATAATCTTAGCTAACCGCTTATCTTGATTTTGAAGGAGTGCGTCGGCTCTATGCCTATTTACAACCAATTGGAGGAGAGCCCCTGCACTGGTGATAAAGCGTTTCAACGCAGTAGCTAAACGTCTATGGATCCAATCGGTCCATTTGTTACCATGTTCGTCCATCTTCGTAACAGGGTTGTTGGCACAGTAACAAAATAGATTATGGTCGAAAAATTTTCCACGTTCACCCAGCAGCGTATCTGCGTTGACAAACCTTCCCCAGCTCGGGTCATAATACCTGCTCCTGAGGTAATACAGCCCCGTTTCCTCGTCCCACACATACCCCCTATACCGGAACGGGTTATCTTTGCCCAGCGTATCCGCCATGCTTCCTTCGGTGCATACTGGCGCTCCCCAGGCATCGTAGCCATATTCTACTACCACAGCGCCGCTCATGTCCATAAGGCCGACGACGTCTCCCTGCAAATTGTGCAGGTACGCATAATCGACGCCGTTATACCCTACCGCGGCAACGCTGCCCTGCGCGTCGTAGAAGAAGTGCATCCGGATCGCGTCCGTGCCGTTTGCGCCGTTGGCACCCTTGCGGATGTGCGTGATGTTTTTCCCGTTCAGGGTGTACAGCGTGTCCACGCCGTTTACGCTCTTTTTTACCCGAAGCCCCGTGTGGTCGTAGGTAAACTGGGCGCTCACCGCGTTCTCCCCGCCGCGAGCCATGCTGTGCAGCATCCGCCCGGCTTTCCAGGTATAGGTCCAGCCGTTGCAGGTCAGCGGGTTGCCGATGGCGTCGTACGTAACAGGCTGGCCGTCATAGGCGGTCAATTTATCCTTCCAGTTGGCGTCACCGTAGGTATAGGGCACGGTCTGCGTCGGCGTAAGCGCGCTCAAGTCAGCCTGCGCAGTGTACGCGTACTTCTTCTTTTCGACAATATTTCCACCCAAATCGTAGGCATAGGTCCAGGTCGTCCCTGCCCGTTCGTCGTCCGCCCGCAGCAACTGGCTCAGCGCGTCGTAGGTGTAAATTTTCTGGTAGCGTGATTCCAGCGTGGCCGCGTCCAGCGTCAGGGCGTCGCCTTCCGCGGAGGTGATGGTTGCGCCTTCAAAGGCGATGGCTCCGGCTGTCGCGGCCATGCCCTGCCAGCTTTCCCGGGTGATGTTGCCGCGCTTGTCGTACCAGTATTTACACCTCAGGCCCGCCTGTTCTAGGGTCTGCACCTGTGCCGTGGTGCTGTCTGCGCCATAGCCGCCCTTGTTATAGCTGTATTCCGTCCGGAGCAGCGACGTACCTGTTTCCGCGTTCGCGTCCCCGTTCGCGTGGAAATCCCGCCGCAGAATGCGGCCCAGGCCGTCGTAGCGATAGGCCAGCTTGCGCTTGCTCACGCTGTCCGGCACGCCGAGCGCCGTCATGTGGCTGCTTGCGCAGGTGATCTCCGTGGGTTTGCTCTCCCTGTCATACGTGGCGGAAACGGTGTACTCACTCCGGGTATTGTCCGGCTCCTCCACCCGCTCGTGCAGCACGCTGGGCTGCTCAAACCGGTCGTACTCCTGCGTAAGGCTGTGTTTCAGCGATCCGTTTTTATACAGTTCCGCTTCCACGGGCCGCTCCGCAAGGTCATACGTCATGCGCGCTTCGCGGTTCAGTTCCGCGTCGTTCACACGCCCCACCGCGCCGTTGGCGCCGTACTCGTAGGTGAAGCGGGGGGCGGCGGCCTCGTCGTACCGGATGCCGGATGTGCGCTTAAAGCTGTCGTAGATATAGGACACCTTATCTCCGTTGCCGTACGTTACGGATTCCAGCAGCTTGTCGCCGGTGTCGGTGTACGCATTAGTGGAAAGCACCTGTCCGCCCACTTTTACTGTCGTCTGGTTCCCCAGCGCGTCCGTCGCAAAGGTGTAGGTCACGTGATCCGAGGTATTGGCGGTGGTGTTGTGGCTTACGGTTGCCAGCCGGTCTTTTACATAGGTGTACGCGTTGCGGTAGGTTTTTCCGTTTGCCACGGTTTCCGTACCGGTCATGCGGCCGGCCGTATCATACTGGTAGGTTACCTGTTGGCCGGCAGCGTCGGTGGTGGACAGGATCTGCCCCTTGCTCGGATCGGTATTCACGGTGGCGGTCCGTCCCAGTGCGTCCGTCGTGCCAACAGCGTAATTGCCATTCGCCGTATAGGTGGTTTTCGTGCGGATAAAACGACCATCGCTCCTGTCGCGGGCGGTGCTTTCCGTGGCGTTGCCGTGGGTGTCGTAGGTTGTTTCGGTCATCAGGCCCAGGGGCGTCTGGCTGCTCAGGGGCAGATGCCGCTTCTTCTCCGCGTCCGTATCACCATAGAAGAAGGTATACTTGTCACCCGCGCCGCGCCCCGGTTGAATGTAGCTGGTCATGTTGTCGAACGCGTCATACACCGCGTTATCTTTTTGGCCAAGCAGCGTGGATACTGCCGTGATATTGTTCTTATCGTCATACGCGAAGTTTTGACCGTAGTATTCCTTGGTAAGGGATACCGCGCCGATCTGGGCTTCGTTCAGGTTCCAGTCATAATCGATGGATACCCGTAGTTTACCGTAGTCCGCCGGTGCCACCACCGCACCGCAGGCATACTGCCAGTCCACCCACTCCTCATTCCAGTTTGCGCTGCCGCCGTCGGCCCATACGCCGTTCTTTTTCTGGAATTGCACCCGCAGGCGGAACGTCCGCTGGTCGCCGGAAGACGCTGCCCAGGCCCGGGCCCATCCGCCCACCACGTAGTTGTCGGCCTTTTTCCCGCGAACCTCCAGCTCCTGATACACTCTGGTGATGCAGCCGGGCGCACTTTGCATGCGCAGGCAGTTTGCGTCCAGATCCCTGGGTTTGTTATCGCTGGCCGTCGCAGCGGCGATCGTTGCCCGGTTTTCCCCGGCCGCATCTCCGTCGCCATCGGTGAATATCCAGCCTTCCGGCCATTCACCCGCCTTCTGCGCGGTAAAGTTTGCGTTTTGCAGTATATTGTGGCGACTGGCTACAGCTCCGCGTTCCAGCTGCGCCCGGTCAAACCATGCTGCACCCGTTCCGTCCCCAGCCAGCACACGGCAGCGTACCATTGCGGCTTGCGGCAGGGTTGCCGTGCAGGCAAGCTGAAGAGGGCTTCCCACGCGCCGCACCTGCTCGCTGGGTACCGGGTGCCACTGCTTGTCGCCGTCCTGCCAGGCCAGTTCTGCCCATGCCAGCACATCGCCGTTGCTCTGCGTGTATACGGAGAACGTATACTCGCCCGCTTCGCAGGCTTTCAGGTATTCGGCATAGGCGGTCTCCCCCTGCGACAGCCCCTTGGACGCGGGGCATTCCAGGCACAGGGGTTTTAATCCCGTAAAGGCATTCTCATTTTTACGCACAGTGCCGTCGGCGCAAAGGGCACCGGTCATCCAGCCGCCCTCCACATTAAAGTCGTGCCTGTCCAACAGGTTCACCGACAGCTGCTGCAATTTTGATATGGCTTCCGGCGTGTTGGGCTTGCCTATGCTGAATTTGGCAAAGGCCGCAAACCCCAGTTCGTCGTGCACCGCAACCACGTTGCCGTAGTCGTTAAACTGGTAGGTAAGCACCTTGCCCTCTTCCACTGTCAGATCTCGCACCTGGGTTACACAGTCGTAGTAGGTATAGCTGCGATCATTACCGTCAACACGTACATTGGTGGTTCCGCCCGAACCATTGCTGACCGACTCGATTGCGTAAGCAGTCATCTGGATGACACGGCCACGCCCGTCGTAAATGGGGTTGACGCATGCGCCGTTTACCGTGTTGCACAAAAGACGCATCCGGTTGGTCGCCGCAGCGTCTGGCGTGGGAGGATTCGGGTCGTTGGGATCGGCGGGTTCCGCGCCGTATTCGTATTCGCAGCGTCCGCCATCAAGATCCGTAACGGCCGTCATACGCTGGTTTGCGTCCAGCGTCAGCACCACCTGCTGTGTATAACCCGGCACAGTAATGTGAACATCGTTTGCCGTGTAGGCCAGCGTCGTCACACGGCCCGCGCCGTCGGTTGCCTGCGTAAGGTGGAAATTACTGTCGTGGAGGAAGGATGCGGTGTTGTTCTGGGCATCCTCCGCACGCTTAATCATTTTGACCGTATCAGCGGTCAGGGCACCCGTAAAGTTTACCGCAGGTTTATCAAAAACAAGCTTACTGTGATCCTTGCTCACAATCTCGGCTTCGCTTGTGCCCTCATACAGCTTCAGGGACAGGCCGGATTGATCCTCGTAATAATTCACGAAGCCAGCGTTGTTTTGCTCTGCCGCGCTCTTCACATGCTTGTGGAACTCATGTTCCGTGCCATCCCCATCCGTCAGTACGTAGGTATAATCGCCAGTAGCCGGCTGATCACGCCGCAGGTTCTGGTTCCAGTTCAGTCGCCAGCCTTTGCCAACGCCAAAGGAATTTACATCCTTATTACAGGCGTTCCACGTAAGGCCAAGCGAAACAGGCAGACGGTTGCCGTTCATGGCCGTCAGCCCGCGACTTACGACCAGATTGCCGCTGTGCAGCGCCATGTAGGCCGTACCGGCTCGCCCGGCTCCGAAAGTCTCATACGTTAAATAGTCTTCCAACCCCGCATTGGAGATATAGTTCACATAGATCACGGGGTGAGCTGTTGCGTCGTAGGTCGTGTTCTCGGAAGTGCAGAGTTCGATTGGCTGTCCTTCGTGGGAGTCAAGCATCACGCCAAAGTTATCCGCGCTGCTTGCATACCATTTACGCACCAGATTTGTGATATCCAACCGTACCGATTTTGCTTCGCTCACACCCTTCTGAATCAAAACATAGTCAAGATGTTTATCATCACAGTTTGGCCGGTTATTCCAGGTTACGGTCGTCTGGCTCCATCCAGCCAGCGCTTCGTGGGCATAGAGGTATGCATCCGCCGTATAGCCCGTAGTGGGCAGCACAGCAAGTCCAATCCACGCTTTGGCAACAGTATATGCACTGCTGAGCGCCGGGAGGTTTGCTATTTTCACCAGCCCTTTGCACATGCCGTAAGCCGCGTGTTTGCCGACGCGCATGGTCTGCGCGGTGCCATAGTTCGCGGCGCCGTTGCTCTCGCTCACGAAGGTATCCAGTATGTTTGTGGCAGTCTGCGTGCTCTGCACCGTGGGGTCAATAATGACCGGGTATCTGGCCTCCGCCAAAAAGGCTGCGTCCGGCGTAATGGTCATGCACAGATTACCGTTAAGCGTTTGCCACTCCGTTCGTACCGTACCTTCCAAGCCCGCCGCGTCAATCATATAGGGTGCGGGCAGGCGGAATACATCCTCATCCGGCCGAGCCATATCCCACAGGCGCAATCCGTTGTCTTCCGTCTGCTCCCAGGCCAGGCCCTGTGCGTTCAACATAAAGCGGAATTGCGTGGGTGCATCCGAGCTATCCAGCACAAAGGACTCCTTCAGGCGGTCGCCGTGCAGTTCGCAAATCAGGTCGGTATGGGGGAAAATTCCACAATACTGCACACTTGTAATGGATTTATCCGCATGAGCACGCTTATCGTCCTCATCATCGCCCTGTAAAATCAGCTCCTTCTGCGTGCAGGGTACACCGCTCGCTCCTTCCAGGCGCCAGCACAGGGTGTGCCCCCGCTCATCCCGCATCGTTACCAGTCGTTCCGCGTCCGCCCGAAGAGCCAGCCGCGTACGCAGAGGCCCGGAAGTCGTTTCTAATGCCTGTTCCCCTCTCGCAGCAGGTTGCAGGTGGTTATCAATTTCCTGCCAGTTTCCCTTTGTGTCGAGGTAATGCACCTTTTCCGGGTACACCACTGTTTGATACATTCCTTTGCCCAACGCGAAAGTCTTACTGTTTTCGTTGCGTTGCGCTTCGACTTCCAGCCCCTGCATTTGACGTGTGTCAAAATGACGGCTGGCGAAACACGATGATGTGATTTTCTCGTCCATGATAATATCCTCCATTAATCATATAGTTTTAGAGGGCGTTAGCCCCATACGACAGTTGGGATGAAACGTAAAACGCTTCATCCCAACTGTGAACAGATCGGTCCGCCGACACATAGGTTTTCCAACCCGAGTTATGTTTCTTTAGCGCACGTTGCGAATGATCACAATACCGCTGCCACCTTTGCCATAGGCGGTGCCGTTAAAGTTGCCGGAGCCACCCCCGCCCTTGCCCGTATTCGCGCTGCCGTTGGCAGTGCTCGGCACACTGCCCGCGCCGCTGTACTGCGTACCGCTTGTAAGGCCAAAGGGACGAACCGCTGCTCCGCCGGCGCCATTCGAACCGCCGGTACCAATGTAGGCGCCATGTGATACGATGTTGCAGCGGTAGTAGCCGCTTACACCCTTGACCAGGTATGTACCATTATTATGGTTTGCGCCCGTAATCGGGAAAGCAAGGTTCACGGTTCTTTGTCCGTTTCCGATACTTACTGCACTGGCCTTGAGCGACGAATAGTAGTACACATTCCCGCCCGCGCCGCTCGTACCAACGACAACGCAAGTTTGACCGGTGATAGTGCCTGCGATTCCACCGCCACCACCGCTGCCCGTATTGTTAAATGCTGTCGTTTGGCTCCCCGCCGTACCGGATGAGGCGCCACCGGAACCAACCGAGATGGTGTAGGGAACGTTACGAAGCAGCGAGATTCCGGAGGAAGTAGCATTATACCCGCCGCCGCCCGCGCCGCCATTCTGGTTGCCAGCGCCTCCGCCGCCAAGCAGGAAAACCTGAATCGAGGCATCCTGATTACAGGTGAACGTTCCGCTGGTACGGAACTGAATATTCCAGTTACCGTTTCCTTCATCAGTTATCTGGCTGTTGCCGGTAAAGGTATAGGTGGGAGTTCCCGCGGAGGCCGATCCCCCACGGCGCACCATCATTCCCTGACCCATTATCGCACCACCTTCAACAGCACCGTAAGCGCCACGGTGGGTTTATCTCTGTAGCAGTATGCTTTTAACTGGCCGTCGGCCGCATCGATACGTCCGATCAGCGCGTAGTCCTGCAGTTGTGCAATGGCAGTCGTCGTATCATTGCTCAACACCACGTCCACCAGCGGAATATCCGTCGCCAGCAGACCCGCCACCTGAACAGTCTGCGTATACGGAGCGGTCTGGCTCCAGCTGCCGGCGGGCAATGCCGCAGTCATATGGACAGGTGTGTGCCAAAGGATAGAATCCCTTACCGTCCGACTCTGGGACTCGTCCATATACACCATATCCGCTAAAGTTTTGGGCGCCAACGGTTCCTGCGTGTTATTGCTGTTAACCTGAATCCAACCCTGTTTCATGTTTGTGTTCCTCGCTTTCAATCATTTCTCATTTTCATCCGTCACAATGCGATAAGCAGTTGTCCTCTCTGCCCCCACCGCCCTGCTGGCAGATATCAAGAGATGGACTCTCCATATTTCTGCCCGATACCGGAATACACCATGCATATAAACTGCCTCAGCCCACTGACATCATCCCCTTTCATGGATGAAATCTGACCATCGTTGAAAATGTATCTGTGTTTATAAAAACGGCGCGACCGCTTAATAATCCGCAGACCCAAGTTCAGTTTTCACCTCGTCCGAAAAGACGAACTGTTGAAGCAGAGGCTGCCGGTGCGAAAGTGACTGAAGCAGCATAAAAATTCATAGTTCAATGCAATCACAGTTTATGAAGGCGCCGCAGTCATATTACAGAAACATGCTCAGGATCATTGATCTTCATACTGTTTCTATTCCTTGTTTTTTCTTGGGATCAGCCCTATTCCGGCATCCAGCGGATTGATTCCTTGTGTTGTCTGCTTCACTGCCATCAATCACCAAAATCAGTATACCTGCCTTGACAGTCCGATTGAGTACGAACGAAGGATACGGATATGAATCAGGAATATTAACCATAAAGATGCCTGCAAATGTCCGGGATTGACGAACCCGTTTTGATGAACGCAATCAGGTACAATATGAACAGAGTGCGTTCCATGCCGAAACCGTATGAATCATTTTTATCAATAGTTCCCTCCGGTTTTCTTACAGGCATCTGTACTTGGGCATGAAAAAACAAACGTTATCTTATCTGTCTCCGGGAGAATGAACGCGGATTCCATGATCCGGAAGAATATTATGGTTTGGATTTTCGAGAATGCGGTATAGTAATGATATGGTGGTTGTCATCCATCGTGTACAGGCGAAAGGCAAGTGATCAGGATGTTTCAAAATATATGCGGAGATCATCAAACGTATTGCAATTTGCTCGACGGCAATTGGGTCCCCCCCTCGTCCGGCGATTATATTGAAATATACTCGCCGGTGGACGGCTCTCTGGTAGGCAAGGTGCCTGCCATGAACCGTGAGGATGTGGATCGCGCGGTCTCAAACGCCAGAGAAAGCATGAAGAGCTGGGCCGAAACGCCTATCTACGAACGAGCCCGCGTATTTTATCAAGCAGCCGATTTGCTGGAGTCAAATGCGGAAGAGATCGCTCATATTCTCACCATGGAAATCGCTAAAGATAAGAAATCAGCAGTCTTTGAGGTTCAACGTACTGCGGATTTCCTGCGTTACACTGCGGACGCAGGCAAGGGCATCGCGGGCGAAGCCATCAACGGTGATAATTTTCCAGGCGGTAGCAAGACAAAAGTTTCATACGTAAGTCGCGTTCCCCTTGGTACCGTATTGGCAATTTCCCCCTTCAACTATCCAATCAATCTGTCGGTAACGAAAGTAGCGCCAGCATTGATCGGTGGTAATACGGTACTGCTGAAGCCCGCCACACAGGGTTCCATCAGCGCATTGTATCTGGCTCGTGTGATGCAGGAGGCCGGATTGCCTCGTGGCGTACTCAATACAATCACAGGTTTGGGCAGTACAATCGGCGACTATGTCGTGACTCACCCGGGAGTGAATTTCATCAATTTCACGGGTAGCACGGAGGTGGGCAGACACATTTCCAAATTGTCGTCCATGGTGCCCCTGATGCTGGAACTGGGTGGTAAAGATGCAGCTATCGTACTCCCGGATGCGGACTTGGATTTTGCAGCCGATAATATCGTTTCCGGTGCTTATGCATATTCCGGGCAGCGGTGCACGGCAGTTAAACGCATTTTAACACAGGAGAACGTTGCGGATCAGCTGATACCCAAACTTTTATCCCGTATAGCAAAGCTTCCGGTGGGTGATCCGCGCGACAATGCAGTCATCGTCCCTTTGATTAACAGCAAGGCAGCAGACTTTGTGATGTCATTGATTGACGATGCCGTCGCAAAAGGGGCAACCGTTTTAACCGGCGGCACCCGAAACGGCAATCTCATCCAGCCTGCGCTGATCGATTATGTTACCACCGACATGCGACTGGCATGGGAAGAACCCTTTGGCCCGGTGTTGCCAATTCTACGGGTGAAGGACATGCAGGATGCTATCGATATCGCCAATCGTTCGGAGTATGGCCTGCAATCCTCTGTGTTTACGAAGAACATACATGATGCGTTCTTCGTAGCGAGCCAGTTGGAGGTTGGCACCGTACAAATCAACAGTAAAACAGAGCGTGGCCCCGATCACTTCCCTTTTCTGGGAGTCAAAGCATCAGGCATGGGCACACAGGGTGTAAAGTATGCGATCGAGGCTATGACACGGCCAAAGGCTGTGGTATTCAACCTGGATGCAAACAACTGATGGTCCGCAATAAAGCCCGATTCTCTAACGCACGCAGGGAAATGTGGAGCCGCGGCGAAATAATACCATAATGTTTACAACGATTGCTCTCTATTTATCTGCCGGCCTGTAGATGATCTGATTTTTCTGCACTGTAACTTCCTGTTTTCATATTTTCACCAAGCCTTTGGGATAAACCGTTTTACCCCTGGATGAATAGCTGAAGAAAGCATCGCATGAAAGGAAGAGAAATGCTAATGTACAATTTGTTGTTTGGCGGAGCCGCCGGTCAGGGAATTGAGACAACGGTTGCCATTCTGGAAAAGCAGTTAAAGCGTTCCGGTTACAATGTGTTCACGGTAAGGGATTTCATGTCCCGTGTTCGCGGCGGCCATAATTTCTCACTAATACGGTTTGGAATCGAACCGGTTTATTCACACAGCAGTCATCTGGACTGCATTGTCGCTCTTGACGATGAAACAATCCTCCTTCATCGGGATCAATTAAAGGAAAACGGATTGATTCTTTGCGACAGTAAACTGTCTGCCTCCGATCCCCGACTCATGAAGTTTGATATGGATGGGATGGCAAAAAAACTTGGCAATCCCCGCGTATCCGGAATCATCGCAGTTGGCATATTGCTCAAGCTGTTCGGTGAAACATTGGACGGTATGGAGAATATCCTCCGCGAGTTTATCAAACAGCAGTATCTGGAAATCAACCTCAAAGCTTTACAGGAAGGATATCAGATTGCCGAGAAACGTTATCAGCATCTTGAAGGGCAGTATGCCGATTGGATGCTGATTTCCGGCAGCAGAGCCGTTGCGCTCGGGGCTGTTGCGGCCGGTCTGCGCTTTTACTCCGCCTATCCGATGTCACCGTCAACAACCATTATGGAAACGCTGGCTTCCATGGCTGATGATGCGGGCATTGTGGTTGAGCAGGCAGAAGACGAGATCGCCGCAATCAATATGGCGATCGGTGCGTCTTATGCAGGCGCAAGAGCCATGACAGGCACATCAGGCGGTGGCTTTTCTTTGATGGTAGAAGCGCTTGGTCTTTCCGGTATGGCAGAAATTCCACTTGTAGTGATTGATGTGCAACGTCCCGGCCCGGTAACCGGCCTGCCGACGCGCACGGAGCAAAGCGACCTGAAATTTGTAATTTCCGCATCGCAGGGTGAATTTCCGCGCATGGTCATCGCACTGCGCAATCCGTCGGATGCCTTCTATCAGACAATGCGAGCCTTTCAAATTGCAGAAAAATATCAAATTCCGGTCATTCTTCTAAGTGATCAGTATCTTGGCGACGCCTCCTCAACCGTAAAACCGTTTGACCCGGAGCGTATCCACGTTCCCGCGCCCACAACCGAGATGAAAACAGAAGGTGAATATCTTCGTTACCGCTATAGCGAAAGCGGAATTTCACCCCGTCTGATTCCGGGGAAAACCAGTCACCCGGTGTTGATCGACAGTGATGAGCACGACGAGCGCGGATGGATCACGGAATCTGCCGAGGTGCGCAAACAGATGATGGACAAGCGCATGAGAAAAATCGACGGGTTAAAACAAGAGCTTCTGGAACCGGACTTTATCGGCTCGGATGATTTCGATACATTGCTTATCGGATGGGGATCCACATGGGGACCGATTGCGCAGGCCGTACAATTATTGAACGAGGATCGACAGGGACATTATGCCGCGCTGGTTTTCGGTGATATCTATCCCCTTCCCCAAAAGCTGCTGATAGAGAAGGCATCTAAAGCAAAACACATCCTCAATGTCGAACAGAACGCAACCGGTCAGTTAGCGGGATTGATTCGCGAAGAAACAGGGATTGCTTGTACAGGCAACATCCTGAAATACGATGGACGCCAAATCTCCGGAGAAGAAATAGCTGAACAGATTCGCAGGGAGGGGTTATCATGAACACAGGAACTTTTTGTACCTATGAAACAGCCTGGTGCCCTGGCTGTGGGAATTATATCATTCTGGAATGCCTGAAAACCGCGCTGGAGCAGCTTGGGCGAAAGCCCTCGGATATCCTTGTGGCGGCAGGCATCGGCCAAGCGGCAAAAACGCCGCAATATATCAATACAAACGCATTTTGCGGCCTTCACGGGCGTTCGCTTCCAGCTGCCGTGGCAGCCAAAATCGCCAATGAAAAGTTGACGGTTGTTGTTGATACGGGCGACGGGGATTCGTACGGCGAAGGTGGAAATCATTTTATCCACAACATTCGGAGAAACGTTGATATTGCCCACTTTGTTCACGATAATCAGATTTATGGCCTTACAAAAGGTCAGGCATCTCCGACCTCTGTTATCGGCCTTGTCACCGGCGTTCAAACCGATGGGAATTTCACCGAGCCTCTGAATCCGTTGCTGGTAGCGATCGCGTCCGGCGCAGGTTTTGTGGCCCGCGCATTTACAGGGCACAAGGATCAGCTGATATCGTTGATGAAACAGGCAATTGAGTATAAAGGTTATGCGCTGGTCGATATTCTGCAGCCCTGTGTCAGTTTTAACAAAACGAATACGTTCGCATGGTATAACGAACGAGTTTACGAGCTGGACGAATCCTATGCCTGTTCCGACAAAGCAATCGCATTGCAAAAAGCATTGGAATTCGGAGACAGGATCCCTCTAGGGATTCTTTACCGCGAGGAAAAGAAGACGTATCATCAGAAAAACGAAGTGCTGAAACAAGGGATTCCATTGCTTGACAGGAAAACGGATTCGGCTCTGGTGAATCGACTGATCGCTTCTTATATCTAAACTTAACCGGGAAGCATTCCTATCGTAATTGAAAAACGACCACCAGATTCTCATTCGGCATATCGCTTAAGAAGCATGCCTGAAATACATTATCAGGCATGTGGCAATTCTGCAGGAATATGGTGTTTCCAAAACAGACTAGCCATATCAGGTTTTATCGTTTTCCGCCTGCCGTTTCGGGCAGGCTTTTTCATTGGGAGTTAAGAACCCTAAAAAACAAAATGTTCGAACTCAGTTATACATGCAAATCACTTTTCGTATCTAGCAGAAACGCCTGCGGCGATCATAGGCAACCACAAGCAAACCCATATTGCAACAGTAGGTTTACGATAGAAAATGAAAACCACCTGTTGATAAGATTCCTCTTGTCAACAGGTGGCATCTGTTTTGGTACACCATTAGGGACTCGAACCCTAGACACCCTGATTAAGAGTCAGGTGCTCTACCAACTGAGCTAATGGTGCATTTCTCGGGTAGCGGGGTTCGCCAACCGACGAAGATTATTATACGCATTCTCAGAGGTTTGTCAATCCTTTTTTTCAGGAAACCGGCGAGCCGTTTCATTTTCCTCTCATTTTGCCTGCACATTCTGGCCCTCTGGTTGGACAGGAGATGCCCTTCGGATGTTCGCACCTGTGCTATAACGCAATTCACACCTCCTTCACATTTTATTTACACATCGTGCAACAAATGGTCACTTTTGAACGTCATACTATAGGAGAGGTGATCATATGGCAAGGATACTGATTTTCGGCACCGAGGAAGGCATAGCGCGTAAGCTTTCTCAGGTAATGCAAAAAGAAGGCTATCAAGTACAAATTTGTGATGCCATCGCAAACCTGCCCGCTCCCCTTGCTGAACCGACGTTGATTATTTTGGACGCAAGAATGAAATGGTCCGTCTGTCGCCCGCTTTTTAGCGCGATTCAAGCAGTGGGATATCCGGTTCTTTTCCTGACCGCCGATAAAGAAATGACAACGCACCTGCGCGCGCTGTATCGTGGTCAATCCGACGTTCTGATGATTCCGTTTTCCCCGAAAACCGCATCCGCAAAAGCAACTGCGTTGTTTGGGCATACGGAACCAATGCGGGAGCTTACCATTGATGAAGCGAAACGCGTCGCGCTTCTGGATGGCGAACGTGTGGAACTGACTGCGCAGGAGTTTGCGCTTCTGTTGGCACTGATGGAGAATCCGGATATGCCGATCAGCCGGGAACAGCTCTTGCGAAAAGCATGGGGCTATCAGAGTATCGGTGAAACCCGTACGGTAGATGTGCATGTTCAGCGGCTTCGTAAGAAACTGGGCGTCGATCGTATCGAAACGGTGTACAAATGCGGTTATCGTCTTAAGATGGCTTAACTGTAAACATGAAAGCGCACTGGAACGGCTGCTGGTTTTAACCGGCGGCCGTTTCTTCTTTTTAATGCCTTCCGTGTTATGATTCTTTGTTGTTCGTTAGCATTTTTCACATTCAAGGCATCATTTCCCCCATATTTCAGGCGATTGTGGTATAATCGAGCGAACTGAAAGTCAACGTTCTTCCCAATGACTAGACTTTCCAAAATAGGAGTGGATACGATGCGCCCCAGTGAACAAGTACGGAAATGCGCACCGGAAATGGATCCTCTGCGCCTTGGTATGGGCTGGACCTCCGAGGACCTGGAAAAACCTCAGATATTGATTGAGAGCACCTTTGGCGATAGTCATCCCGGAAGCGCGCATCTGTTAGCACTTGCGGATCAAGCCGCAATGGGCGTTCATCATGCGGGCGGTAAAGCCGCCCGGTATTTTGTGACCGATATTTGCGATGGGCAGGCACAGGGTCATAACGGTATAAACTTTTCGTTGGCCAGCCGCGATATGATCGCCAACATGGTGGAAATCCATAACAGCGCCACCCCTTTTGACGCCGGCGTATTCATCGCCAGCTGCGACAAGGGGCTGCCGGGTCTGTTAATGGGCATCGGACGCACCAGCCTGCCCGCGGTGGTTCTTCCGGGTGGCGTTATGGATGCAGGGCCTGATCTGCTGACGTTGGAAAAGATCGGCACATTCAGCGCCCAGTTCCAACGCGGAGAAATTACCGAGGAACAGTTTTCGTATTATCAGCATAACGCCTGCCCTTCCTGCGGGGCCTGCAGCTTTATGGGTACCGCCTGTACCATGCAGATCATGAGCGAAGCGCTGGGGCTGTCGCTCCCCGGTACCGCTTTGCTCCCCTTTTCATCCGGCATGCTGCCGGATGCCGCCCAAAAAGCGGGGCAACAGGCAATGTGGCTTGCCAACAGCGGGTTGACCGCGCGGGACATCGTATCCCGCGAAAGCTTTGAAAACGCGATCATCGTGCATGCCGCTATCTCCGGCTCTACAAACGCGCTCTTACATCTGCCTGCTATCGCACACGAATTTGGCATTTCCATTGATGCGGATACGTTTGAAAGCATCCACCGGAATGCCCGGTATCTGCTGGATGTTCGCCCCGCAGGACGCTGGCCTGCGGAATACGTGCATTATGCGGGCGGTGTTCCTGCCATCATGGAGGAAATACAAAGTCTACTACACCTGAACGCAATGACGGTTACCGGTCAAACGCTAAAGCAAAATCTGGATACGCTCAAACAGGGTGATTATTATGAACAATGTGCCGTTCTGCTCCGGAAAACCGGTTTAAAGAAGGAAGACATTCTTCGTCCATTTAATAAACCCCTGGGAGATAAGGGCACCATTGCCATTCTTCGCGGTAATCTGGCTCCGGACGGAGCAGTGGTGAAGCACTCCGCCGTACCCGCCGAAATGCATCGCGGTGTATTGCGCGCGCGTCCGTTCGACTGTGAGGAGGACGCTATCGCCGCAGTTTTGCATGGTGCAATCCATCCTGGCGACGCCGTGTTGATCCGATATGAGGGGCCCAAGGGCAGCGGGATGCCGGAAATGTTTTATACAACCGAGGCCATTTCCTCGGATGAATCGCTGGCAAAAAGCGTTGCGCTGATTACCGACGGCCGTTTCTCCGGCGCAACGCGCGGGCCGGCGATTGGGCATGTTTCCCCTGAAGCGGCGGAAGGCGGACCCATTGCGCTGGTAGAAGAGAACGATCTGATTCTAATCGATATCCCCAATCGTATCCTATCCGTAGTTGGTATCAACGGTCAGCCAATGGAGGAAGAAACAATTGCCTGTATTCTCAAAGAACGCCGGGAAGCATGGCAGCCAAAACCGACACGTTATCCAAGCGGTGTGTTGAAAATTTACTCCGAGCATGCGGTCAGCCCTATGAAGGGCGGCTACATGGAATAAAGATATGGCACGGGTCCCCCCCCCCGCAGCGGTACATTCCGCCGCGGGGGTTTGCTGTTTTAAGCAGAATCCGTCGCCACCGGTGCTTTCAGATACCGTCGTAAGCCAATCAACCGCAACTCTGTTCACCATAGTTTCAACCTTATGGTTTTAATGCAGTAAAGGTTTACAAATGTTTGTAAGCGCGCTTACATTTCATTACTTTACCGTAACATAATTTTGAATGAATATGCAGTATACAGTATTTATGTGTCATGATCCGTATCCTTTTCTCCCATAGTGCACCAGAATGACAGCTGCTTGTACTAATCATATTTCTATTGTGTTATCAGACAATTTTTTAGCTTTATATGCCGGCTGTTTTTTCCGTGTATTTCAATTGACGTTTTGATTATGCATCTCTATACTTGTAAGCATGCTTACACAGGAGGTGCGCAATGGTTAAGGACGCATTCAAACGGTTGCCGATCGAACGGCGAACGGCCGTCATGGATTCCGCCATGGCTTTGTATCTCGAAAAGCCTAACGACGAAATAACGATCCGGGTGCTGGCTGCGCATCTGGGCGTCAATATGGCAACCTTCTACCGCTGGTTTGACGATAAATACGACCTTTGCATAGAAATTGCCCGTTTTATCTGCGTCAAAGCAGCTCCGACGGAACCCCGTCATATCTTTGACGAGTTCGACACCTCCGATGTGGTTACCAAAAGAGAAGCCGAGTACATGACGCGCATCGTATTCTGCAACGACGAGCTCCGTCAGCGGGTATTCTTCGATGTGGACGTGGATGTGTACCTCCCGATGGTGAAGCAGTATCTTCAGCTGGAACGGCTGGATGGAAGGCTTCGTGATAACGTTACGGATGAATTCGTAGCCTATCTGTATGTTACCATGGAGTATAACCTGTTGCGATTTATGGAGTATGAAGGCATTCGCGATATGCAGCTCTATGTGAAGCTGAAAGATTATCTGCTGCATAGTCTTCTCCCCCACGGTATCATGAAAGAGAAACAGCCTCTGCCGGAAGAAAAACAGTAAAATACGGAAAGGTGATCGAGAGCATGTTATTACAAAACGCAATCATTCACGACGGTCTGGGCGGCGTGATTCATGGCGGCCTCCGCGTGGACGACGGGCTTGTTACCGAAGTATCAGCCTCGCTGCACGGCGAAGGAGAAGACCTGCACGAAGCGCATGTTTTTCCGGGTTTTATCGATGCCTTCAGCGTTTGGGGTATTAATGGCTCCATGACGGAAATTCGCCCTTCCAGCGAGGATAACGATGAGAAAAGCGATCCCGTTACGCCGGAGCTGGACGTGCTTTATGCGTTTAACGGCCGCGCCTGTTCTCTTCAACAACTTCCTTCTTTTGGCATTACATCAGCCTGCGTTTCGCCGACAGACAACAACGTTTTCGGCGGACAGATGGCTGTTTTTTCTACGAATGGCGTAAACCCATTCCATATGTGCCTCAGGCGCGGCGCGGGGATGAAAGCGAGCCTTTCGCACGAGATCAAGGATGCGTATGGCAAGCGTGGACTGGCTCCGATGACCCGTATGAAAATTTTCCAGCAGTTCACCTCATGGCTGAAGCAGGCCAAAGAGTATGACCCCTCCAAAGAAGGGACTTCTCGCAACGAAAAGTTTGCCGCGTTACAAAAAGTCATCAGCGGACAAATGAAACTTTTTATCACATGCGACCATGCCGCCGATCGCCAGCTCGCCATGGAAATTCTGCGGGAGTATCCGCAGGTGGAAACAGTTTTTGTGAACGCTTACGGCCTTGCCGAAAGTGATATGGAACTAGCTGGAAGGGTCGCTTTGATTGATGGATATTGCGGTATGGATTGCGATCCGCGGGGGTTAAATAAAGATTATAGAATTCTGCTTGCGATGGCGAACACGGGCGTTCCCGTGGCTCTTTCCAGCACAAGCGGCGCCATGTTCGGCCGGGAATGTCTGCTGTGGGAAGCAATGGAGATTTCGAAGTCCGAACCCGATCCGGAAAAAGTTCTCGGTATGATGACCTCCGTCCCCGCAAGAATCCTGGGGATCGACGATATCACCGGCAGCCTGCAGCCCGGTAAACGCGCGGACCTTGTGATCTGGTCGGAAAATCCGCTTACCAGCTACCGTGCAAAAGTCTTAAAAACACTGATTGCTGGCGAGACTGTCTGGACGGAAGGAGACGCAAAGAAATGCTACATCTGAAAAACGCGACCGTTTTAACCATGGCGGAGGATCGGCCGCTGTTAAACTGTGACGTTAAACTGGACGGCGGAAAAATCGTCGCGATCGGCCCCTATTTACCGGAAGAAGGCGAGTCCCTCGATCTGACCGGTAAGTATGTGCTTCCCGGGTTTGTTGACGCACATACCCACGTGGGCGGTATCGCGATGGATGGCTCGCTGGGCGAGGACCTTAACGAAATGTCCAGCCCCGTTACCGCGGAGCTCAGTTCCTATTACGGCATCAACCCGAACGATCCGGCATTCCCCCATTTGCTTCGCCACGGAATTACCACCAATCACGTGGCGCCGGGAAGCGCCAATGTCGTCGGAGGTTGGACCGTCGTCCTCAAATCCGCCGGGAAAGACTTGCAAAGCCGCGTACTTCGGCATCCCGCCGCTTTGAAAGCCGCTGTGGGAATTAACCCGAAAGGCGTATACGCCCCCAAGTTTCAGGCACCCATGACCCGGATGAGTATTGCTGAAACCCTGCGGGAGTACCTGCGTAAGGTGCGGGAATACATGGAGAAGCAGGCGAAGGCCGAAGGCGATCCTGCCAAAATGCCTCCCTATGATGAAGCGATGGAACACGGCGTGCCCGTGCTTCGCAAAGAGATTCCTCTCAAAGTGCATTCCTATCAGCACGATATGCTCACCGTCCTTTCCATCGCGGAAGAATTTGATATTTTCGTTACGCTGGATCACGCGCAGGGAGCGACGGACTTTTTGGAGGAAATTTCCAACAGCAAGCATGTGCAGGGCGTTATCTATGGGCCGATCTGCATGGGGATTTTTCCCGGCGAGGGTTGTAAAATCGATTTCGACACGCTTCCCAGGCTGGATGCGTTGGGTGTTCCGGTTTGCATGATGACTGACGGCCCCGTGACCAACGCGCAGATATTGATCACACAAGTTGGCGAGGCGGTACGCGAAGGGATGGACCCCATCCGTGCGTTACGTACGATTACGGTCAACCCCGCAAAGGTGATCGGTTGTTCGGACCGGGTCGGCACACTGGAACCGGGCAAGGACGCGGATGTGCTGGTGTTTAATGCGCTTCCAACACTCGATCCCCGCGCACGCCTGCTGATGACGTTCATCGATGGGCAGAAGGTCTGGCAGGCATAATCCACTTTTGCCGGAATGGGAGGATATTATGGGCAAGTACGTGGTCAGAAGGTTGCTGGTGATGATTCCCACTCTGCTTTTTGTGGTTTTCATCATCTTCACCATCCTTTCCTTTATCCCCAACAGTCCCGGACGGATCATTCTGGGCATCAACGTACCGGAAGAACAGGTTGTCGCTCTGAACCAGAAACTGGGTTATTACGACCCCATGCTGGTGAAATTCGGCAATTATGTGCTCCATGCCCTGCAGGGTGATTTTGGGGATTCTTATAAATACGGCAAGCCTGTTTTTGAAGTGCTGATGCCGAAATTCCCCACAACCGCGAATCTCGCGTTTCTCTCCATGCTGGTAAGCGCCGTAATCGGCATCCCGGTCGGCATTATTGCGGCGGTGAAGAAACACTCTCTGGCGGATCGGGCCTCAACGGTCGCAGCGTTGTTATTGGGTTCCATCCCCTCGTTTTTTCTGGGCGTTCTTCTGATCCTGGCGTTTTCACTTCAGCTCCACTGGCTGCCTTCCAACGGGCTGGGCACCTGGAAAAACTTCGTGATGCCGGTGCTCACGCTTTCGCTTCCATCCGCCGCGTTCCTCTCCCGTCTGACCCGGACCACCATGCTGGACGCCATGGAGCAGGATTACATCCGCACCGCCCGCGCCAAAGGCTGCAGCCCCTTGCGCGTAGTGTTCCGCCATGGGCTTCGCAACGCGCTGATGCCGGTGGTAACTCAGCTGGGCATGACCTTTGCCGGTACGCTTGGCGGCGCGATCATCATTGAGAAGGTATTCGGCCTGCCCGGTTTTGGCAGCATGATCCTTCAGGCCATGCAAACCAAGGACGCGCCGGTTATTATGGGTTCCACGCTGTTCCTTTCGACCATGTTTATGTTGATTATGCTGCTGGTGGATATTATTTACGCGTTCCTCGACCCCCGGGTCGGCGCCAAGTACTAAGGGAGGCGGGAACATGTTCGGAAAGAAAAAGCCTTATGTGACACGGGTGGAAAAAGGCCACGGCCGTGAGGTATGGGATAATTACCGTCGCAGCCCGCTGGCCATGGTGGCCGCCATCATCCTGATTGTGATCATTCTGGCAGCCTGCACAGCAGATCTGTTTTATCATTACGATACCGACTGCCTGGGGCAGAATCCGAAAATTCGTTGTCAGTTTTCCAGCGCTGAACATTGGTTCGGCACGGACAATTTTGGTCGGGATCTTTTCATCCGCGTACTGTTCGGCGCAAGGTATTCCCTGATCTTCGGTTTCGGTTGCACCGCCTTTTCCCTCCTGCTGGGCTGTCTGTTCGGGGCAACCGCGGCCTATTACGGGGGCAAGTGGGATTCCATCATCATGCGAATCCTGGACGCGATTATGTGTATTCCCAGCATCCTGCTGATGTTACTGATGGTCGCGGTGATGGGCGGAAACCTGCAAAGCCTTGTTATCGCCATCACCATTTCCAGCATTCCCGGATTTACCCGCATGATCCGCTCGGTAGTGCTGAGCGTGGTACAGCAGGATTTTATCGAAGCCGCGCGCGCGTCCGGTACCCGTGACAGTACCATCGTGCTGCGCCACGTGCTCCCCAACGCCATCGGCCCCATCATTGTGAACGGCATGTTGAACATCGCCGGGATCATTATGGCGGCTGCCGGTCTAAGTTATTTAGGGATGGGCATCCAACCCCCCGCGCCCGAATGGGGCAATATGCTTGCCGAGTCGATGAACAGCATTCGCGCTTATCCCTTTCTGGCAATTTACCCCGGTATGGCCATCGTAGTGACCGCGCTGGCCTTCAACCTGGTCGGCGACGGTCTGGCCGACGCCATCGATCCGCGACGCCGCCAATAGCGGCATCTCCCTTTCGCAAATCATGGGAGCCCACCCCTCCCGGGTTTGAATAATAAACAGGAGGAATCCATCCATGAAAAGAGCTCTCTCCCTTGCCCTGGCCCTTGCCATGATGCTCTCCGTTTTCGCCTTCGGCGGCGCAGTTGCGGAGGACAAAGACACGCTGGTCGTGCTTCCCTACATGGCAACCGAAAACATGAATCCCTACGACGGTTTTGGCATTGATAAAATCGTCCGCTGCCAGCTTTTTAACAGCCTCTGGCAGTATGACGACAACGGCGTCGGCAAAGCCTGCCTGGCGGAGAGCTGGGAAGAAAGCGAAGACGGCACCTATATCACCTGCAACCTTCGCAAGGATGTCACCTTCTCCGACGGCACGCCTTTTAATGCGGACGCCGTGCTGTTTACCTACGATCTGGCCAGCAAAAGCGCATCGCTGGGCTACACAACGCTTAGCGTCATCTCCAAGATGGAAAAAATTGACGACTACACCGTGAAAATTTATAAGGCGGCGCCCTATTCCTCCGTTGAGGAGTACTGCGTGGAGTATCTGCCCATCATCTCCCCCACCGCGTATCAGGCGGATCCCGAAGGCTTCGCTACCAAGCCCGTCGGCACCGGCCCCTACGTGCTGGATCACATGGACAGCGCCACCAACTATATCTACCTGACTGCCCGCGACGATTACTTTGAAGGCAAGCCCGGCATCAAAAACATCGAGGTACGCGTGCCGCTGGCCAGCGCGGTTGCGCTGGTTGCGCTGGAAAACGGCGAAGTGCAGATTGCCGGCCCCACCATGGGCAACGACGACCTGGCCATTGCCGCCAAAGAAGGCTTTACGGTTGAAAACGGTACCGGCTGGTCCAGCGTATCCGTAATGACCTTCGGCGCGCCCTACACCAGCGACCCGAACCTGCGCAAGGCCATCTGCTATGCAATCAACCGGGAGAACGCCGCCACCTACAACGGCAACGTGGATACCACGCCCGCCAGCGACTATCTCTCCAAGAAAATCCTCGGCGATCTGGCCGGTGCGGTGCCCGCTCTGCAGTATGATCCCGATGCGGCGGCAAAAGCGCTGGCGCAATCTAATTACAAAGGCGAAACGCTGGAGATCAATGTCTCCTCCAGCTACACCAATATCGCCACTTCCATTCAGGCAGATTTGGCCGCTATCGGCATCAACACCACAATCAACACCGTGGACAGCAACACCTGGAGCGCCAAGCTGGAAGACGGCAGCATCGGCCTTACCCTGGAAGCGATGGGCGTTGCCTATTCCTCTCCTGAAGAGATGATGGGCTACTTTGCAAACGGTGGTTACTATCAGGGCCTGGGCCTCACCACCTCCACGGATGAGTTGGACGCCGCCCTCAAGTCCGCGGCCACCACGTGGGATGCCGCCGCCCGTCGGCCCATCACCATTTCCGCGCTGGAAATGAGCCGCGATCTCGCGTATATCTACCCGTTGTTTGAAACTTCCATGCCCTTCGCCCACAGCGCTAGTCTGCAGGGCTGCGAATCCATCTGGGCCGGCACGTATAATTACTACCTGTGGAAGTGCCACTACGCCGAATAAGCGAAGCGGGTTTCCTCCTGCCGGATCGCAGGCAGGTTCAAAAGGGGTTCCTCCCTTCGCGCGGAACGGGTTTAAGCCCGTTCCGCGCGATCAGGAACGCCACCGGCATCACGGCAAGGATGCGAGTGCCCGCAGCCCGGACGTTCGCACCTTTGCCGAAAACAAACAAAGATCAAGCAGGTGAAATGGAATGGCTGAGAAACCAACGGATTTATTGCTGGCGGAAGACCTGCAGATCGCCATCCGTACCAAAGGACAGACCCTGTATCCGGTGAACCGGCTGACGCTGCGGATTCCTTCCCATACCGTGGTGGGGCTGGTAGGCGAAAGCGGGTGCGGGAAAAGCATGACCGCCATGGCGATCATGGGTCTGCTGGCGCCATCCGTAAGCATCAGCGGCGGACGTATCTTTTTCGAAGGGGAGGAGATATCTGCCTACACCTCCAAATAGATGCGCCGGATTACCGGCGACCGTATGTCCATGATTTTTCAGGAACCCATGACCAGTCTTAACCCGGTGGTCCGCGTCGGCATCCAGGTTGAAGAGGTGCTGAAGCTGCATACAAGCCTGACAAAACGCCAGCGGTATGAGCGGGTCATCCAGATGTTCCGGCAGGTAAACATTCCCGAACCGGAAGAACGATACCTGTCCTATCCATTTCAGCTTTCCGGCGGTCTGCGCCAGCGGATCATGATCGCCATGGCGATGATCTGCGAGCCTAAACTGCTGATCGCCGACGAACCCACCACCGCGCTGGATGTGACCATCGAAGCTCAGATTCTGCATCTGATGCGGGAACTAAAAAGTAAATTTGATACGTCCATCCTGATGATTACCCATAATCTGGGCATCGTATCGGAGCTTTGCGATCGGGTGAACGTAATGTATCTGGGTGAAATCGTGGAATATGCCGATACCGACGACCTGTTCAGGCATCCTCTTCATCCCTATACGGAAGGACTGATTCATTCCGTGCCGGTGATTAAGCCGGAGAAAGACCCGCTGGAAAACATCCCCGGCATGGTGCCCGATCTGCTGCATGTGCCGGAGGGATGCCGTTTTTGCGAGCGGTGCAAGTATGCCTCGGAGCGTTGCTACCGGGAAAAGCCGGAATTGTACGAACCGTTACCCGGTCACCAGGTACGCTGTTTCCGCTTCGAACGGGGCCTGAAGGAGGAATGACCGTGGACGGGAAAGATATTTTGCTGGACGCACAGCATCTGACCAAGACCTTCAAAGCCGGAAAAGGCCGCGTGCAGGCCATATCCGATGTTTCTCTGCAGATTCACAGGGGAGAAACGCTGGCTCTGGTTGGAGAAAGCGGTTGTGGAAAGTCTACGCTGGGCAGGCTACTGCTGCGTCTGATCGAACCGGACGCGGGTACCGTAACGCTGGACGGTACCGACGTGACCTCCCTGAAGAAAAATGATCTGCGCCTGTTTCGCAAACGGATGCAGTTAATTTTTCAGGACCCCTACGCTTCGCTGGATCCCCGTTACACCGTGGAAGAAATTATCGCCGAACCCCTTCGCGCCTATGGAATCCGCGGTGCGGAATCTCACGCAATCGTATTGGATCTGGCTCAAAAGGTGGGCATCAATCCGGAACATCTGAGCCGTTATCCCCACCAGTTTTCCGGTGGTCAGCGGCAGCGCGTCGGTATTGCGCGTGCAATTGCGCTGAATCCCGATCTGGTGGTTTGCGACGAACCGGTATCCGCGCTGGACGTATCCATACAGGCTCAAACTCTGAACCTGCTGCACGATCTGCAAAAATCTCTTGGGCTTACCTACCTGTTTATCAGCCACGATTTGGGCGTAGTCCATTATATTGCTGATCGTGTCTGCGTGATGTTTTTGGGAAAACTGTGTGAAATCGGCACAACCGAACAGGTGTATTATCATCCCCGTCATCCTTATACCCGTTACCTTCTGGCTGCAACGCCAAAGATTGGTGAGCGCGAGGAAAAAGAACTGCTCGCCGGCGAAATTCCTTCCCCCATCAACCCGCCCAGCGGCTGTCGTTTCCGCACCCGCTGCCCTCTCGCGCAGCCCAAATGTGCCACCGAAGAACCGTCGCTTCGGATGATTGACGGTCGTCTGTGCGCCTGCCACTTTCCCCTGTCCGATTCGTCACAGACCTGATCTTTCCTTTGTTCTCTTGATCATAATAACGGAGCGTGTACAGATGAGAAATTATCCCGATGTGCCAAAAAGACCGGTTGTCAACCGATATTTCGATGTAGACATAACAGACCCCTATCAATATCTGGAGGATAAAACCTCCTGTGAAACACTGTCCATCGTCGCTGCTGAAAATGCCTACACTAAAGGATGGTTTGCTGGACACCCGGATTTTTCGGCGGAACAGCTGGAGCAGGAACTTCGCCGGAAAGATACGCAGAAACCCCATGAACTTACAAGCGTCCGTGAGGCCTGTGGCTTACGCTGCGGGATTCGCAGCGTACAGGGTGGTTTGCACGAAGTGGTCGCGCTGGATGAACAGATGCGCGTAACAGACGTTCTCCTGACCGAGGCAATGCTGGGTAATCGCATGCACCTGTTTTCAGTTGCGCCCTGTCCGGGTAAAGCCGGTCTGTACGCGGTGCTGGGTGTGATCCACGGGCATCCCCGTTGCTGCGTTATCATATGGGACGCTGTCGCGCGTCAATCGCTCGCGGAGTTGGACGGAACCTTTGGCTTTGCATGGAGCCTCGATGGGAATGCCCTGTTATACTCCGATGCCGAATTGGATACGGCTAACAGCCGCAACATTAATCGTGTTCGTCGCTATGCCTGGCAAACCAATGAGCTGACAACATTATACACTTATCCGGAAAACGCTGTGTTTATCCAGACCGCACCGGTTGACGGCGGCTGTTTTTTTCAGGTGCTGCTTACCTACGATGATACGTTGGTTCTGTTTTGGGACGAAGCCACCGGCACTGTTACCCGTTTAAATAACGGCATGGGTTCATATATCTATGTCGGATCGCAGGCAGGCAGGCATTACTTCGTCACTAACCATGATGCGCCTCTTTCCCACGTGGTATCCATCCGTACCGCTGAAGCGACTACGCCGGACAGCCTGCTAAACGACTTTACCATTGCGCTTGCCGAGAAAAAATCTCTTCTCAGCGCTGCCGGTGTGGTTCCAGATGGTCTTCTGGCCCTGCACAGTCAAAATGCCTGCTCCGTGCTGACGCTTTACCGCTTTACCGGCGAAGCACCGGAGGATATCCCCCTGCCCGACCGTTATGGATATGCGTCCGGCGAGGAGCGACTGGAAATATCGGATAGCGGGCGCCTGTTTCTGAACTTTGAAAGCTTTACGCAGCATCCCTGCGTGTTGTCGTATGACGCGCAGACACATGTCCTGACTCGTTTTTCGCAGGAACCGGACCGGGATGTGTCCGGTATTGTTGTGGATCAATGCTTTTTCCCCGCGAGAGACGGGCAAAAAATTCTGGTGTACCTGGTGCGGCAGAAAGACCTGATTCCTACCGGCAATACTCCGGTGCTGATGTACGGATACGGCGGTTATTCCGTGTCCTCCAACCCGTGGCCTGTTGACCTGGTGACCGGTCACGACGTGGTGGAATGGGTGCAGAAAGGTCGCATATACGCACATTGTATTATCCGTGGTGGAAACGAATATGGTACGCGCTGGCACGAAGCTGCCATGAAGGGCAGTAAAAAGAACGCCTTTCAGGACTTTATCGATGCCGCACGATATCTGGTCGCGTCCGGTTGGACTAAACCCGCAAAAATCGTAGCAACAGGGCTGAGCAATGGCGGCCTGCTGATGACTGCCGTTACCACCATGGCGCCGGATGCGTTCGGCATCGTAGTAGCATCCGTCCCCCATACCGATATGCTCCGCTTCCGTAACGATGACCGCGGCATGATGTACATCACCGAATACGGCGATCCGCTGGAAAGCGAAGCCATGTTCCGCTATATGTATTCCTACTCTCCTTACCATAATATCCGGCAGGGGGAGGTTTATCCGGCGCTGTATGTACAGACCGGTGAAATGGACAACAATGTCCCCCCCTACCATGGCAAGAAGTTCGCCATCCGTATGCAGGCCGAGGCCAGCGAACAGAACCCGGTTCTGCTTCAGGTGCTGGCGCACGGCAGCCACAACCGTGGCGTTGGAGACGAATACTATCAAAACACCGCCCAGATGCAGGCGTTCGTGGAAATTCAACTTTCCTGACAAGCTTCAAGCGACAGGAAAACCGATTTCCCGTATCGAATCCACAGTCAGTTCACTTGCAGGTTCTATCCTCCATGGTTCTGCGAAAGGGATGGGTTGGTGATGATCCGGGAATTACAGCCTTCCGAAACCGGCATGGCGCTTGAACTGGCATGGCGTGTATTTTTAACTTTTGAAGCGCCGGATTATTCGCCTGAAGGTGTCGCTGAATTTCGAAGGAGTTTGGATGATTCGGATTTTGTGGCGCGGCTTCGGTTCTTCGGCGCATGGGAAGCAGATCGTCTTATCGGCGTACTGTCCACGCGGAACAACGGCGGTTACATCGCTCTATTCTTTGTGGATGAGGCTTATCAGAGACAGGGAATCGGACGGTCGCTTTTTACCCATGCAAGTCTGCTCAATCCGTACGACAGGATGACCGTCAACGCTTCCCCGTACGCCGTTCCGGTTTATCAGCGCCTTGGGTTTGTTAAGACAATGCCTGAACAGGTAACGAATGGCCTTCGCTATACGCCGATGACGCTCTCTATTTCACGCGCGGATACTCTGTGCCCCTGTGGTGCGGACTGCACCGTATGCGAAAGGTACTCCGTGCAATGTGCGGGTTGCGCCACCATCCGTGGCAAGGTTTGGTGGACAGAATATACAAAGCATGACGTTTGTCCCATTTATACTTGCTGCGAAGAGGATCGCCATCTGCTGCATTGTGGCAAATGTGTGGAATGTCCATGCGATCTCATCCGGCAAGGCGATCCGACCAGAACCGAGGCGGAAAATCGCGCGCTTCTGCGTTCCCAGTTGGAGAGGCTTTCAATAATCCACACTCCTCTGTAATTCCCAGATAGAATCGTTTCCTGAATGGGTTATATGATAAGCCCGAACCAATTGAAGTTCGAGCCTATCGGATAACGAAAACCACTGGCCTAGCCAGTGGTTTTCGTTATCCCCTTCTTTATCACTTACCTGGATTCCCACTTCGTTTCATCTGTTTATTCATCAGTTCGGATACCGTGTTCACGTTCCATAAAAAAGATTGTTGACAAATATCAAACTACAATATATTATATAGTAGTACCCATTGAATTGTACTTTAATTCTACCCAAAGGAGGACCCGTGTGAATACGCAATATAAAAAAGGCGTAATGGAACTGTGCGTACTGTCGCTGCTCAAGAAGCATGATTGCTATGGATATGAAATTGCGGATACGTTATCCAGGCATATCGACATTGCGGATGGGACGGTTTATCCGATTCTCAGAAAATTGAAAGACGACGGATACGTAACTACCTATTTGCAAGAGGCGAGCGGCGGGCCGCCAAGAAAGTACTATTCCCTTACGGAGCTTGGGAAGGAAACCTATGCGAGGGATCGCACCGAGTATCTGCAATTTGCCAGCGCCGTAAAGGCGTTGCTGGAGGAGGATGAACATGACCAAAAATGAATTTCTGACCCAGCTTATGAATGAGCTTAACAAAAACGATGTGGCAGACACGGCCGACATCATCAGCGAATATGAGCAGCATTTCGCTTTCAAAATAGCCGACGGATATTCCGAAGCAGAAATTGCCGCAAAACTGGGGACCCCCGTCGATCTGGCGGCACAGTTTGAAAGCGGCCGGGCTGAAAAATACAGCCGGATTCAAAAGGCAGTCACAATCATCGGGCTTGGGTTTGCCGATTTCTTCGCGGGAATCTTCTTTATTC
Source organism: Bacillota bacterium (assembly GCA_023395615.1). Classification (GTDB taxonomy): domain Bacteria; phylum Bacillota; class Clostridia; order Christensenellales; family Aristaeellaceae; genus CAXXOK01. The sequence continues at coordinate 30,929 of JAEWYP010000026.1, forward strand.
TGCTTTTTGCCTGGGAAGTGATTGTAGCGGCTTTTTCTCTTGCCAGCGTGGTTGTTTCGGTCTGCCTGATCGGCGGTTTCAACCTCTATTCCCTGCTTCCGCCTATGCCCTATTGGTGCGGCGCAGTGTTCGGGCTTTCCTTTGCGGCATTGGCCGTACTGTCGGCGGTCGGCTGCGTCTACTTTGCGGCATTCATTCGCCAGCTCATGCGCTCCCACAGCCGGTTTCACCATAATGTTCTGGCTTCCGTTTCCGGCCGCGTGTCATTGCCTCCCCTTGCTGTGCATCCGCAGTTCCCTGTGAGGATCAACCGACGCATCCGCACGGTTGCATTGTATGCTCTGGCACTGTTTGCAGCCTGTTTTGTGCTTGCGATGATCGTGGCCATGGTTTCCTCCGGCGCTCTGGGCTTCTGGCACGCCTGGGGTTGGTTTGTTCGGTAGGGGGCAGTCATGTACGGCTTAAACGTAATCGCGTTCATTATGTTGATTGCTGTCCATCTTCTGGCATCCAGCTTCTGTAAGCACGGCAGCGCGGTCAGAGCCAGAATCACGCGGAACGTATGCCTGCCGCTGCTAACGCTTACCGCCGCCCGTTACGCAATATCGCCGCTGTTGGGGAAAGGCTTCACAGTCCCTGTGGAGTACTCCTCGGTCGCCTATTTCGCCGTGCCGATTATCCTGCTAACCGGCTGGAAACGCCTTCAAAGTTGGGCCGCCTACTCGGGCGCGATGGCAGGATTCTTTTATTACATAACGATGGTTACCGCGGGTGGGCCAATCTATCAGGCCTATCCGCCTCTGGAAATCTACTTTTCCATGTACTGCCACGCTACGCTGTATTTTTGCGGTCTGGTTTCGCTCCGTACGGATCAATTTCCGTCGAGCGACTGGCTCAGGCTGGTCGCCTGTACAGCCTGTGTCGCCATCTGGGCGCTATTGTTCCGCCCGCTCGTGGAAGGCACCGAACGTTTCTTTATCTATGAGCTGCTGGACGGTATTTATGTTCGGCGACTCTGTCCCAGCACTCTCCTGCCAATCGCGTTGCCGGGTTACTATGTGCTCCTGTTCTGTCTGGTTCTTCTTTCAATTCGGGAGTTCTTCAGGCTTAACCGGTTACGGGCTTGCAAGTCTGCCCCGTCGCAGAAAAGCCTGCCGGCTTTGTAAACAATATAGGAGGAAGAAATGAAAACAGTTGTCATTACTGGTGCCACATCCGGCATCGGTCTGGAAATCGCACGCATTTTTATCCAACGCGGAGTATCCGTCATTGCTATCGGGCATAGCGAGGATCATTGTGAACGGGCAAAAAGGGACTTGCTCTCAGAAAATCCCGATGCGAACATCCGTTTTTTTGCAGCCGATTTGATGCAGGAGCGCGAGGTTGTAAGCGTGTCGGAAAGAATCGCAGCCTGCCTTCGTTCGGACAGCGGCGGAGAACTGCACGCGCTGATTAACAACGCGGGTTGCGTACGCAGTTGGTACGCTACCACAGAGGAAGGATATGAACAGCAATTCGCGTTAAACTATCTCGCAGGTTTCCTGCTGACATATCAGCTGCTTCCCTTTCTGCAAAAAGCAAACGGTCGGGTATTATTCACCGGCAGCGGGTCCCACAAAGGGATCAGGGTCCACTGGGACGATATCATGCTCAGGCGCGGCTACAACCCGCTGACGGCCTACAAACAATCCAAGCTTTGCAACATCCTGTTTGCAAAAGCATTGAACGATCGTTATGCCCAATATGGCATCCGTGCCTATGTGGTTGATCCCGGTCTTGTGAATACGAATATAGGCAATAAAAAAACAGGAACCCTTGTCAATCTGTTCTGGACGCTTCACAAACGGAGCGGAGAGCCTCCGGCTGTGCCGGCGAGAACGTTTGCCTTCCTGTGTGAATGGGAACGCGTGCCGGAAGGGTTATATTACTATCACTGTAAAGAAGTCCCGTACAGCAAACAGGTCACAGTTGAAAACGCCAGCCGCCTTTTCACCCTCAGCGAGCGCTTGTGCAATATCTGCTATGACAAGGAGGTAACCGTATGAATGTGTTCATCACCGGCGCGGCAGGCGGTCTTGGCCGTGCGCTCTCTGTAGAGTGTAGCCGCCGCGGTTACCAACTGTTTCTGACCGACGTAAACGAAGAAGGGCTGCGTTGCCTGCAACGCGGTTTGGAACGGCAGTTTCCAGTTTCCATCATAACAAAGGCCTGCGATCTCACCAGCGCTGAAAGCGTAGATGCGATGCTTGCGGATATTGACCGGCGCGAGCTTCGCTTTGATATGCTTCTCAACATCGCAGGTCTGGATTTTGAAGGTGATTTTTGCGGCCGGGATCGGGAAAACGTTGTAAAGATTGTATCCCTTAACGACGCCGCAACGCTGCGCATTACCCACGCGATTCTGGAACGTCGCAGCCCGGTAAAGCATTTCACTGTTGTTTTTGTTTCCAGCCTTGCCTCCCTGTTCCCCATGCCTTTGAAAGCAACCTATGCCGCGTCCAAGCGATTTTTGCTTGATTTTTCCACTTCGCTTCGGCAGGAGTTGAAAGACAAAGACGCCAACGTACTGGCATTTTGCCCCGGAGGCATGGCTACCACCAAAGAAGCTATGGAGGGTATCGCCGCGCAGGGTTTTTTAGGAGATATAACAACCAACTCGCTGGAAATTATCACCCGCAATTTATTGGATCGAGCGTTGGCCGGGAAAGGGATCTATATCCCGGGTGGTTTTAATAAAACGCTGTCATTCCTGGGGAAAATTGTGCCGCGCCGTTGGGTGGCTGCAGCTATTTACTGGCGTTGGACCCAAACGCAGCGCAAGTGGTTAACTCTGCCGCCTTCCCGTTCATGACCCACCCGGCATTAATCACGCGGCCCGGCAGACGTTCAGATTGCGTCCCTTCTCCCATCCCTCCGCAGGCTCAGATTGCTGAAACCCTTTTAGATTTTCCTTACGGAAGTATATTGAAAAGCGCAAGCCTTCCTGCGGCTTGCGCTTCTCAATTCGGTTGAAGCCCGGATATTCAATGCTTTCAAACCTGCTCTACTTTGTCGGGCATTGTTTTGTGACGGCCAAACAGCCAAACGGGTTTTCGCTCCAACAAACCGTTCTTAACAAGAAAACTCCGGTAATTTTTCTCCAGAGAAGGGAATGTTTTATTAAACTCTGTAAAGTCGGCTTTTTCGTAATAAAACATCGGGTCCTTCGTATCATCAAATTCCTGCGGCAGCAACGTTGGCAAGTGAAAAAAGCGGCACATTTCCGCCATGCGCTCGTCCCGTACGATAAAAAGTACAGGCGTCCGGTTGAGCATCGCGATCACGTTTCCATGGAAACGGCTACCGATTGCGAACTGATACCCGGCCATCCATTCACGCCATTCCGCAACGCTGAAAAATACCCGGCTTTGTCTCTGTAGCCAGCCGTCCAGCATTTCAAAGAGTGGCGGATCATTCAGGTGCTCCGGCTTCAGCGGCAACGCCGTCTGTTCCACGAATCCCCATTCCCGCTGCGCCGCGTACCGCAGAAAGCGGCGTTCTCCATCCGGCAGCAAGTCGTAAAATGTGCGGAAGTTAGCCGCCACATGGTCGAGTGTCTGGATCTCCTGCCGTACAATACGATGCTCTCTACCCAATGAAAAGTAAAGCGAAGGGCATCCAATGACACGCATATTGCGAATTCCGTAGCTTTCCAGAATACCGGCGGTATACTCTCCTCGAATTCCCATCTCGCATCGTTCCGAAATTTCCATCAGAAGCCTTACGGTATTGGGATGAAGACGAACTGTTTTTTGCCCTGCGTATCCCTGAATACCAATACTGATCGGCACCAGTTTTTTTTGCCCAATCCGCTTCAGCATTGACTGAATCATCGGATATTCCGTATTTTCGCAAATCCAGGACAAACCAGTCGTAACAAAAGAGTCGCATTCCGATGGATCCGCTTCGGTATCTTCCTTCGGATTATAAGCGACCGGGGTTGTGGAAAGTACGTTTTTCAGCGCTTCAATATAAAGAAGATTGCCAGTATTCTGCTCCACCTGCCGAAAACGTTCGGCAACCTCCAGATAGGGCAGTCTTTCAGTTGGGTACCAAAACAACCCGACTTTCTTCATGAACCAGCATTTTCCTTTCTCACGATTTGATACATCTTCTTTACTCCTTTATACCCGAAACGGAGCATTTTGTAAAGAGTCGGTTTATCTTGAAGTCGCTTTTTCGTTTTGTCCGCAACTTTGCGTACCCGCGGATGTCTGGGCGGCGCAGGCGGCGGAGGAATCACCGGCGCCTTGGGCGTCGGCGGGTCGAGAGCGTCCACCTGTCTGCGGGTAAGCGCGTAGATGCCGATCTTGGAACATCCGCCATACACATCATCCTCGAAATAGCTTCCTTCAAACATGCGATGATCTGCCGGAAGAGCGCAGCGTAAAAAGCTTTCGAATGGCATGGAAACCTGCTGAGGCGAATAAGGCAACCCATTTCCGAAACGCTCGGTATAATCCCGTACCATCTCCAGCGCCGCTCTTTGAATCGTTTCTACCACAAAAATCGTAGAATAGCCGGGTTTGGTCTTTTCGAAAACCGGAACCGGCTGGCCGTCCTGTTCGCGGATCGCGATACAGGCGGGTGCGAGGCTGGACAGCAGATGTTCCCGAAGCATCCCCGACATGGCTGGCGGTATGGAATAAAATGTGCTCAGTCCAAACCCGCTCCGTTTTTGCAGCTGCATACATTGATTACCGTCATTGTGAATATAGTAGGCAAATACCGGTTTTCCACAAGCAACGCCCAATGCCGACAACAGCCTGCCGCTATACCCCATATCAAACACCGCCGCATCCGGCGCGCACAGGGGTTTATAATATTCTCCCAGTATTTTCAGTGCAGCGGCATGCTTTTCCGAATCGTACCCTATCTCAATGAAAAGGGATAAAAAGCGATGCAAATCTTCCTGTGTGCTAAACCGCTCCTGCCAGGGGAGTCCGGCGTTCTCCGCTGCCTCCCGCAGTTTGGGAAGCGTTTCTTCCTGAAAACAAAACCCCAGCAACTCTGTAATTGTATCCGGCGAGTGGAGCCTGTAAACCACCGGGATGGCAAACAAGTCCTGTGGGGTAGCCAGTATCGCTGGCATCAGGCATTTTCGGGAAGCCTGCATTTCGTGAGTACGAATCGGCTTCATTTCGTACCTGTTCAGCAATTCTACCGCCTGTTGCAGCAGGTATCCGTCGCGCGCTAAGAAGTAGATATCCCGGTGTCCCCGCAGGGTCGCCTCCTCCAGCAGCCAGCGAGCGACACCCAGCAGATGCATTCCCACGGCGTAATAGCCTACCAGCGACGGAGAAGCATTCCAATCTGTATCCGGATTGAAGGAAGCATATCCAATGTCGAAAAAACGATTGGCAACCAGCTGCTGCATCGCGCCGTAGGCAATGCCATGCGCCCCGGTAACCCCGAAGGATTTCATAGCAAGGTCTCCAGCCCGGCTTAATCGGTTGGTTGTTACGCCTTCCGTCTCCCCGTTAAATGCATCTCTGGGGTTCGGCAGCAGCATCGTGGCAACGCCTAATTTTCGAGGCGCATCCACATCGGTTCTCGGGTTGTCGCCGATATGCAGCATCTTCGCCGGATCAACACGCAGGTCCATTAAAGCTGTTTCAAACAGATTCCCTGTATATTTTAAAAGCCCGAAGGACGAGGAAAGATAGAGGCGTTTAAACCCGGTATAGTTGTTTATACGTAAAATGGAACGAACCGCGTCCTCATCCAGATACATATCCGAGATAAGAATCACTGTTTTCCCCATGCTCAGCGCCAGCTCGTACAGTTCCCGGCCGGCAGGGCGGGCCATACACAGCCAGCGTTCCATATCTTTCTCAGCCTCGCACATTCTTTGTGCGCAGGAATCACTCAGATGGTACGTATCCGCAATTTCACGGTAAATATCCTCCAGCGAAATATCCTCCGGCGCGGCGTCGCCCGCCTCCGCCGCTTTGCGCCGGGCCAGCGCTTCCCCCGCAATCCGTAGCTCCGAAAAGCCGACAATGTGGCGGCATTCCATCACTTCGTCAAAAACCGGGTTCAGCAATTGAAACAGGTTCTCAGGCTTTTCAAGCGGCCGCCCGACCAGCGTATCAAATACATCAAAGCTGATTACCTGATACCGCTCGCTCATGATCTCCCTTTTAATCGCCTCATATCCCCCGTTCCAGGGGGATTTCACACGATCCGCGAAAAAATCTTCAGGTTTCTGGAGCTCCCGGTATCCGGGGCAGAACGTATCCATTACAGTATCTGCCGTCTGCTTCTCCTCATCCTGAAAATTGTGATCGCCGAAGTGCCTCCACATACGCGCATAATATCGCCGTCCGTTGGCGATCGCTTCCAGAACGTCCTGTTTCGCCTCAACCTGCTGTAAATACTGTTCCGCAAAGTTGAACGCATTCGTCATATCCGCGGCGTTTTTACAAAACCGTTCTATGCTCATCCCTTTGGTATTTGTGGATGCCGCCTCGTGCTGGAAGTAGAAGTACCCGTTCCGTTCCACGTTTCCATAACGCTTCGCGTTATAAAACAGCAGTGTGGAAAACGCGATGTCTTCCGTCATAATGATATGTTCGGTTACTTTCTGGTACTCCGGCATACATTGATTCCACAGGCTTTTCCGGTAGATTTTGTTACACATCATGTGCCATGCAAAGCAGGTGAACTCCTGCCGGAAGAAGTGGTCACGTATCGCTTCCCCTTCCAGAAGCCCGGTATTCAACGCTTCGAAGTGAAAGGGGCGGATAAAGGTGCTCTTCTCGCTTGCAATATATGTTTCGCCGGCGATAATATCGGCGTTGGTTTCCTCTGCTTTCTTGACCGCCACCCGGTAGAAATCACAGGTCACATAATCATCGCTGTCCAGAAAGGCAAGGTATTTCCCGGTTGCGGCGGCGGCGCCTGTAACCCGTGCGCGGAACAGGCCGCGATTTTCGGGGTGACGAATCAGCCGTACGCGCGGATCCCGCCGTATATAGTCTTCGACGATTCCAACTGATCCATCCGGCGAGCAATCGTCCACCGCGATGACCTCTATGTTTTTCAGGCTTTGCGTTAGGAGGCTATCCAAACAACGGGGCAAGTAGGCTTTGGTTCCGTAAACCGGTACGACGATAGAAAGAGAGACGTTCATCCTATTTCAATCCTTTTATCAATATTACTTTTCAGAAGCATATGGGTATTTTATTAGTATGCACATAATAATAACGACAGATATTGCCCGATCATTTCATCGTTATATAAAAATCGGCTTATGAGTTTGATATTACTCCAAAGCAATTCAGGTATCTCATCATGTCACATTGTGGAATCAGTTATCCGGAGGTTCTTGCTGGGCTGACTTTGTTGTCACATGTGTTCTAATAGCATATTTCATTATAAATAGTACGATTTTCCCATTTTATGTATTTCATAATGATAAACAAGTGTCCCAGCCAAATCTGATTTTATTCCTTGCGGGATTGCCAAATTGACGTCTTCCCTTTTATAATAGAAAAGCCGTACCGCCAATTCTTCTTGTTGACAGCGCGGCAGAGAAAATAAAGTAAGGATTCGAGCCAATGGATGACATGTTTGAACAGGTTTTCAATAACGCATATGATGACGCGTATGAACATTTCAAAATGCGCAAACACGATGACCCTACTTTTAATAAGACCACATTGCAGGGTTTTCTGGACAGTCAATATCAGAATCAGGGTAATAACTGGGAAGGTCGCAGCGAAGTTAAGGAATTGACGCTGAATGCAACGATCGCCGCCGCGGAAACCATTCTGGCGGAATGGGATGCCTGAGGGTTTTCCCTGTATCTGCTATACTCTGTATTCCCGGGGATAGGGTGCCACATCGTGCCTTTTTCTGTTCAACACAGGCTGACGGGGAAAGCATTCCAAGCAGAATCAGGCAGGATGATAGGATTGAAGATGTCATCGTGTATTATGAGCATTCGCGCCCTGTAATACCGAAGTGGTTTCTCATCAACCCGCTGCCATGGGAGAATTGGAGGAAAATCGTTCGGTATGGAAAATATGATTCAGAATTTGTCCTTCCTGAAAAACGCATTCGAAGGCATTTATATAGTGGATGTTAACCGAAAATTTCTTTACTGGAACGATAGTGCCGAAGCCATCTCTGGTTATTCCAGCGCGGAAATCGTCGGTCGTTACTGCAATAGCAATATATTGATGCACACGAACGAACAGGGAACCTATTTATGCGTCGCGGATTGTCCACTGGTCGTGAGCATCCGAAAAAACCTCGTCGTGGAGGCTCCCGTATATCTAAAGCATAAAAATGGGTTTCGTATCCCTATCGTAGTACGCACCGTACCCATCTCCGATCATGGGGTAGTCGTAGGCGCCATCGAATTTTTTCAGGTTCAGACGGATCGCATGACCAACCTGTATAACCTTGAAAAACTGCGTTCACTCGCGCTGACGGACAGTCTATCCGACCTTCCGAACCGTTACTATATCGAAACCCTGCTACATTCCAAAATCAGCGAACACGCCATTTTCCCCGTCAGCTTCGGCATCATCTTTTTCGATCTGGACTGCTTTAAGGCTTTAAATGACCGCTACGGTCATGAGGCGGGCGATCTGGTGTTAAAAAATGTCTCGAAGACATTTTCACATAACATAGGCAACACCGATCACATCGGTCGGTGGGGAGGAGACGAATTCGTCGGTGTATGTGTATGTCCGGATGCAGATGCGCTGAAGACAGTAGCGGAAAAAATGCGTATTCTGATTGAAAGCACCTCCACACAGTTCGGAGATATCACCTTACAGATCACGCTTTCCGCAGGCGCGACCCTGTACCGCGAGGGCGAAACTGACAGGCAATTGATCGCGAGGGCGGATGAATTGCTGTACCAAAGTAAGAAAAACGGCCGCAACCGGGTCACTGT
>JAEWYP010000056.1 GCA_023395615.1 Bacillota bacterium
CGTAAATAAGGCTCCGCGTCAGGGGCGGACCGGATCGTTGCCCTTATTGTCCGGGGCCAGTTTGTGTTTAACCCGCTCCACCAACTCTTCCTGCCTGCCGTGCAGGCGACCCGCAAGCGACGCGGAAGGGTCTACCAGTCGGCGGAAGGTGGCGGGCAGGATGGCGCGCGCGGCCTCGCTGGCGCCTGAGGTAAACAGGCCGCCAAGCAGGCGGTTCATCTCGGCGCGGGTTTCCGGTTCCAGTTTGCGAAAGGCGGCGAAAAGCCGGATAGAGCTGGCGGGCAGGTCCTTCACCAGCGGGTCTACGGTTTCCGGGTCAAGGGACGAGATCAGGCGGAATACCGTGTCCGTCAGCAATCGGCGATCCTCGAGGGTGAGGGTGTCGATCCACTGGCGCAGCGCCTCGTCGGTGACGCGTGTGCCCAAATCCAGCCCTTCCAGCGTTTCAAACGCGCCGTCGTTCAGCTGCCAGGTGAGCGCGTCGTGCTGCAACAGGCCGATGCCCGTGCTGCGCACCACGTGGTAAACCGGGTGATAGCATAGCAGCATCCCCACCACCGAGCTTTGCGGGATGTAGCTTTCGATGCGGTCTTTGATCCGGGCATACCCATCGCTTTGCAGGGTGGCCTCGTCCACGCCGGGACCGTCAAAGCTGTAGGCGCGCACAATGCGCCGCTGCACAGCCTCGGATACGTGCGCGGCGGCGTACAGCGCCAGGTGGCCGCCCTTGCTGTGGCCGCCCAGCAGCAGCGGGCCGTTGCAGTCCGCGGCGGCGGCTTCCACATAGGCTACGGCTTCCGATTGGGCGGGCACAGGCTGAAAGGACATGTTCAGGTCCTCTTTCCAGCCCGCCACGGTCAGGTCGGTGCCGCGAAACGCCACGTACCGCCCGCCGTCCGGCAGGGCGAAGGTGCAGGCACAAAACTGCGTTTCCTGCACGGGGTCAATATGGTTGACATACCGGAGAACCGGCAGATCATAAAAACGGATGGATTCGGCGCAGGCCTCGGTAAAATCGTAGCGCCGGTTTTGAAAAAAGTCGTCCAGCCCGTCGGGGAAGGTCTTTTCTAAAAATGCCCACAGTTGCGCCACCGTGGCCGAACCGTCCGGCATGGGCAGTTGCTCCATGGGCATATACACGATCTGCGTCAGCGCCAGACTGTCCGGCGGGCCGAAGGGACGCTCGCTGAACGGTAAATGGCCAAGCTCGTGCACGTAGGCCTGTAAGTTGGGCATCGGGATCGCTCCTTTCCGGAATGGGCAGGGCGCGGGAAGGGATGGCTCCGGCGGGGAGAAAGCCCCTTCAGTATAGCGAAAAGACGCGCGCTTCGCAACAGGCACGCGATGGCCGGTCCAACCCCGTAAAACGGTGGAATCAACCGGGTCGCGGGCAGGCTATACGCGAATTTCTGCTGGCGGCGCGATTTGCCCCCGGCCCCCGCGAAACGGTGGAATCAACCGGGTCGCGGGCAAATTATGCGCGAATCTCCGCCCGGCTGCCGCCCGCGCGGGTTTTGGTAACGACGATCTGCCGGTCAATCCGGTCCTTCAACTGCTGCACGTGGGAGATCACCCCTACCAGCCGGTTGCCCTCGCTCAGGGAGGCGAGCACGTCGATGGCGGAGGAAAGCGATTCCTCATCCAGCGTGCCGAAGCCTTCGTCGATAAACAGCGTGTCCAGCCGAACCCCGCCCGCCTGAGACTGCACCTCGTCGCTCATGCCCAGCGCCAGCGCCAGCGAAGCTTTGAACTGCTCCCCGCCGGACAGGGAGCGCACATCGCGCTCGGTGCCGTTATAATGGTCGGTCACGTTCAGTTCCAGCCCGCTTTTCTGGCGCAGATCCTCCGGGGAGGAACGCCGCACCAGTTCGTACTGTCCGTCGCTCATGCGCATCAGCCTTGTGTTCGCCCGCGCAAGAATCCGGTCCAGATAGGTGGTTTGCACATAGGTTTCCAGCGGTATTTTTTCTTTGCCGGCCAACCCGCCGTTCACTGTTTGCGACAGGGCGGTAAGCCATGCCCGTTTGCTTTGCAGCGCGTCGGCACGCCCGCTCAGCTTTTGCAGCGCGTCTGCGGCGGCGGCGTTGCCGTTTCGGCGTTCCAGCAGTGCTTGCTGTTTCGTAAGCTGCGCGGCGCGCGCGGCGGCGCAGGTTTCACGCTCGGCGCGCAGAGCGGCGGCATCAACAGGTGCGACGCCTTCTAGCTGCTTATGCAGCGCTTCCCGCCGGGCCTGCGCGTCGCGGATACCGTCGCGCGCGTCGGTATAGGCCTTTTGCGCGGCGTTCAGCGCGGCTTCCCGTTCGTTCAGCGCGGTTTGCAGCGCCCGCAGGGCGGCTTCCGCCGCTGCCTGATCCGGGTAAACAAGCGTCTGCCGTTCTTCGGCCAGGCGTTTTGCCAGTTCCGCCGCTTCGGCACGCTTTTCCGCGGCCTGCCGCTCGGCTTCCCGGCGGGCGGTTTCCTGCGCCGTCAGCAGGGTTTCCGCCCTGGGCAGGCTTTCGCGGAGCGCGTCGGCGCGCAGCGCCTTTGCCTGCGCCGCGGCGGTGACGGCGGCCTGCGCTTCCTTTTTGGCTTGCGCTTCGTTTAGCGCCGCCGTAAGCGCGGCGGGCAACTCGTCCGTCGGAAGATCGCCCAGCAGGTCCCCGGTCCGCGCGGCCCAGTCCGAAGCAGCCTTTTCCAGCGCGCCGCGCTTTGCGGCGGCCTGTGCGCTGCGGTCGCTTGTTGTCTGGGCCAGCGTGTCCGCGTGCTTTCGGAGCAGGGCCAGCGCTTCCCGCGTGGGGGCCTGCCCGGAGAATGTCGCGGGGGCGGGATGCTCCCGCGAACCGCACACGGGGCAGGGATCGCCCGGCGACAGCGTTTGCGCCAGCACGCCTGCCTGTTCGTCCAGAAAACGGCGGTGTTCCGCCTCATAGGTTTGCTGTGCCTTGCCGGCCTCGTCCGCCACGCGGCGGTAATCCGCCTGCGCTGCCGACAGGTCCGTTTCCAGCTTTTGCAGATCGCGGCGGGATGTGTTCAGGTTGTCCAGCGCTTTCACGCGCTCGGTCAGCCGCTGGTGTTCCGCGGCCTGCCGTTCCGCCTCGGCCCCCGCGTCCCCCAGCGCCGCCAGCTCGGCCTTGGCTTTTTCCGTGCGCGCCAGCAGATCGGCGCAGGCCGCGCGGCTTTTTTCCGCGGCGGCTTCCGCGTCGGCGGCCTGTGTGTGCGCCTTATCCAGCCGGGCTTGCAGGGCGGCAAGAGCCGTCAGCTTATCTACCTCGGCCCGGCAGACGCGGGCCTGCTCCTCCAGCGCCTTGCGTTCTTCCGTACGGACGGTTTCGGCATCCAGCGCCGCTTTCAGGCCCGCAAGCAGGGGCTGGTTTTGTGCCAGCCATTCTTCGGCTTGCGTTGCCTCGGCAAACAGCTTTGCCTGCTGTTCCGCCCGGCCCAGCGCCGCGTCCAGCGCGCCGATGCGGCTGTCGTCGCCGGCGGTTTCGGCCCGTAGCGTATCGAGCAGAAGGTTGTCCTGCGCGATCAGCTTTTCAATCAGCGCGTGCGCATCCGCGGCGGAGGGCACGGCGCGCCGGTACGCCGTCAGCTCCAGCGCCAGAGGGTTTTCCTCGTCGGCGCGCACGGCCGCTATCTGCGCCGCCATGTCGTGCTCCAGCAGTTCGCACTCCCGGTCCAGCGTCAGCGCATCGTTTTTCACCTGATTCTGGAATGCCAGATACGGCCCCGTCCCGAAAATATCCCGGAAGATTTTCCCGCGTGTTTCGGTGTCCGCCAGCAGCAATTGCTGGAACGCGCCCTGCGCGATCATGGCGATCTGGCGGAACTGATCCCGGTCCACGCCTAGCAGTTCCGTGACCGCGCGGGTCACTTCGGTGGGCTTTACCACCGGGGCGCGCCCGTCCGGGTAAAACAGGGCGGCGGAAGCCGTGTCGGTGGTGGTGCCCGCGCCGCGCTTCTTCTCCCGGTCCCGGGGCAGGGTACGCTGCACCGTATAGGTCTGCCCCCGGTGGATAAACGTAAGCTCCACCGAGGAAACGGCGTCCGGCGCGGCGTACTTGCTTGCCAGCATCCCGGGTTTGCGGTCCGCGCCGCTGGGTTCGCCGTACAGGGCATAGGCGATCGCGTCGAAAAGGGTGGTTTTGCCCGCGCCGGTCACGCCGGTAATCAGGTACAGACCCCGGTCACCCAGCGGGGCAAAGTCCAGCGCCGTAGAGCCCGCGAAAGGCCCGAAGGCAGAAAGCGTAAGCGTTAACGGCCTCATGCGCGCCCCTCCCAAATCCGGTCCATCGAAGCCAGCGCATAGGCGCGCTGCTCGTCGTTCAAAGGCTGGTTATTCTGCCGACGGTAAAAATCATTCAGCAGGCCGATGGGGGAACGTTGTTCCGCCGTGCCCGCAAGCTCCTGCGACGGATCGCGCCGGGTGCGGGTGTTGTCGTAATCCAGCTTGAGCAGGTTGGGGTAGATCACCTGCAATTTCGCCAGCGCGTCGGGCACGTCGTTCTCATCGGTCAGGGTGATATGCAGGTAGTCGTCGGTGGCGGTGCCTGCATAGTTGGCGCGCAGGGTAAGCGCCGCATACGCGCCGCGCAGTTCCCGCAGCGCCCGCAGGGGCGTAAGCGGTACGGTTCGAATCCGCGTGTTTCCCTTAGGGCCGAGTTCCACAAGGGTGACGCTCTTTTCGTCCTTCGCTTCGGAAAACGAATAGGCCAGCGGCGACCCGCAGTAGCGCGCCGTATCCCGTCCGGCGGCCTGCGCGCGGTGCAGGTGGCCAAGCGCCACGTAATCGAAGGGGTCAAACGCGGTGACATCCACGTTGTCCAGCCCGCCAACGGACACTTCTTCCGATTCGCTGCGGAGGCTGCCGGTCACAAACTGGTGGGCGATCAGCACGTTGCGCTCCTCCGGGGAAACCGGCATGGCGGCGACGGCGGAGGCGAGCACCCGGGTATAGGTATCCGCGGGCGCGTCCGGCAGGGCGGCGCGGACATGCGCGGGCTTGATGAACGGCAGCGGCCACAGGGCGACCGGGCCGTATTCGTCCGCAAGGCGCACGGGTGTTACGTGGGCGTGCTCCGCGTCAAACGCGGGGGAAAGGTACACGTTGCTTGCGGCCAGCAGCCGCCCGCCGAAAGCCAGCCGCTCGGCGGAATCGTGGTTGCCGCTGATGAGGAGGATCGGCTTACGGCGGGCCGCAAGCGCGGTTAAGAAATCGTCGAACAGCCCCACCGCTTCGGCGGAGGGGATCGGTTTGTCATACACGTCGCCCGCGATCAGCACGGCATCGGGATGTTCCGCGTCGAATACGGACAGGATCTGCGCAAGGATATGGCGCTGGTCATCGATCAGCGAAACCTCATTCAGCCTTTTTCCCAGATGCAAGTCGGACAGGTGAAGCAGCAGCACGGCGGCGCCTCCTTCGTATGGTGCGGTACGATCTACCCGCATTGTACGGTGCGCGGGGAAAAACGTCAAGCCGTGCGTGCGACGGGAGGGTATTAAACGGGCGGTCCGGTTTTCCAAAGCCAACGGGCAGGCAGAGCGAGGCGCAACGCTCCGCCTGCCCACAACCGTTACGCTTTCAATGTGCTGTTGTCAGGCTTACCGGTGGGAGCGGCCAGTGACCGCAGGGTGGGATTGCCGTACAGGATGCCAAGCAGCAAAGCGACAAAATAGGCGTTCACCGTATTCCCTAAAACTTCTTCCGCAAACCGTGGAATCCAGACCACGGCGAAGGGAAGCACCTTCCACGAAGCAAAGAGCATTTCCCGAAGAATCACGGTGTTCAGCGTCGTTACCACCACGCCGGACAGGATCATCGCAGTTAATAACCGGGGAACCTGCTGTGCCTGAATGCGATGGGCAAGTTTTTTGGAGAGAAGATAATCGGCGAGCAGCAGCAGAATGCCAAGCGCCGCGCTGCCGATGATCCCGGTGGTGACAAAGGGAAGGAAGGACGCCAGATTGCCGGAGGGATCTTTCGTGTTAATCGTGCGGGTAATCAGCATCCGGCTGATCAGGTGCATCTTGTCGGTTTGCCCCGGGTTTGCCTGGGTGTAATAAGCGGCGTTTACGCCATCCGCGGACAGGCAGACGGCATTGTAAATACCCACCGAAAGCAGGAGCAAAGAGCAGACCACTACGACGATCCTTAGCTTTCGGTTATCCTTGTTTTGCAAAAACCGCCATAAAACGCCCCGAAGCCATCCGCCAAGGGCTGCGGTAAGCGTTAAAAGGGGGAGATAAGCGCCCGAGGGTTTCAGGAGATACCCCAGCAAATCGGATAGACCGGATACGATCGCGCCATACAGGGGGCCGAACAACAGCGAGGGGAGGATGGAGAAAATACCGGAGACGCCGACGCTGATGCCGTTTTGTCCGAACAGGGGAATATACAGAGAAAACATGGTTTTCGCCACCAGCGAAAGGCTTAAAAAGATGGCGGACAGGGTAATGCGCCGGATAGACTGAGATGAGTTTTTCAAAAAGACCACTCCTTCCAAAACGCTCTATATTTAGGCCGTTATGCAGGGGCGCTATCTGTTCTTCATAAAAATTCCTCCTGTTATGCAGCACGGCTACATAACAGGAGGAACACGAAAAGTCCCACTTCTCCTGATGTAGCAGCGGGATGCGAACTTTGTACCGCAAGCCGTAAGGCTTTTCGTCCCCCTGACAACTCCCCGTTCAGAGGGCACTGTAAATCCGTGATTTACGTACGCACAAAGTTCTACTCTGCTTTTTTTTCGCTTCAGCGGTCAGGTTTGTTTGCGAACACAAAAAAACCCACCCTGCAAGCATGTTGCCCAGACGGTCGGCTTTTTAACGTTATACTCCCTGTGGTTCGATCCACTTCCGTCAGTTATATAACGGGGTAATTTTAGCATAGCGTGTACGGGCTGTCAACACTTGCCCGGTATGGGTACGAAAAAGAACGATAACCGGACCTTCCGCTTATCGGCCGGTCAAGCCGGATGCGCGGACCCGCGAGGGAAAACGAAGGTTTCCAATCCGGAGAAGCTGTGCTATACTGGTGCCGGCGGGAGCCGTTGCCGGCCCCGAATGATCCGCAGAAAAAATTGGGCGTGCACTCTTTTTCGCGCCTCGGGAGGGCATTGGAAGATGCTGATCGGACAGTTTTGCGAAACCTACCCCCCCACGCTGGACGGGGTGGGCCGTGTGATGCTCAGCTATTGCCAGACCCTGCAGGCGATGGGTCACGAAGCGTTGTATATCGCCCCCAACAACCCGCTGTACCCGGAGCAGGTGAACTGTGAAACCCTGCTGTACGATGGGATGCGCATTCCGGGCGAAGCTTACCGCGTTGGCTTTCCGCGGATGAGTAAAAGCTTCCGCGATGCGGTGAACGACCGTAAATTTGATATTCTGCACGCGCACAGCCCGTTTTTTGGCGGGCGGGAAGCGAGGCGGATTGCCAGACGCGACGGCGCGCCGTTGGTGGCGACTTTTCACAGTAAATATTACGATGATTTTTATAAGGCAACCGGCTCCAAAACGCTGGCGAAGACCGGCGTGCGTTACGCGGTGGATTTTTACAACACCTGCGACGAGGTATGGGCCGTGAACGGTAAAACGGCGGAAGTGCTGGCCGACTACGGTTACCGGGGTACGCCTGTGATAATGCAGAACGGTACCGATCCCTTCGATTTAAGCGACGCGGCCCGCCGTGCTGCCGCGGAACGCTTCCCCCTGCGGCAGGGGGTGCCTGTGCTGATCTTCGTGGGCCAGCAGAACCGGAAAAAGAATACGGAAAGTATTTTACGCGCCTGTAAGGTGCTGCAGACCCGCGGGATGGATTTTCAGTTATTGATGGTTGGCGCCGGGCCGGACGCCAGTTTCTTAAAGACGCTGGCGCAGGAATTGGGCATTGCCGGAAACGTGCTGTTTACGGGAATGATCACCGACCGGCCTACGATGATGGCGCTGTACGAGCGCGCCGATCTGATGGTTTTCCCCTCGGTATATGATAACGCGCCCATGGTGGTGCGCGAGGCCGCCGTGATGGGTACGCCGGCTTTGCTGGTGGCGGGCAGCTGCTCGGCGGAAGGCGTGACGCACGGGGTGAACGGCTATCTGTGTGAAAACACGGTGGAATCCATTGCGCAGGGCATTGCGGAGGCGCTGCCGACTGCCGCTGCGGTAGGGCAGTGCGCACGGGAAACAATTCCGATTCCATGGAACCGGCTGATGGTGCAGGTGGTGGAGCGTTATCAGGCGCTGATTGCCATGAAGGCCGCGCAGAGGGGCGCTTTATGAAGAAAAACCTGCTGAGTCTTCTTTTTATCGGGCTCACTCTGGCAATCATCCTGGTGCTTGCGTTCAGCAACAGCGAACTGACCAACGCATGGGAAGTGCTGTTTACGCTGGACCTGAAGTGGGTGTTTTGCGCACTGCTGGGCTGGGGAGCCTACATGTTTTTTGACATGACGAGCCTTTACTACTTTTTACGTAAAGAAAAGCAGAATATCACACTGGGATATGCGCTGTATGTTACGCTGATCGGTTTTTACTACTCCAACATCACCCCCGGAGCCAGCGGTGGCCAGCCCCTGCAGGTGTATTATTTAAGCAAACGGGGCGTTCCGGTGCCCATCGGTACTTCGGCCATATCGATAAAGTTTTTCGCCCAGCAGATGATGCTGGTGCTGATGACCACGGTACTCTGGCTGAGTAACCGGGGGTTTGTGAATACGCAACTGGCCAGCGCAAAATGGGCGATTTATATTGGCTATGCCATCAACTTCGCGGCAATCCCGCTGATTTTGCTGGTGGCGCTGCACCGGCCGATGGTGCAGGCGATTATCGGCTTCTTCGTGCGGTTGGGTGCGAAAATGCGGCTGGTGAAACACCCGGAGGAGCAGATGCTGCGCATCAGCGCCGGGCTGGATACCTACCACGCCAGCATCCTGCGGCTGGCCAGCCGCCCCGGTCAGCTGGTGGGAATGCTTGCGCTGGCAGGCCTGAGCCTGCTTGGGCTGATGTCTGTTCCCCTGAGCGTATACCATGCCTTCCATATGAGCGGAACGCCGTGGTATCTGCTGCTGACGGTGGCGTTTTTGCTGTTCGTAAGCGCCAGTTACACCCCCTTGCCCGGCGCGAGCGGCGCGCAGGAGGGCGGGTTTATGGTGTTCTTCGGCAGCATGTTCACGCAGGGCACCATCGGTCTGGCACTGCTGATATGGCGTTTTTTCACGTATTACCTGTTCCTTATCGTTGGCGCTGTGCTTAGTATCGCGGGCAGCGTTCGCGACAGCCACCGTGCGGCCCGAAACGCGAAAACCGTTGTGGGTGAAGGAGAACCCATCCCTATCCCGGCGGAGGAAGAAAAGCAAAGCTGATCGCCCGGCAGGGACGCATGCCCGGCAGGGACGATTTGGCATAGAATGCTCACCGATCGTTCATACAGGCGTCACCTCAACAGGGTATCCTGTACCTGCTCTTACTCTGAAAGGAGCGAGTCTGATGAGAAAATGGGTTGCTGCATTGGTTGCACTGTTACTTTGCCTGCCGCTGGTTGCCCTGGGCGAAACTTATACAGCGGGAGGGTATTACACCATCGACTATCCCGATACCTACACGCTGGATGATACTTCGTATACCGACGAGAGCACTACGGACAACATCTGGCTGTTTCTGCTGGACGGAGAAACCTGCCTGATTGACGCTTCGGTGGCGACGGTGGATGGGTACGAGGGATTCAGCCTGACAAACGCCACCGATAAGGAGAAACAGCAATATGTGGCGGATACGCTGGCCAGTTTTACCGACCAGAACGCGGCGCTTGCGGATACGCTGACCGCAGCCAGCGGCGTACCTTTTTACGTTTTCTCCATGGAGGACAGCGACGGGCCTTATTACTATGCCGAAACCATCCTGAACGGCACCAGCGCGTATTTTTACTGCTACTACGACGATACGACCCACGCGCCGGACGCGGCGTTGATGACCGATTTAAAAACGGTTCTGCAAACCTTCCGACCTGCGGAAACAGCAGAAACCAGCCAATTGTAATCCGATTTCCCGGTATATCAACCGGCGCGCCCACGAATTTCGCGGGCGCGCCTTTGTGTAACGATGACATCCTGATTCCTATGAGGGGGGAGAATCCGGCGCTCTGTCTGCTCTTCGGGAGACAGGCCGGATTGGGAACGGTTTGCTTTCGGTCTTGTGTATCCCGAATCCGGTTTTCTCAGCCCCTGTGCTTTACCGGATTACGTCGGTTTTCATAAAGGCGCGCAGCGCTTCCGGCACGGTCACGCTGCCGTCGTCGTTCTGGTAGTTTTCCAGGATCGCGGCCACGGTGCGGCCTACGGCCACGCCGCTGCCGTTTAACGTGTGGCAGAACTGAGGCTTGTCTTTGGGAGTGTCGCGGTAACGGATGCTGGCGCGTCGCGCCTGGAAATCCTCGCAGTTGGAGCAGCTGGAAATTTCCACATAGCGGTTGTAGCTGGGCATCCACACTTCGATGTCGTAGGTCTTGGCGGAGCTGAAGCCCATATCGCCCGTGGAGAGACACACCACGCGGTAGGGCAGGCCCAGCAACTGCAGTACTTTTTCCGCCTCGGCGGTCATACTTTCCAGCTCGTCGTAGCTGGTTTCGGGTTTTACGACCTTCACCATTTCCACCTTGTTAAACTGGTGCTGGCGGATCAATCCGCGTGTGTCGCGCCCGGCGCTGCCCGCCTCGGAACGGAAGCAGGCGGAGTAGGCGCAGTGGCGGATGGGCAACTGTTCCCCGTCCAGAATCATATCCCGGTACAGGTTGGTAACCGGCACCTCGGCGGTGGGAATTAAGAAGGTGTTGGGGTCCACCTTGTAGGCGTCCTCCTCAAACTTGGGCAGTTGGCCTGTGCCGGTCATGGTTGCGCGGGTGACCATGTAGGGGGGCAGCACTTCTTCGTAGCCCGCGGCGATATGTGTGTCCAGGAAGAAGTTGATCACCGCGCGTTCCAGCCGCGCGCCCAGCCCGCGATACACCGTGAAGCGCGCGCCGCTGATTTTAGCGGCCGCGTCGAAGTCCAGTATTTTCAGGTCGGTGCCGATATCCCAGTGGGGCTTGGGTTCCCACGCGAAGGCGCGTGGCGTGCCCCAGCGGCGCTGCTCCACGTTAAAGGTATCGTCCTTTCCGACGGGCACGGAGGCGTGCGGGTAGTTGGGCGTGCGCATCAGAAAATCGTTCTGTGCCGTGTCCAGCTCGGCTACGTCCGCGTCAATGGCGGTGATCTCGTCGCCCAGACGGCGCATTTCCTCCATGGTAGCGGCGGTTTCCGCCTCGCTCGCGCCGTTCTTTTTTTGCAGGCCGATCTGCTTGCTGGTCTGGTTGCGGAGGGCTTTCTTCTCCTCCACCTGGGCCATCAGCGCGCGGCGCTGTTCATCCTTGGCCAGAAAATCGTCCACCACAGCGGGGTCCATGTTACGGTGGGCAAGCATTTCCTTCAGTTCGTCCGGGTTCTGGCGGATTCGTTTCATATCCAGCATACCTTATACCTCCCTGTTGCCTTTGGCTTTCCTGCGATAAACAGAAACGCCCCTGCCGACGGCTTTCGCCATCACAGGGACGGAGGGTGCGTTGCTCCGCGGTGCCACCCGGCTTAAGCGCGGGTATCCGCGCTTCTCTTTTCCGCGCTGTATCGGGCGTTCCCGGCAGACTCGTCGCCTGCGGCTCGCGCGGTGGAAAGGAACACGCGCCTTTGCGGGCTTGCACCGGCCGCCCGCTCTCTGCAAAAAGCGCCGCGATCCCTTCCGCGGTCATCGCTGTGGCTGTATTATACGCGCGCGGGACCGTTTTGGCAAGCGGTTCGCCCCCGCCGCCGCGATCATTCCGCGTGCGAATATACGATATTGCGGATTTTCCGCGTCAGCGGCGTGATACCGGAGTCGGTCTTCTGCTGGAAAATCAGCAGAGCCAGATGATCCTTCGGGTTTACGCTCATATAGGGGCCGGTCCAGCCGTCCCAGCCATATTCGCCTTCCGTGCCCAGCGAGAAGCTGCGGGCCGGGTCCATCAGCACCCGCATCAGGCCGCCGTAACCATAGCCGTACAGCGAATCCCATTCCAGCTCTTCCAGCTGTTTCGCGTTAAGGTGGTTGTGGGACAGCCACGCGACCGACCGCGGAGAAAGCACGCGCGTATTGCCGATTTCGCCTTCGCCCAGCAGCATGCGCGCGAAGCGAAGCATATCATCGATGGTGGAAACCGCGCCCGCGCCGCCTGCGATGTAGCTGGGGCGGGTAAGGAACGCGTTCAGGCCCAGATGGTTCTGTACAAACGGCGACAGAATGCCGTTCTTGCGTTCGTACAGGGTGGCGAAGCGGTTGCGCTTGTCTTCCGGCACGAAAAAGCCGGTATCCTTCATTTCCAGCGGATCGAAAAGCGCTTCCTGCATATACTCATCCAGCGGCTTGCCGGATACGGCCTCGATCACCGCGCCCAGCACGTCCGCCGAGGTGCCGTACATCCATTTTTCGCCGGGTTGAA
The DNA here is from genome assembly GCA_023395615.1 of Bacillota bacterium. GTDB lineage: Bacteria > Bacillota > Clostridia > Christensenellales > Aristaeellaceae > CAXXOK01. The sequence continues at coordinate 12,479 of JAEWYP010000056.1, forward strand.
AGGCCAGCGGCTGCTGCCCGATGCGTTTGGCCAGCGACAGGGTATCAGGCTGGCTGCCCGCCGCTTCTTCGGCGGAAAAATCGGCAAACAGGCGCGCCATGGCGCGCTCCGCGGGCGTGGCCTCGCCGGGATAACACAGCCCGGAGGTCATGGAGAACAGATCGCGTACCTGCACGGGGCGCCTGACCGGCTCCGTCTCCGTGTCGCTTAACGCTACCCGCTGGTTCTGGAATCCGTCCAGATATTCACTCACCGGGGCGATCAGGTCCAGGTCGCCGCGCTCCGCCAGCGTCATGGCGGCGGCGGCGGTCATCGGCTTGGTCAGCGAGAAAAGGCGAAAAATGGTATCCCGGCAGGCGGGGATGTTACGCCCCAGATCCGCGTGCCCGCTGGCATAGAAAAACTTTTCCTCGCCGTCCTGCCACAGCAGTACCAGCGCACAGGGCGTTTCGCCCCGCGCGGTCGTTTCATCCATCACGCGTGACAGATCCTTGCGCATCCGTTTCATAGGGATTGGTCGCCTCCCCAAATGCTATGTTTAAGCTGCATCATAGCATGAAGCACTGGAAAAGTCAACGTACGAAAGGATTCCCGTGACTTTGGACTCGTGATTTCTCCTGTGCGTTGCGTTGATTGCGGGAAGGAACTTCCCTGCCGGGGGGCGAATGATAACAGGATAAGATCATAGGAGGTACTCATGCCGCAGGAAGCGAATCACACGCCCATAAACTCCAGCCGGGAGGGCGAAGATATTTTCCGCCGGGGGAGCGTTACCCTGACCGGACAGGACCGGCAGGCGCTTACTCTGCGCGTGGGGACGACCCCCGAGCAGACAGTCACTTTGCGTGCCGATGGAACTGCAGCCTGTACCTGTGGCGCGCAGGGCGCGGCGGGCTGCCCGCATATTGTGGCCGCGACGCTGAAGGCGGAGGAGGATGGTACGCTCCGGGGGCTTCGTAAGGAACAGGAGCAGGCGCTGGGGCAGGATATGCTGCTGGCGCTCAGCCGGGCGATCCCCGGCGGCGAAAGCGTACGCATCACCGTCACCCTGCGCCTGCTGGAAGACGGTCGGGCCGGGTTGGGCCTGCAGCTTGGGCAGGAACGGATGTACGCCGTGCGGGACATTGCGGAACTGCTGACCTGCTATACGCGCGGACAAACGCTGGAGCTTTCGCCCAAATTTACCTACCGCCCGGCAGGTATGCGTTTTTCCAAAGATGATGAAGCTTTGCTGGCAATGCTAATGAGCCATGTACCCCTGCGCGAAGAGGGCGGCGATGAAAAGCCCGAGCCGGAGAACGGCACGCCGGAAACGCCCGGTGCCCGACCCGTCAGCGACGGTCGCTTTCTGATGCTTTCCGGCGCGTTTCTGCAAAGCGTGATGCGTTTTCTGGAAAATCGGTCTTTTCTGCTGATTACGGGCAACCAGCGCCTGCCGCAGCAGGGAGTTCGCACAGTGGAGCTGTCGCTTTGCTTTTCCGTGTCGCTGGAGGGGGACGCGATCTTTGCGCGGGCCGACGGCGCGGAAGACCTGAAGTTGATCACGCCGGACGGGCGATATGTGTTTTTGGACGGGAAAGTCGCGCGGTTGCACGGCGCGCAGGCAAGGGTGTGCCGCCTGCTGGCGGCCCGGGGCCGCGCCTTCCGCTTTGATGGCGGGGATGCTGAAGAAACGTTATCCACCCTCCTCCCGGCGCTGGCTACCGTGGGCACGGTGCTGCCATCCGCAGGCCTGAACCGCCGATTGCTGAACGATCCGCTGAAGGCGAGGGTCTACGTGGACATGGCCGACGGGGACGTGGAAGCGCGTGTGGAATTGCATTATGGCGACAAGGTGCTGTATTTATTCCGCCCCGAAGAAACGGAATGCGAAAAGCCCGCCCCTGCGCCGGACGGACAGCCGGGGCTGCTGCTTAGGGACGGACGGGCTGAAACCGAACTGCTGGACTTTTTTTCCGACGCGGGTTTCGTGGTGCGAGAAGGACGGATTGTGCTGCACCGCGCGAGAGAGATTCTGTCTTTTTGCACACAGGGCGTAACAGAGCTGGGGAAGCTGGCGGAAGTATACGTAAGCGAATCGTTCCGCCGCATCCGGCCGCGCCGTTTCAACGCGCGTGCAGCCTTCCGTATGCGCGGCGGGCGGCTGGTGTTTACCCTGCTGGAAGAGAGCGAGCCGGTAAACGAACTGCTGCCGGTTTTGCAGGCGGTGAAGGAACGGCAACAGTATGTAAGGCTAAAAACAGGCGAGTTCCTGGACCTGCGCGATATGGCGGCATTAGCGCCTGTGGCGCAGGAGCTGCTGGACGCGGCGGGGCTGGACGATCCCCATGCCGAGCCGGATGCTCGGGAGCTGAGCTTTGGCGCGTACCGGGCGGCCTATATGCTGAGCATGTTGCGCATGGCCGGCGGTGAGGTGGAAGCGACCGAAGAAGTGGAGCACGCCTCCCGGGCGCTGACCGAACGCGCTGAGGAAGCGGAGGAGTTTATTCCCGCGCGGCTTCTGCGCAAACTGGCTCAATATCAAAAACGGGGCACCGGGTGGATTTTATCGCTGTATGAAGCGCGAATGGGCGGTATCCTGGCCGATGAAATGGGGCTGGGCAAGACGGTGCAGGTGATCGCCGCGCTCTCCGCGGCAAAAAAGAAGAACGGCGCGATGAAGAACATCGTGGTGACCCCTACATCGCTGGTTTACCATTGGCTGGCGGAATTCAAGCGGTTTGACGACGGGCTGACCGTGCGGCTGATCACCGGCGTACGGGAAGAACGTGTGCGACAGATTGAAGAAGTGCTTAAAGACCCGGGCGTGGACGTGGTGCTGACCAGCTACCCGTTGCTGCGCCGGGACATCGCCCTGCTCCGGGATACCCCGTTTCGGTTTGCCATTCTGGATGAGGCGCAGTTCGTGAAAAACTCCCAGTCCATTGGCGCGGCCGCCGCGAAGGAACTGAACGCGCAGGTGCGGATTGCGCTGACCGGAACCCCCATGGAGAACCACACGGGGGAACTGTGGAGCATTTTCGATTTCGTGCTGCCTGGTTATCTTGGCACGCAGGCGGCCTTCCTGCGCCGGTATGGCGGCAGCGAGCGTGCCGAGGAATTGCGGGAACGTATTCGCCCATTCCTGATGCGGAGGCTCAAAAAAGAAGTGCTGGCCGATTTGCCCGCCAAGCGGGAACAAAGCCTGTACGCCGCCATGACCCCGGAGCAGGAGCAGGTGTATAACCAGCTGCTGCAAACGCTTCGCCAGCACGTGGGGGAGGCGCTGGCCAGCGGATCGCTCCCGCGTGCACGGATGCAGGTGCTCAGCGTGCTGTTAAAACTTCGGCAGGTATGCTGCCACCCCAAGCTGTTCCTGCCCGATTACGAGGGTACCAGCGGCAAGCTGGAACTGCTGGTGCAAACGGTGCAGCAGGCGGTGGCAGGCCAGCGCCGGATGCTGGTATTCTCCCAGTTCGTGGGGATGCTGCAGATTATCCGGAAGCGGCTGTCGCGGGAAGGGGTAAAAACCCTGTATCTGGACGGTTCCACCAAGCCGGAAATCCGGCAAGAACTATGCGACCGTTTTAACGGCGGCGAAGGGCAGGTTTTCCTCATCAGCCTGAAGGCGGGCGGGACCGGCCTGAACCTGACGGGAGCGGACCTGGTGATCCACTACGACCCATGGTGGAACCCCGCTGTGGAGGATCAGGCCACGGACCGTGCCCATCGTATCGGACAGACACGGGATGTGGATGTATTGCGCCTGATCGCGCAGGGCACCATTGAGGAAAAAGTGACCGATCTGAGCAAGCGCAAGCGCGCCGTGTTTGACCGCGTGGTGCTGGCAGGCGAAGCCGCGCTGGACAGCCTGACCGAAGAGGATATTCGTAACCTGTTTTTCTGAGCGGGCAGTGGCCCGGGGAGACACGCCCATGTGCGGACGTTATTATATCGACACCGAGGAAGAGAATATCAAGACCCGGGCGATCCTGGCCGAACTGGAAAAGCGGAGACTGCCCATGGCCGATCAGGTGAAAGGCGGAGAAATCGCCCCGTCACAGATCGCCCCGGTGATCCTGCGGGAGCCGGAAACGGGTGTAACCGTTCGGCCGATGCGATGGGGTTTTCCGCGAGGCAAAGGTCTGGTGATCAACAGCCGCAGTGAAAGGGCCGACAGTGTGCCGATGTTTAGCGAAGCGGCGGGAAGCCGCCGTTGCCTGATCCCTGCCAGCTGGTTTTTTGAATGGATGCATACAAACGGACGAAGAACCGGGGAAAAGTTTGCTTTTTTGTTGGCGGGGGCGCAGCCAAGCGAACTGATGTACATGGCGGGCCTGTACGGACAACTTGACGGCGTGTTTGCCGCGGGGGTGACGGACTGCTTTGCAATTCTGACCCGGGCGGCGGATGAGCAGATGCTCCCATATCACGACCGGATGCCTGTGATTCTGCGGCCCGAGACTTTGAAAAAAGCCTGGCTGAACCCTGTGATTTCCTACCGGGAGTTATATGAAAACTTTACGACACCCCCTGCCTTACAGGTGATCTCCTGCCAGACGGAAGCCCAGAAAGCATAAAACATCGCGGCACGTTCCCGCTGCATTCAACGTGAAATGCCCACAGTCGAATCCCAAGCCTCCGGAAAAGATGAGAATGTTCTTTTCCGGAGGCTTTTCAACCGAATATTCCAAATCATGTCCCTATAAAATCTGCCATTTCGAAGACACAGAATCTGCAGGAAAATAGGATACAAAACGGTTACATTAAAAAACAAAATGCAAGAGAAATATATAACCTATGCCACAAAAGGCTTGTTTGTTTCTTAACAAATAGATTCATGCACTTTTCCTGTTTTTTGCAATCTCACGGTAGAATTTATGCGAACTTAATGGACATTATGGGGGGCGACATGCTATAATGGGTTGTATTTTGAAGGGAATCATAAAATGAAAGGAGACGGACGTTTTAAAGCAAATCCTGCGGAACGTATGCTATTCCTTCATATTATTAACACATCAAATTGCTGGTAAATAGTTACATGAATGGCATATATCTCTTTCCGAGGGGTTCGTGATGAAATACCAACGCATAAGCAGATGCTGAGAGTTCAGTGGTGCCGACGGCGCATGGGATAAATAAGGCTGTGGGTCCGATCCGAAGAGATCGGGGGGGCGAAGCTTTGCCCCGGGAAAGCGGTTGCTGAAAAGTAACGCCCGTCTGCAGACTTTATCCATGCGCGTGTCGGCTTTTTCTTTGTCTGTGCCAACGAAAAACAAATGATCATAGCGGACCATCAAAAAGGCCCTGTCCTATTCCGTATGCCCTGATTCTCAGGACAGATACTGAATACAGCAGAACATGAAGGATAAAGGAGTCAACATGGCGTCTGAACGTTTATTAAACGTACCCCAAAAATCGTATGAATACGGGTGCGTATTCTGCCAGAGCGGAAAGGAAAGCATCATCGCCAATTGCATCCGAACCCGCTGCAGTCAGATCACTGCGACCGCTGTGTATCAAACAAAACGGAGAACACTGCGGGGGATTACGACGCTACACAATGAGGTGATTCTGCGGGGGTATGTCCTCTTGCAGGTGCCGGAAGGGTTTTCAGCGCTGGAAACCTTGCCCAGAGAAGAGATTATTTCCGTTCTGACCTACACCGATGGCGACTGGCGACTTTATGGCGATGATGAAGCCTACGCAAAATGGATTTTCCAGAATCAGGGGTTGATTGGTCTGTCCAGAGCCTACCGGGTTGGGGACAGAATCCAGATTGCCGACGGACCGCTGAAGGATCTGGAAGGGCATATTACAAGGATTGACAGGCGAAATAAAAGCGGCCAGGTAAGCATCACTTTTGGCGGTAAAACGATCAAAATCTGGCTTGGCTTCAACTATATAGAGGATCGGGAAACAAAAGGGAACGCGTTTGCGGCGGAAGAAACCCTGTAGACGCTTAAGACTGAGAGACACAGAAAACCGTAGAGGTTTCTTTTTTTTACCGTTTTTCAGATGACGAACAGTACGCCTGAGTTAGGCATTGATTCGGGAGGATGGGAATGAACACAACGGGATCAAAAGAGGTGGGATCACAAAATGAGAGCCGTGCGACCAGCTCAGGTGCGGCAACCGGTTTGCAGTCGCAGGAAACGGAGATAGACCTGATTGAGCTTGTACAGCAGTTTGTCAGGCACATCAAGCTGATTCTCCTGCTGACGGTTCTCGGGGCGCTGCTCTCCGCTGCATACACATTCTGGATGGTTACGCCAATCTATGAATCTACAGCGAAGATGTATATCCTCAACTCCAGCGGGTCCATCGTAAACTTGTCGGATCTGCAGATCGGCTCTTATCTGGCCAACGATTATATGGAGTTCTTTAAAACACGGGAAGTACACCAGACCGTGGCAAGCAACCTGGGCCTTAAATATTCCGTAGCCCAGATGCAGGGTATGCTGACCGTTGAAAACCCAAAAGATACGCGGATGCTTTACATCACCGTGAAGTCGCCCGATCCCAAAGAGGCGGCCGCGATGGCCAACGAGTATGCGTCCGTTGCTATCAAGTACATTGCCGGCACCATGGCGACCGAAGAACCCAACATGATGTCCACTGCAATTGAAGCAAAAACTCCCTCGTCCCCGAGCAAAACCAGAAATATCGCCATTGGGCTGATGCTTGGGTTGCTTCTCGCACTGGGTTGGATTACGGTACGCTTCCTGCTGGACGACAAAGTGAAAACGGTCGATGATATCCGAAAGTACACGGCGCTGTCCGTGCTGGCGGTAATACCTGCATACCAGTCGGCCAATGTAAAAGACGGAAAAAAACCGAAAAGGGGTGAGAAGGCGTGAAGATGGTATCTTTTGGCAACTTTCCCAAGCTGGATTACTCGGCCAGGGAAGCGGTGAACACGCTTTGCACTAACCTGACTTTTACGGGTGATAAATACCGCAGCATCATGGTCACCAGTGTGACGGCCAACGAAGGGAAATCGTTTTTGTCCGTCCAGATGATGCGCACGCTGGCCGAACTGGGCAAGTACGTCGTCCTTCTGGACGCGGACCTGAGACGTTCCACCATCGATACGGACTATCAGGCCCGGTATACCGGCGGAGAGAAACTGGGGCTGGCCCATTATCTGGCAGGCAAGTGCGAAATCGAGGATATTCTGTACCAGACGGATATAGACGGAGCCTATTTTGTGCCTATCGGCATCGCGGTATCCAATTCGCTGGCGCTGCTGAATTCACCGAGGTTTCAAACCCTGATCCGGCAGCTTTCCTCGCAGGCGGACTACGTGCTGGTGGACGCACCGCCGATCGGCGTGATCGTGGATGCGTCGGAAATCGCCAAGTCCTGCGACGGAGCGATGCTCACGGTGGGCTACAATATGGTTCGGCGAAAAGATTTGGAGGAGGCGAGGCAGCAAATTGAATTATCCGGCTGTACGGCGCTGGGCGCCGCACTCAATAACGTTCCGCAGGACGCGTTTGAGAACCGGAAATATACCGGGCGCTCTTATTATAACCATTACGGACACTACGGCCAGTACTGACCGCTCTTTCCCTGCCGGGTCGGATCGGTATAAAGGAAACAATCATGCTCAGTTTAATAGACATGCACCACCACCTTTTATATGGAATGGACGACGGGCCGGAGAACGAGACGGAAATGGAACAGATGCTTGCGGAAGCGCAACGTGCGGGTGTAACGACGATCATTGCCACTCCGCACATCACACCGGGCATTGTTCCTTTTTCCATGGCGCTCCTGGAACAGCGTGTAACGCAGGCAAACCGCGCCTGTAAACGCCTGGGGTTCAACCTGCGTGTACTGCCGGGATCGGAGATGCTTTACACCTTTCAAACAGGCCGATACCTGGCGGAGAAACGGGTGCCGACGCTGGCGGGCACAAACCGGGTGCTGGTGGAATTTGATCCCCAGGTACAGTTTTTTAAAATACTTGACGCGATCTCAACCATCCTTTGCAATGGTTATGTTCCGGTTCTGGCGCATGTGGAACGATATTCCTGCCTGATGCGGCATCCAAAAAGAGCGATCCGACTGCAGGAACAACATCAGGTTTTATTTCAGCTCAATGAGTCGGCGATCCTGAAGAGAGGCTTTGGCTTCACTGCGATCACGGTTCGGATGCTGCTGCATAAAGGGAGGATCAATCTGGTTGCGTCGGATGCGCATAACTTGGAAAGCAGACGATGCCGGCTGGGGGATACATACCGAAAACTTCAATCAGAGTTTGGTCCGGAATGGGCCGACCGGATGACCGGAAACGGGCTGA